>NZ_AP018560.1:1885000-2212500 GCF_003967035.1 Aerosticca soli | reverse complement strand
GCGACTTAGCAAACCATGGCAAACTCCGAATACCAGGACAGACTGTACGGGAGACACACGGCGGGTGCTAACGTCCGTCGTGAAAAGGGAAACAACCCAGACCCGCAGCTAAGGTCCCCAAGTTCTAGCTAAGTGGAAAACGATGTGGAAAGGCATAGACAGCCAGGAGGTTGGCTTAGAAGCAGCCACCCTTTAAAGAAAGCGTAATAGCTCACTGGTCGAGTCGGTCTGCGCGGAAGATTCAACGGGGCTCAAGCTAGACACCGAAGCTCGGGGTGCACAGCAATGTGCGCGGTAGAGGAGCGTTCCGTAAGCCTGTGAAGGTGGGTCGAGAGGCCTGCTGGAGGTATCGGAAGTGCGAATGCTGACATGAGTAACGATCATGCGGGTGAAAAGCCCGCACGCCGAAAGCCCAAGGTTTCCTCGCGCAACGTTCATCGGCGCAGGGTGAGTCGGCCCCTAAGGCGAGGCAGAAATGCGTAGTCGATGGGAAGCCGGTTAATATTCCGGCACTCTTCTCAAGTGCGATGTGGGGACGGAGAAAGTTAGGTCTACCGGGCGTTGGTTGTCCCGGGGAAAGGCGGTAGGTGGGGTGCTTAGGCAAATCCGGGCATCCATACACCGAGCACCGAGACGAGCCCTTTTTTGGGCGAAGTGACTGACACTACGCTTCCAGGAAAAGCCACTAAGCTTCAGCTTGAGAGAACCGTACCGTAAACCGACACTGGTAGGCAGGGTGAGAATCCCAAGGCGCTTGAGAGAACTCGGGTGAAGGAACTAGGCAAAATGGCACCGTAACTTCGGGAGAAGGTGCGCCCATCGGGGTGGCTACGTGCGTAGCTGAGCTCTGATGGGTCGCAGTAACCTGGCCGCTGCGACTGTTTATCAAAAACACAGCACTCTGCAAACACGAAAGTGGACGTATAGGGTGTGACGCCTGCCCGGTGCCGGAAGGTTAAGTGATGGGGTCAGCCGCAAGGCGAAGCTCTTGATCGAAGCCCCGGTAAACGGCGGCCGTAACTATAACGGTCCTAAGGTAGCGAAATTCCTTGTCGGGTAAGTTCCGACCTGCACGAATGGCGTAACGACAGCGGCGCTGTCTCCACCCGAGACTCAGTGAAATTGAAATCGCTGTGAAGATGCAGCGTTCCCGCGGCAAGACGGAAAGACCCCGTGAACCTTTACTACAGCTTCACACTGAACGTTGAGTTCTTCTGTGTAGGATAGGTGGGAGGCTGCGAAACCCGGACGCCAGTTCGGGTGGAGCCATCCTTGAAATACCACCCTGAAGTGCTTGACGTTCTAACCTCGGCCCGTGATCCGGGTCAGGGACCGTGTGTGGTGGGTAGTTTGACTGGGGCGGTCTCCTCCCAAAGCGTAACGGAGGAGCACGAAGGTACGCTCAGCGCGGTCGGACATCGCGCACTGTGTGCAAAGGCATAAGCGTGCTTGACTGCAAGATCGACGGATCAAGCAGGTACGAAAGTAGGTCTTAGTGATCCGGTGGTTCTGTATGGAAGGGCCATCGCTCAACGGATAAAAGGTACTCCGGGGATAACAGGCTGATACCGCCCAAGAGTTCATATCGACGGCGGTGTTTGGCACCTCGATGTCGGCTCATCACATCCTGGGGCTGTAGCCGGTCCCAAGGGTATGGCTGTTCGCCATTTAAAGTGGTACGCGAGCTGGGTTCAGAACGTCGTGAGACAGTTCGGTCCCTATCTGTCGTGGGCGTTGGAGATTTGAGGGGGGCTGCTCCTAGTACGAGAGGACCGGAGTGGACGTTCCGCTGGTGTGCCGGTTGTCATGCCAATGGCATTGCCGGGTAGCTATGAACGGAAGTGATAACCGCTGAAAGCATCTAAGCGGGAAGCACGCCCCAAGATGAGATCTCCCGAGCCTTCAAGGCTCCTCAAGGCACCATGTAGACTACGTGGTTGATAGGCAGGATGTGTAAGCGCAGCAATGCGTTGAGCTTACCTGTACTAATGCGCCGTGCGGCTTGACCATATAACCCCAAGGCGCTTCGCGCCAACGCCGCGATAGATCCGGCTCCTTCCGCCAGACGCTTGTCACTCGTTTACCTTATGTTTGACGCGAAGTCCTTGCGCGTAGAGCCACATCCGCCGTCCATGGCGGACTCTTCGAAAAATAAGGACTTCAAAGTTCGAAGCGGGCGCCACCGGCGCCGCTTCTACCCCTTCCCTGGCGGCCATAGCGCTGTGGTCCCACCCGATCCCATCCCGAACTCGGAAGTGAAACGCAGCCGCGCCGATGGTAGTGTGCAACTTCGCATGCAAGAGTAGGTCACCGCCAGGGTCCCCTTCCCATACCCCAAACCCCCGCCCAGCCATGGACGGGGGTTCGGTTTTTTCGGGGGGTGGTGAATGCCGGTCAGGCGGCGTTGAATACCACGTCCGCCTGGCCGCTATGGGCCAGTACGTGGCGGATATTCGGCAGATCGTTCGTGGCGATCCAATTTTCCGCTGCGTCGAGGGTTTTGCCGTGTGTCAGCCAGCGCTGCGTGAGTCGTCGATGAAGGATGTCCTCGGGCGCCTTGAGCAGGACGCAAAGATCATAGAGTGGCCGCAGCGTAGACCATGGCGCCTTGTCGAGCAGGAGATAATTGCCTTCGGTGAGGATGATGCGGTGGCGCGGTTCGATGATCGCGGCGCCTGCGCGAGAGAGCTCCATCGAGCGATCGAAGATCGGTATGGCCACTTCTTCATCGCCCTGGCGAATGCGCCTGAGGGTTGCTGCATAGCCACCGACGTCGAAGGTGAAGGGGGCGCCCTTGCGGTTGCGCTGTCCGCGAGCCTCGAGCACGCAGTCATCGAAATGGAAGCCGTCCAGCGGAAAGACCGCGGCGCATGCCTTGCCCGTCTCCTGGTCGAGTAGCTGTCGGAGTTTCTCGGCAAGCATGGATTTTCCGGCAGCCGGCGGCCCGGCAATGGCGACGATGAAGCGCCTCCGGGCGCCGGCGTCGGTAAGGATGCGTTGCGCCAGTGCCGGCAGCGGGTCGTTCATGCGGCCTGGATGTCTTCGGGGGCCTTGGCGCCGGTCATGATGGCCACGGCTTCGGAAGCGCTGATCCGTTTTGGATCGACTACGGCGATGCGTCGTCCGAGTCGATGGATATGGACGCGGTCGGCGACTTCGAAGACGTGCGGCATGTTGTGCGAAACCAGCACGATGGAAAGACCGCGCCGCTTGACTTGGCGGATGAGATCGAGGACGCGGGCCGATTCCTTGACGCCCAAGGCGGCGGTGGGTTCGTCCAGGATGATCACCTTGGCGGCGAAGGCGGCGGCCCTGGCCACCGCCACGCCCTGGCGCTGGCCGCCCGAGAGCGTCTCCACCGCCTGGCCGATGTTCTGGATCGTGGTGAGGCCGAGTTCCGTGAGTTTCTCGCGCGCGAAGCGCTCCATGGCGCGCCGGTCGAGCATGCGCAGCACCGAGCCGAGCAAGCCCCGCCTGCGGAGCTCGCGACCGAGAAACAGGTTGTCGGTGATGGACAGCGCGGGTGACAAAGCCAAGGTCTGATAGACGGTTTCGATGCCGGCTTCGCGGGCCTGCATCGGTGAATCGAAATGGACGACTTCACCGGCGAGGCGGATTTCTCCCGCGTCGGGCGTGACGGCACCGGAAATGACCTTGATCAGGGTCGATTTGCCTGCACCATTGTCGCCGATGACGGCCAGGACCTCGCCGGGATAAAGATCGAAATCGGCCCCGTCCAGCGCGGTGACGCGCCCGTAGCGCTTGATCAGGTGGCGTGCAGAAAGTATGGGAACGGGTGGGTTCATGCAGAGATCTTCCGAATCCACTGGTCCACACCCACGGCGAGGATGATCAGTGCGCCGACGGCAAGCTGCGTCCATTGCGGATCGGTGCCCAGCAATCTCAACCCGAGGGAGAAGACACCGACGATGAGGGCGCCAAAGAGCGTGCCCAGGATCGAGCCACGTCCGCCGAAAAGCGAGGTGCCGCCGATCACGACGGCGGTGATCGCGTTGATGTTTTCGAGCTGGCCCGCCTGCGGCGAGATGGCGCCGATGCGACCGATCAGCGTCCAGCCGGCCAGCGCGCAGATGAGGCCGGTAACCACATAGACCGAAACGAGCACGCGATCGACGCGGATGCCGGCCAGCAACGCCGCGTCCTGGTCATTTCCCACGGCATACACGTGGCGGCCCCAGGCGGTGTAATTGAGGGCATACCAGAGCACGCCGATGACCAGCACCATCAGCACGACGCCATAGGTGAAGACCGCTCCGCCGATGCGGAAAGATCCGCCGAAGAAATGCAGGATCGGCGCCACCTGGTCGATGTCCTGGCTGCGCACGGTCTCGTTGCCTGAATAGATGAAGACGATCGCGCCGAAGATCGACCAGGTGCCGAGGGTGGCGATGAACGGCGGCAGGCGCCATTTGGCGACGAGCAGGCCGTTGACGAGTCCGCACAGGCCGCCGACCGCGAGGCCAGCCAGCACGGCGAGCGGACCGGGCAAGCCGTAGTGCATGGCGCACTGACCCATGACCACGGAGGCAAGCACCATGATGGCGCCGACGGAAAGATCGATGCCTGCGGTCAGGATGACGAGGGTTTGTCCCGCGCCGACGATGCCGGTGATCGCCACCTGTTGCAGGATCAGCGTCAGCGTGAACGCCGAATAGAAGCGCGGGCCGATGCCGAGCCCGAAACCCAGCACCGCCAGGGCGAGCACGATGAGTGGGATCGCCGCTGGGTTTCTGTGCAGAAAATGCTGCACGCGCTCCAGCGGCGTGATCGACCGCTCTTCGAAGGCCGGGGCGCCCGTATCGACTGAGTCATGCATCGATTTCATATCCAGGCTGTGCGACATGGCTCAGCCCCAGCATCTGGCCAGACCTTCCTTCACGCTGATCGAAGGCACGCCAGGCACCGGATGGGTGGTGATGAGGTTGACGCCGGTGTTATGGAAGTTGAGACCCTGGCTATTCTGTGGTTTCTTGCCGGTCTCGACGTAGGTTTTGATGGCCTCGATGCCCTCGGCGGCCATGAGCAGCGGGTATTGCTGGGAAGTCGCGCCGATGATGCCGTCGCGGACGTTTTGGACGCCCGTGCAACTGCCGTCGATGGAGACGATCGTGGCCTGCTTCTCGAGCCCCACCGCCTTGAGCGCCTGATAGGCGCCGGCCGCGGCCGGTTCATTGATCGTATAGACCAGGTTGATGCCCGGGTCCTTCTGCAGCAGGTTTTCCATGGCCCGGCGTCCGCCGTCCTCGGCGCCGCCCGTCACGTCGTGGCCGACGATGCGCGGGTCGTTCTCATCACCCCATTTGTTCTTGTCTTTGGGGTCGATGCCGAAGCCGACCATGAAGCCCTGATCGCGCTGCACGTCGACCGAAGGCTGGCTGGTGGAAAGATCGAGGAAGGCAATGCGTGCCGTCTTGGCCTTGTCGCCCAGCAGGCCCTTGGCCCAGCGTCCGATGAGCTCGCCGGCCTGGAAATTATCCGTGGCAAAGGTGGCATCGGCGGCGTCCACCGGCTCCAGCGTCGTGTCGAGTGCGATCACCAGCAGACCCGCCTGGCGGGCCTTCTGCACGGTGGGCACGATTGCGCGGGTGTCCGAGGGGGTGATCAGGATGCCGTCGGCATGGTCGGCCATGCAGGACTCGATGGCATCCACCTGCGCCTGATTGTCGCCATCGTATTTGCCTGCGTAGGTCTTGAGCTGGACGCCGAGTGCCTTGGCCTTTTCCATGGCCCCCTTCTTCATGGTGACGAAGTAGGGGTTGGTGTCGGTCTTGGTGATCAGGCAGGCGCTGACGTTCTTGGCAAGAACCGGCGCCGTGATCAACAGTCCAGCGGTGGTGGCCAGGTGGGCCAGGAGGCGTCGTGTCGAAGTCTTCATGAAAGCCCTCCGGTGCGGGATTTTTTATGGTTCTTCACCCAACTCCGGGGAAGGCCGCCCGGATCTTGAGGAAGAAGTAGGCGTCATCGCGGTAGCCGTAGGCGATGCGCTTGATGACCTTGATCTTGTTGTTGATGCCTTCGAGCAGCCCGGTATGCAGGGGCCAGCGCACCCGGCTGAGGATGCCGCGCCAGTAAGGTTTGAGGCATTGAGCGAAGTGGGTCAGGGCGGGGATGCCGCTTTCCTGGGCATGGCGTAGCCATTGTTTCCAGGCTGCCCGCCACGCCCAGGCTGTCGGTGCGTTCCACAGCGCCTTGAGCTGTTCTTTCATCACGTAGGCCGTCATCAGCGGCCGGTTGGCCGCCAGTACCTCGTCCAGCCGGATGTGTTCGGCTTCCTTCAGGCGCCGAGGATTGCGCAGCAGCAGCCAGTGGGCGCGCTTGACCACTCGGCGCGCCGGCTTGTCGTGACGCAGCTGATTGGCCGCGTCCACCCGCACCCGGCCAATCACCTCGCGTCCGTACTTGGCGACCACGTGGAACAGGTCGTACACCACGCGGGCATTCGGGCAGTGCTGGCGCACTTCCAGGTCGTAGGCCGTGTTCATGTCCATGGCCACGGCCTCGATAAGGGCGCAACGCGCCGGCCCGAGCTGTTCGAAGAACGGCCTGATCTCGACTCGCGAACGGCCGCGCCCCACCCACAGCACCCGCTTGCGCTCCACATCGACCACCACAGTGGCGTAGCGATGGCCCTTCTGGATCGCGAACTCGTCCATGGCGATCCGGCGCACGCCCTCCAGATCCACCGGCCCCAGATCGCGCTCCAGTGCCCGCCAGTCGATGGCCTTGGCCGTCTTCCAGTCGATGCCATGCCAACGCGCCGCGTGCAGCACCGACGTCACTGCACACAGCCGGGCCACGCTGTCGGCCAGACGCCGCGTTACCCGCGCATGCGGATCCAGCCAGTCCAACTGTTCCAGCCGCGGCCCGCAGCCCTGGCAAGCCAGCCGAAGACGCGGCACGTGCAGCTCCACCGGCGCACCGAACACGGGCAACTCGCGAATGCGCCGCATCGTCCAGTCATGGATGGCCACGACCGCCTGCCCACAGCCCGTGCATTGCCGCTGCGCCCCCGGCGTCGGCTCCAACTCGATCACCAGCCAGCGCTGCTGCCTGCGCAGCTCATAACGCCACTTGCCAACTCGGTATCCCGTCCAGCCGCCCAGACGGGACATACAATCCTGCTCGGCCACGGCCGGCCCCAGTTTGTTGCCTCAAGAACAGCAAGTCTGACCCGTCGGCCGTGCGCCTCTCTCCACTCAGTTGGGAGAAGAACCTTTTTTATAGCTCGAGGCCGATGGTCATTGGCCTCCCATGCGGATGGCTAGAGCAGCACCGCGCGGCATGGTTGTCAATGCGTGCCGGCGTGTTCGGCATGGAAGCGCGACGCAAGTCCGCGGACGGGCCAGCCCAGAA
This sequence comes from Aerosticca soli, assembly GCF_003967035.1. Lineage (GTDB taxonomy): Bacteria > Pseudomonadota > Gammaproteobacteria > Xanthomonadales > Rhodanobacteraceae > Aerosticca > Aerosticca soli. The sequence continues at coordinate 2,205,126 of NZ_AP018560.1, read as the reverse complement.
GCGCCAGCGGCACGGGCCATGCGTCATGACGGCCCGGGCACGCTATCGTTGCGGGCCGTCCGTGCGCGACCATCAGCCCTCATGAGCCCGCCCGCCTCCAGCACTTACCTGCGCCGACTCGGTACCTGGGATGCGGCGATGATCGTCATCGGCGGCGTGATCGGCGCGGGCATTTTCCGCACCCCGGCCACGATCGCCGAACGTACCGGCAGCGGCTGGCAGGTGCTGGTGTTGTGGACGATCGGCGGCCTGCTCACGTTGGCCGGGGCGTTGTGCTACGCCGAGCTGGGTGCCCGGCGCCCGCAGGCTGGCGGCACGTATGTCTATCTGCGCGAGGCTTTCGGCAAATTGCCGGCTTTCCTGTTCGGCTGGACGATGGCGCTCATCAACTATCCGGGCAGTGTGGCGGCGGTGGCGACCACCTTTGCCGATTATCTGTGCGCAGCGCTCGGCTTCCCCACGCTGCTGGTCAAGCCGTTAGCGGTGGGAGCGATCGCCTTCATCGTCGGAGTCAACCTGTTCGGTATCCGCGCGGGAGCCTGGCTGCAGAACGTTTTTGCGCTGCTCAAGCTGGCGGCGATCGCGGTACTGCTGATGGCTGGACTGGTGCTTGCCTATCGGGCGCAAGGTTTGGCCTGGACGCAGGCGCCGCCGCGTCCGCTGCCGCCGGGCGCGTGGTTCGGTGCACTGCTGCCGGTGCTTTTCACCTATGGCGGCTTTCACTATCTCAACGATCTTGCCGGTGAGGTGCGGGCGCCCCAGCGGACGCTGCCGCGGGCGCTGGGGCTGGGACTGACCGGCGTCATGCTCTGCTATGTGCTGGTCAACGGTGCCTATCTGGCCGGTCTCGGCCATGCCGGGCTGGCGGCGAGTCACGCGCCGGCGGCCGAGCTCATGCAGCGCTGGCTCGGGCCACGCGGCGCGACCTGGATGGCGCTCGGCATCGCCTGTTCCAGTTTCGGTTATTGCAGCATCGCCATTGCCGGCGGCGCCCGCGTGCTGCAGACGATGGGCGCGGACGGGATGTTCTTTTCCGCGGTCGGCCGCATCGATCCGCATACCCGGGCCCCGCAGGTGGCGCTGGCGACCCTGGGCGCGTGGGCGATCGTGCTCACGCTCTCGGGCAGTTTCGGGCAACTGCTCGACTACACCACGGTGGGCGAATGGCTGGCGCACGCCTGCGGCATTGGTACGCTGTTCTGGTATCGGCGCCATGCCGGCGAGCCGGCGCCCTATCGCGTGCCTGGCTATCCCTGGCTGCCGCTGGCGTTCGTCGGCACGGTGATCGCGGTGATCGTCGCCACCGCGATCGATGCCCCCGGCCAGGCCGGCATGAGCCTGGTCATCATCGCCCTGGGCGTCCCGGTGTATTACGCCTGGTGTTGGGTGGAGCGGCAGGTGGGCGGGTGAAGCACTTGCCGATGATGACTTGGGCGGTGCTGGCATGGCTGCCGATGGCCGGTGGCGTCGCGCAGACGACTATGGCCGAGCTCCACGAGGTGGTGTCCGTGCCGGCCGAGGCGCCCTGGCAGGGTTACGGCTTCCAGCCCGCGGTCGCGCCGACGCTGGTGTTCCGGCCAGCGCCGGGCGCGCCGCCCTGGTCGGGGCATGGGGAATGGCGGATCGAGTTGGCCAATCGCATGCCATGGGCCATCACCTTGACGCTGCAGGCCGAGGGCGACGGCGGGGAAAGACTTCAGGCCACGGTCGGCGTGCCCGCGGGGCCGGCGCAGACCCTGGTCCTGCCGCTGCGGCCGTTGTCGCCGCGCGATTTCGGCATGCAGGCCGGGCCGCCGATGCCGTTCGAGTCCTCCGGCCGGCGTCTGCTGCTGGCGACCACGGTAACCGGAACGCCGCTATCGGGCGCGTTGCGCGCCGTGCGCGTGAGCATGCCGGCCCCGCAGGCGCCGCAGCAGGTCTGGTTCGCTCAGCCGCGGACCCATCCGGACGAGACCGCGGTGACTGAAGCCTATCGCGCCATCGTCGATGGTTTCGGGCAATACACCCGCGGCAGCTGGCCGGAAAAGATCGCCGATACCCCGGCCTTGCGGGCGGCCCAGGTACGCGAGGCGGCGACCCGGCCGCCCGCACCGGCTGGCGGGGATCGCTACGGCGGCCGGCCAGGCGTGGTCGGCCTCACCGCCACCGGCTGGTTTCACGCGCAGAAGGCAGCCGGGCGCTGGTGGCTGGTGACGCCGGAAGGCGGGGCGTTCTTCTCGCTGGGTGTCGATGCCGTCGATCCCGGCGAGGGACGCAGCCACGTGCAGGGGCGCGAATGGATGTTCCGCGGCTTGCCGCCACGCGAGGGACCCTGGCGGACGTTCTACGGCGAGGACCGTCCCGCCTCCACGGAGATCGGCGCGCGTGCCGGCCTGGCCTTCGCCAGCGGCACCTGGTTCGACTTCTATGCCGCCAACCTCTATCGCGCCGACGGCGCGGATGGGCTGTCCGCCTGGCGTGCGCGCACGCTCGCACGACTTGCCGCCTGGGGCTTCAACACACTGGGCGCCTGGAGCGAGCCGGCACTCGGCGCCGCGCATCGACTCGCCTACACGCGCACACTGACGATTGCCGGTGCCTTCGGCAACGTGGCCACCGGCCAGGACTGGTGGGGCCGCATGCCCGATCCGTTCGATCCGCGTTTTGCCGAAGCCGCCGAGGCCGCTGCCGCACGCGCGAGCGCCGGCGCTCACGACGATCCCTGGCTGCTCGGCTACTTTCTCGACAACGAGTTGCCCTGGGCCGGACCGGGTGCGCAGGGCCGCTGGGCGCTGGCCCGCGGCACGCTCGCCGGCATGCCGGTCAGCCATGCCAAACGGGTCTTCATTGCCGAGCTCAAGCGTCGCTACGGCAGTGCGGCGCGACTCGCTGTCGCCTGGGGCCTGGCGATCCAGGACTGGATGGCGCTCGAGGCGACCGGCTTCGTCGCGCCGGTGCCGGAACCGGCGCATCCGGCGATCGCCGCCGACTATGCCGCCTGGCAACGCCGTTACGCCGAAACGTATTTCGACGTGGCGGTGACGGCACTACGCCGGCACGATCCGCACCACCTGATCCTCGGTGCCCGCTTTGCCAGCAGCACGCCGGAGGCGATCGAGGCCAGTGCCCGCCGCGTCGACGTGCTCAGCTTCAATGTCTATGCCGACCTGCCGCAGCATGGCCTGGACAGAGCCCTGCTGCAGCGACTAGACCGGCCGCTGCTGATCGGCGAGTTCCATTTCGGCTCGGACGATCGCGGCCCCTTCGGCAAGGGCCTGGTGCCGGTGTGGAACGAAGCGGGGCGCGGCGAGGCTTACGCACGTTATCTTTCCGCCGCCGCCGGCGATCCGCTGATCGTCGGCGCGCATTGGTTCGCCTATGCCGACCAGCCGGTCAGCGGGCGGCTGCTCGATGGCGAAAACAGCCATATCGGCCTGGTCGGCATCACCGACCTGCCGTTCACTGGCTTCGTCGAGGCCGTGCGTAAAGCCAACCTGCGTGCCCTCGAGAGGGCGGCGAAGACGTGTCTCGAGGCGCCTTGCCCGGGCGATACCGGTGCGCCTGCGCGGCCTGCCGATTGAAGTGGCCTGATCGATTCGAACCACGGCACAGGGGCCGGCGCGATGCCGCTCGACTCGCCCATGGAATCCACAAAGGTGCGCAAGTGTGGCGACCGTCACGAGGGCAATGTCGAGAAATAGACGACAAAGCGTTGCCAGCTCGTTAGTTTTTGGCTCTAATGCCGATACATAAGCCCAGGCTTGGGATACAGGCGGGCGCAGGGGGAAGGGGATCACCGTGGGGTTGTTCACGCCCAAAAGGCCGCCACTGATCGGTGTCGACATCAGCTCGACCGCGGTCAAGCTGCTCCAGCTCAGCCAGTCCGGTGGTCGCTACCGCGTCGAGCATTACGCGGTCGAGCCGCTGCCGCCCAATGCCGTGGTGGAAAAAAACATCGTCGAGGTCGAGGCGGTGGGCGAGGCCATCCGTCGCGCGCTCGCCCGTTCCGGCTCGAAAGCCAAGCATGCCGCAGCGGCGGTGGCCGGATCGGCGGTCATCACGCGCATCGTGCCGATGCCGGCCGACCTGTCCGAAGACGATCTCGAAGGACAGATCCTGGTCGATGCCAACCAGTACATTCCCTATCCGATCGAGGAAGTCAGTCTCGACTTCGAGGTCTTGGGTCCGGTCCGCGACAACCCGGAAATGAACAACGTGCTGCTGGCGGCCTCGCGCACCGAGAACGTCGACATGCGCGTGGCCGCGCTCGAGCTCGGTGGCCTCAAGGCACAGGTGATCGATGTCGAGGCCTTCGCGCTCGAAAACGCCTTCGCGCTGCTCGTCGATCAGCTCAACGTGGGGCGCGATGCCCTGGTCGCCCTGGTCGACATCGGCGCCACCATGACCACGCTCTCGGTGCTGAAGAGCCAGCGCACCATCTATTCACGCGAGCAGGTCTTCGGCGGCCGCCAGCTCACCGACGAGATCATGCGCCGCTACGGCCTCTCCTATGAAGAGGCCGGCCGCGCCAAGCGCAAGGGTGGCCTGCCTGAGTCCTACGAGAGCGAAGTCCTCGAGCCGTTCAAGGAAGCGCTGGTGCAGCAGATCAGCCGTCTCCTGCAGTTCTTCTTCGCCGGCAGCGAGTATGGCAAGGTCGATGAAGTGGTGCTCGCGGGCGGCAGCGCCTCGATCGACGGCATCGGCCGGATGCTGGAGGAACAGCTCGGCGTGCCTTGCGTGGTGGCCAATCCGCTTGCGCGCATGGCGCTGTCATCCCGCGTCCAGGCGCAAGCGCTCGCCCAGGATGCGCCGGCGTTGATGATCGCCGTCGGGCTCGCCTTGAGGAGCTTCGACTGATGGCACGCATCAACCTGCTTCCCTGGCGCGCGCAGCGGCGCAAGCAGCGCGAGCGCGAGTTCTTCATGCAGCTGGGCGCGGCCTTCGTCGCCGCGGTGCTCGTGCTGATGCTGTGGTCGTTCTGGATGGGCGCACGCATCGACAACCAGAACGAACGCAATGCCTACCTTGAGGGCGAGATCAAGCAAATCGACGAGAAGATCGACAAGATCAAGGACCTGGAAAAGGTCAGGCAGCGTCTCCTGGCCCGCAAGGACATCATCGAACAGCTGCAGGCCAACCGGTCGCAGATGGTCCATCTGTTCGACGAGCTGGTGAAGACCACGCCGCCGAGCGTCCGGCTGACCGGGCTCAAGCAGAGCGGCAATTCACTGTCGCTTGATGGCCTTGCCCAGTCCAACGCCAGCGTCGCCGAGTACATGCGCAACATCGAGGCATCGCCCTGGATGGGCCACGCGGATCTGCGCAAGACCGAAAATACCCACGCCGACAGTCGCATGCCCTACGTGTTCGGGCTCGACGTCACCCTGAACCGTCCCAAGCCGGAAGACGCTTCCGCACCGGCGGTCAGGCCCGCAGCGGGAGGGACCAAGCCATGAAGTTCCTCGACGAGCTGCGCAGTCTCGACCGCAACAACATCGGCGGCTGGCCGCGTTCGGTGAAAATCTTCTTCACCGCGCTGGTTTTTCTGGTCGTCGCCTTCCTGGGCTGGTATCTCAAGATCAGCGACCAGCAGGACGAGCTGACTACGCTGGCGGCCAAGGAAGACCAGCTCAAGCAGGAGTTTTCGCAGAAACAATCCAAGGCGATCAACCTGGATGCCTTGCAGCAGCAGCTGGATGAAATGCAGGACATGCTGCGCCAGCTGCTGCGCCAGTTGCCGAGCAGGACGGAGATGCCCGAGCTGCTGGTCGACATTTCCCAGACGGCGCTGTCGGCGGGCCTTGAAACCGAGCTGTTCCAGCCGGGCGCCGAGATCCCGAAGGATTTCTACGCCGAAAAGCCGATCCAGCTCAAGATGATCGGCACCTATCACCAGTTCGGTACCTTCATCAGCGGCGTGGCTTCACTGCCCCGGGTGGTGATCCTGACCATGCACGACGTGTCCCTGACGCCCAAAGACAAGGACAGCCACCAGCTGGTGCTGCAGGGCACGGTCAAGACCTATCGGTATCTGGAAGACGACGAAGGCGGCGGCAAGGACGCCAAGCTTGCCAAGCCCACCGCGGGCAAGTCGGGGGGCAAGCCATGAGCGGCCCGTTCGCCATGTCGAGCACGCGGCTTCTGTTCCTGCTGTGCGTCGCACTGGCCCTGGCCGGCTGCACCCGCGGCATGTCCGATCTGCGCGATTGGGTGGCGCAGGAGAAAGCGCGGAAGGGGGCGCCGATTCCGCCGCTGCCGGTGATCAAGACCTTCGAGACGTTCCAGTACAACGACCAGGACATGCGCGACCCATTCAGCCCGAGCACCGCCGAACTGCAGCCGTCGGCGGGCAATGCCGGCCCGCGCCCGGACGAGAACCGGCCCAAGGAGCCGCTGGAAATGTTCGCCCTGGACAGCCTGAAGATGGTAGGCACGCTTGGCAGCGGCGCGACGATGGAGGTGTTAATCAAGGATCCGGCCGGCGTCATCCACCGCGTGCACCGCAACGAATACATCGGCCAGAACTATGGCCGCATCACGAAGATCGCAGATGACCACATCGAATTGGTCGAGCTGGTTCCCAACGGCAACGGCGGGTGGATGGAACGCACGGCCAGCATTGCGCTCGGCGAAAAATGAGCAAAGGGCAGATGCCATGAGCATGCAAAGCGGAACCGAGAAGTGTGCGCTGCGCCGGGTGCGGCATGGCCTGGTGGCCGGCCTGCTCTTGATCGCCGGGCTTTCCCTTGCGGGTCGGGCCGGCGCGACCGCCACCCTCAAGAACATTCAATACGACACCTTGCCTGGCGGGCGGGTCGAGCTGCGCATGGATTTCGCGCCCGGGCCGGTGCCGCAACCCAAGATCTTCACCACGGCCAATCCGCCGCGGATCGCGCTCGATTTCGATGACACCGTCAATGCGGCCGCGCGGCATCTTGCGGTCGGCAAGGGAGCCACGAACGGGGTCACCGCGATCTCGGCGGGCAACCGCACGCGCGTGGTCGTCGAGCTGCAGCGCGAATCCACCTACCGCGCCCGGGTGGAGGGGGCGAGCCTGGTGCTCACCGTCAACGACGGTACCGCCGCGCAAACCACCACCACGGCGGCCACCATCGATCCATCCAAGGCCCTGCCTTCGGCCGCGAACGGTCCGGCGATCACCAAGGTCGATTTCCGGCGCGGTCCCAATGGCGAGGGCCGCATCCTGATCGACTTCAGCGGGCCCGGTGCCAACGCCCAGATGCGCCGCCAGGCCGACAGCGTGATCGTCGAACTCGACCATGCCAACTTGCCGGACAAGCTGGTCCAGCGGTTGGACGTCATGGATTTCGCCACGCCCGTGCAGGCCATCGACGTCAAGCGCAATGCCGCCGGCGCCGCGCGGCTGGAGATCGCGGTCAAGGGCAACGTCGAGACGTCCTCCTACCAGACCGGCGAGCAGTACGTGGTCGAGGTCGCGCCGAAAAAGGCCTCGCCCACGGATGCCAAGCTCGCCAAGGGCCAGGAACCGGTCTATACCGGCAACCGCGTCACGTTCAACATGCAGGACATCCCGGTGCGTTCCGCCCTGCAGCTGCTCGCCGACGTCTCCGGGCTGAACCTGGTCGCCTCCGACACCGTCGGTGGCAGCATCACGTTGCGGCTGGTCAATGTGCCCTGGGACCAGGCGCTGGACGTCATCCTGCGGGCCAAGAGCCTGGACAAGCGCCGCAACGGCAATGTGGTCTGGATCGCCCCGCAGAAGGAGCTGGCCGACTACGAGCAAAGCGTCGCCGATGCGCGGCTCAAGGCCGAAGACAACGCCGAACTCGTGACCGACTACGTACCGATCAGCTACGGCAAGGCGGTCGACATCGCCAAGCTGCTGACCCAGGGCAGCATGCAGAGCAATGGCGGTGGCGGCAGCAGCGGTCGTAGCCGGGGGTTTTTGTCAGCACGCGGCAGCGTGTCCTATGACGTCCGCACCAATACGCTGCTCATCAATGACACGCCGGAAAAAATCCGCGAATTGCGCGACCTCATCGCGGTGCTGGACAGGCCGGTGCAGCAGGTCCTGATCGAATCGCGCATCGTGGTGGCTACCGATGATTTCACCCGCGAGCTCGGTTCCAAGTTTGGCGTCCAGGCCCGTCGGGTCAATCCGAGCGGACAGGTCATTTCCACCGGCGGCAAGGACATCGGCAATGGCACCACCACCGGGACGACGTTCCCCAGCGACGGCAGCGGCTTGAACGTCAATCTGCCGTCCACGACGCCGGGCGGCAGCTTCGCCCTGGCTATCCTGGGCGCCAACTACGCCGTCGACCTGGAGCTTTCCGCCGCCCAGACCGAGGGCCGTGGCGAGGTCATTTCCAGTCCGCGCGTGATCACCGCCAACCAGCAGGAGGCGGTGATCCGCCAGGGTCAGGAGATCGGCTATGTCACCTATCAGAACAGCGCCACTGGGGCGGCGAACAGCGGCACCGCCACCGTGCAGTTCAAGGATGCCGTGCTCGAACTGCGGGTGACGCCGACGATCACCGCCGACAACCGCGTCTATCTGATGATCAACGTGAAGAAAGACGCCCTGGCGGCCTTCATCGACGCGCCGGGCAGTGGCAAGGTGCCGCAGATCGACACCCGCGAGCTCAACACGTCGGTGCTGGTCGACAATGGCCAGACGGTGGTGCTGGGCGGCATCTACGAGGTCACCAAGAGCAATTCGACCACCAAGGTGCCGGGGCTGGGCGATATTCCGGGGCTGGGCCTGCTGTTTCGCAAGACCTCGCGCCAGAACGACAAGGCCGAGCTGCTAATTTTCGTTACGCCACGGATCCTGAGCGAAACCTTGCAATAACCGCCGGATGTTCGTACCCGTGCCGGCATAAACTCATGGGTGGGTGCCCCGCGGTAGGTCGATGAGGACAACGAGCCATGACGATACTTGCGATTCTGTGCATAGCGGCGATGCTGGCGTTTTTTTGCATGGTCCTTGCCGTGCTCGGCCTGGTGTTCAAGTTGGTATGCGGCCTGGTCGGCGCCTGTTTCTCCCTGGTCGGCAGCGTGCTTGGATTGATCCTTGGCGGGGTCGCCCTGGCCATCGCCGTGCCGCTGGCCATGCTGGTGCTGCTGCCGATCTGGCTGCCGGTCATCGTATGCGTGGCGCTGGTCTGCGCATTGCTGCGTGCGGGGCCCGCACGCAAGGCCGCGGTTGGTGCCTGAAGGTTGCAGGCCGGCCGCGTCGCCGATGCACTCAAAAAAGAACCCCGCGCGAGGCGGGGTCCGGAAGGCGGATGCCAGGGGGAGGGTTCATCCGCTGAATGAATATCCCGCAGGCCCTCTTGCCTTGGCGTGCAGCGGATGTGAGGACAGCCTTCACCTTTCGCGTCTTCCGGTCCAGGCGGTTTAGCCCTCGGCGAAATCGAGGCTGCGATAGACGTAAAAGCGCAGGCGATCGCTCCAGTAATCGGGCGGCAGGCCAGCCTTGAGCTTCAGGTGGGCGAGGAACTGCGCCGGATCGGGCAATTCGTCCCACACCTTGGGCAGGAAGGTCGCACGGCGGCGGCCTTCTTCCAGGATGAGGCCGTGCACGTGTGGTTCGAGCCAGGCGAGGAGCTCGGCTTCGCTGCGTACCGGCAGCGGTTCGGGTGCAGTGAGTACCGAGACGGCGATGCGTATGTGCGCGAATTCCTCGGGCCGCAACGGCGGAAAGCGCGGATCGGCGAAGGCCGCCGCATAGGCATTTTCGGCCACGTCCTGCACCAGCGGGCGGATGGCCTCCAGCATGCCGATGCAGCCGCGCAGTTGCCCGCGGAGCGTCAACGTAACGAAGCTCGCTCCTGGCGCACGCACGAGCGGCGGATAAGCCGCCGGATCCACGGGCAGCGGCTCGCCATGGGTGAGGCCGTGGGCGATCGAGCGGCGGGCGATCTCGAGCAGGAGGCGCCCGACGGCCGGATCGTTCAGCGATGCCGGGTTGGCGTTCATGACACCTGTCCTCAGGCCGCCGGACGCAGCGCGAAGCTGCCATAGCCCACCACCCGGTCGCGGGTGCCTGCGGTATCGCCGGAATTGCGCAGATCCAGCAGTTCCGCACCGAGGCCGTGGCGTTTGGCGTAGTACAAGAGACCGTTGATGGCCGCCGCGCCGCACGCCTGTTCGCCGACGAGATGGTCGTCCAAACTCAGGATGTGGCGCGCGGTCTGCGCATCCAAGCGCTTTGCGGTGTCGTAGTCGTGGTAATGGGAGAGATCCGAGCTCACCAGAATCAGCGTGCGGCCGTCGTCGCAGGCCTCGATGACGTTGGCCACCATGGCCGGCGAGGCGCCACCGACGACGGCCGGGATCAGCGTGAAATCGCCGATCACCGACTGCAGGAAGGGCAGATGCACCTCGATGCAGTGTTCATCGCGGTGCGGCAGGTCATCGAGGGTCACCCCGGGCAGGGTGGCGAGCGCCGCGATGGCGGCGCGATCGAGGACTACCGGCCCGAGCGGGGTCAGGAAGGCATCCACGGTGGGTAGTGCCAGACCCGGCGTCCAGACCCGGTGGACCGGGCCCATCAGCAGCACGCGCCGGATGCCGGGAGGAATGCAGCGGTAGGCGGCCGCCGCGACCTCGCCGCTGTAGATCCAGCCGGCATGGGGCGCGATCAGATAGCGCGCTGGCGGGTGGGCCGGCGCCTCGGCCAGTGCCGCGCGGACCCAGGCGCGCAGTTCCGCAGGGTTTTCTGGATAGAACAGGCCGGCGACGGCCGGGGGGCGGAGAGTGTTCGACATCATGGTGCGCTCCGGCGCGACATTGATTTGGCCGCCGCCCGCGCCCATCTGCAGAGAAGGTTCAAGGCCACACGGCCTGACGCGGTGCGCGGCGATAGGCGCGCCGTCCAACAACATGGGCACGCGGCACGCCCGCTTCAAGACGCCGCAAGAGGTCTTCGATGAACACTCCTGAATCCGTTCCGGCGCACGATACCGTCGTGCCGGCACGTTATTGGCATCTGCTCGACGACGGCCGCGCGCAGTGCGATCTGTGCCCGCGGTTTTGCAAGCTGCACGAGGGGCAGCGCGGTCTGTGCTACGTGCGCGGCTATGAACACGGGCAGATGAAGCTGTACAGCTATGGCCGCTCGAGTGGTTTTTGCATCGACCCGATCGAGAAAAAACCCCTCAACCATTTCCTGCCCGGCACGCCGGTGCTTTCTTTCGGGACTGCCGGTTGCAACCTGGCCTGCAAGTTCTGCCAGAACTGGGACATGTCCAAATCGCGCGAGATGGACACCCTGCAGGACCGGGCGATGCCGGAGGACCTGGCCCGCGTGGCCGAGCAGACCGGCTGCCGCAGCGTCGCCTTCACCTACAACGACCCGGTGATCTTCCTCGAATATGCGGTGGATACCGCCAAGGCCTGCCACGAGCGCGGCATCAAGACGGTGGCGGTGACCGCCGGCTACATCACCGAGGCGGCACGCGAGGAGTTCTTCCGTCACATGGACGCGGCGAACGTCGACCTCAAAGCCTTCACCGAGCGTTTCTACCGCGAGGTGTGTGGCGCGCAGCTGCAGCCGGTGCTGGACACGCTGGTCTATCTCAAGCACCACACCCGGGTCTGGTTCGAGCTCACCACCTTGCTGATTCCCGGCCAGAACGATTCGGACGAGGAGATCGACCGGATGACGCAATGGGTGGTCCGTGAGCTCGGTCCCGACGTGCCGATGCATTTCACCGCTTTCCATCCGGACTGGAAAATGCGCGACACGCCGCCGACGCCGCCCGCTACGCTGACCCGGGCGCGGCAGATCGCGCTGCGCAATGGCGTGCAGTTCGCCTATACCGGCAACGTGATCGACCCGGAAGGCGCCAGCACCTGGTGCCCGACGTGCGGCGCGCTGCTGATCGAACGGCTGGGGTACGAGATCGGACACTGGGGGCTCGATGCCCGTGGCGCCTGCGCCGGCTGCGGCACGGTCATCCCCGGCGTGTTCGAGCCCATGCCTGGGCAATTTGGGGCGCGCCGCATTCCGATCCGGCTCGCCCGGGCGCCGCATTCGCCCGATCCGGCTCACTCCACCGGCACGTCGTAACGCAGGTTCGCGGCCGCGCCGTCGAAGGTGTAGTGCCACCATTCGAGCGGGTAATTGCGAAAACCCGCCTCTTCCATCGCCGCGCGCAGCCGGGCGCGGTTGGCGCGCTGGTCGGCAGTCAGCCCCGGCGCGTCGGTATGGGCGAGCGGATCGAAGTAGTCGAAGCCGGTCCCCATGTCCAGCGGCGCGCATGTCCGTCCGTCGACGCAGCGCAGGAGGGTGAGGTCCACCGTCGCCCCTTGGCTGTGGCCCGAGACGGGCGCGATGTAGTCGCCCAGCAACTGGCTTTTGGCCAGGCGCGGGTAATGCGCGGCCTTGCCACGCTCATCCTCCGCGGGCGCGTGTGCCCAACGCACGAAATCATCCACGGCGCGGACCGGCCGGTAGCAATCCCAGATCAGCAGTCGATAGCCCTGGGCCCGCAAGGCACGCTCGGCGCGTGCCAGGGCATCGGCGGCCGTTGGCAGCAGCAGGCACTTCGGCGCGAGATAGCCTTTCGCCGGGCGGCCCAGGAAGTTGTCGCTGCCGGCGTATTGGATGTCCAGGGCGAGGTCGGGGACACGGCTTCGCACGTCGATGAGCCCCGCCGCCGTGGCGGTGCGCGCGGGCGAGATGGGCGGCACCACCGCCGCCTGGACGTTGACACCCAGGAACGTGCGCACCAGCACCATCGTCCAGACCGCGACCCGTGCGGCGCGCCGGTATGGACGGCCCTGCCGGCCCAAGCCATGCAAGCTGCCGGCATGAGGCTGCGCTGGAAAGGCCGGGCATGCACGGGCGGTCATGGGCTTGAGGTCCGCTGGATGGGGTGGTCAGCATGCTGCGTCTTCCCGCCCCATGCAAAGCGCGCCGCCGCCGCTTGAATCGGCACATCCCGTCCGCATGTTTGGCGGCAGTGGCGAGCGTTCGCCAAACATTTTCCTGGGGAGAAACCCACCATGCGTATGGACAAACTCACCTCGCGCTTCCAGCAGGCGCTGGCCGATGCGCAATCGCTCGCGGTCGGCCGTGACCACAACATGCTCGAGCCGGTGCACGTCATGCTGGCCCTGCTCGACCAGCAGGGCGGCTCGGTCACGCCGCTGCTGACCCAGGCCAAGGTCAACGTGCCCGCCCTGCGTCAGCGTTTGGCTGAACTCCTGGAGCGGCTGCCGAAGGTCAGTGGTCAGGAGGGCAACATCCACGTCAGCAACGATCTCAATCGTCTGCTCAACCTCACCGACAAGCTGGCCCAGCAGCGCGGCGACCAGTTCATCGCCAGCGAGCTGTTCGTGCTCGCCGCCCTCGAGGACAAGGGTGAACTCGGCAACGCGCTCAAGGCGGCCGGCGCGACCAAGGCCAATATCGAGGCTGCAATCGACAAACTGCGCGGAGGAGAGAAGGTGCAAAGCGAGAATGCGGAAGACCAGCGCCAGGCGCTGCAGAAGTACTGCATCGATCTCACCGAACGTGCCGAGCAGGGCAAGCTCGATCCGGTGATCGGCCGCGACGAGGAAATCCGCCGCGTGATCCAGGTGCTGCAGCGGCGCACCAAGAACAACCCGGTGCTGATCGGTGATCCAGGCGTGGGCAAGACCGCGATCGTGGAGGGCCTGGCCCAGCGCATCGTCAAGGGCGAGGTACCCGAAGGACTGCGCGACAAGCGCGTGCTCGCGCTCGACATGGGCGCGCTGATCGCCGGCGCCAAGTACCGCGGCGAGTTCGAGGAACGCCTGAAAGCCGTGCTCAACGACCTGGCCAAGAGCGAGGGCCAGATCATCCTGTTCATCGACGAAATCCACACCATGGTCGGCGCCGGCAAGGCCGAGGGCGCGATGGATGCCGGCAACATGCTCAAGCCCGCACTCGCGCGTGGTGAGTTGCACTGCATCGGCGCGACCACGCTGGACGAATACCGCCAGTACATCGAAAAGGACGCCGCGCTGGAGCGGCGCTTCCAGAAGGTCTACGTCGGCGAGCCCTCGGTCGAGGACACCATCGCCATCCTGCGCGGCCTCAAGGAGCGCTACGCCGTGCACCACGGCGTGGAGATCACCGACCCGGCGATCGTCGCCGCGGCCACGCTCTCGCATCGCTACATCACCGATCGCAAGTTGCCGGACAAGGCCATCGACCTGATCGACGAGGCGGCCGCGCGCATCCGCATGGAGATCGACTCCAAGCCGGAGGAGCTGGACCGTCTGGAGCGGCGGCTGATCCAGCTCAAGATCCAGCGCGAGATGCTGAAGAAGGAGACCGACGAGGCCTCCAGGAAGCGGCTGGCCGACCTCGAGGCCGAGATCGCCAAGGCCGAGCGCGAGTTTTCCGACCTCAACGAGGTGTGGAAGGCGGAAAAGGCCGCGTTGCAGGGCGTGACCAAGATCAAGGAACAGATCGAGCAGGCACGGCTGGAACTCGAGGCCGCGCAGCGCCGGCAGGACTACGCCAAGATGAGCGAGATCCAGTACGGCGTGCTGCCGGAGCTGGAAAAACAGCTCGCCGCCGCGCAGGCCGCCGAGCAGAAGGGTGAATTCAAGCTGGTGCAGGACAAGGTGACCGCCGAGGAGATCGCCGAGGTCGTCAGCCGCTGGACCGGCATCCCGGTGTCCAAGATGCTCGAGGGCGAGCGCGAGAAACTCCTGCACATGGAGGAGGAACTGCACAAGCGCGTGGTCGGCCAGGACGAGGCGGTGCGCGCGGTCGCCGATGCCATCCGCCGTGCCCGCGCCGGGCTTTCCGATCCCAACCGGCCGAACGGTTCGTTCCTGTTCCTGGGTCCCACCGGCGTCGGCAAGACCGAGCTCTGCAAGGCGCTGGCCGAGTTCCTGTTCGATACCCAGGACGCCATGATCCGCATCGACATGAGCGAGTTCATGGAGAAACACTCGGTGGCGCGGCTCATCGGTGCGCCGCCCGGCTACGTGGGCTACGAGGAAGGCGGCTATCTCACCGAGGCGGTGCGCCGGCGTCCGTACAGCGTGATCCTGCTCGATGAGGTGGAGAAGGCCCATCCGGATGTCTTCAACATCCTGCTGCAGGTGCTCGACGATGGCCGGCTCACCGATGGCCAGGGTCACACGGTGGACTTCCGCAACACCGTCATCGTGATGACCTCTAACCTGGGTTCGCAGCTGATCCAGGAGCTCGAAGGCGACAACAGCGAGGAGTCCTACACCAAGATGAAGGCCGCGGTGATGGGCGTGGTGCAGGCGCATTTCCGGCCGGAGTTCATCAACCGCCTGGACGAGATCGTGGTGTTCCGTCCGTTGGACAAGGCGCAGATCCGGGCCATCGCGCGCATCCAGATTGGCTATCTGGAGAAGCGCCTGGCCGAGCGCCAGCTCAAGCTCGAGATCAGCGACAAGGCGCTCGATCTGCTCGGCAATATCGGCTTCGATCCGGTCTACGGCGCGCGGCCGCTCAAGCGTGCGATCCAGCACCAGCTGGAAAACCCGCTGGCCCGCGAGATCCTGGAAGGCCGCTTCCCGCCGGGTTCGATCGTCAAGGTGGATGCCGAGAACGGCCAGCTGGTGTTCCGGCGCGGTTGATCGCCTTTCCCGTCCCGTTGCGAGGCCGGCTCTTGCCGGCCTCGTCGTTTTTCAGCCCCGTGCGGAGCCGTTTTTTGCGGCGCCGCACGGCAAGACGGCCTGCTACACTGCGCGCGCCTCGAGGTGACCGCGCCGACGTTCGTCGGTGCGGTTGAAACGGGAATCCGGTGCCGCCTGCCCTTGCGCAGGCCATGCCGGAGCTGCCCCCGCAACGGTAGGCGAGCAGACGTTCCGCATCAGGCCACTGTGCTTTGGCATGGGAAGGCGCGGATCGGGAGGTTCGATGGAACCTCGCTCGCGAGCCCGGAGACCGGCCCCGCGGCAAGACCCGGCATGCGGAGGGCGATGCCATGGGGACGGCCGGTCGGCCGGCACCTTCCTTTCCGCATGTCTATCTCACCGTTGCGGACCGCGCGGGCAGGCGCGGGACCGGGAGTATCGAACATGCTCGTGAATGGAAAATCGTTGCATCGCCGCGCCTTGACCGCCGCCCTGACGGGTGCGCTTGCGGCTTCGTTTTCAGGCGGCGCGTGGGCCGCGACCTCGGACGACGCCACGGCCGCGACCTCGGACGACGCCACCGATCTAACCGGCGTCGTGGTCACCGCCACGCGCACGGCGCAGACCCAGGACCAGACCCTGGCCGCCGTCACCGTGATCGACCGCGCGGACATCGAGCGTCTGCAGCCGGCCTCGTTGATGGACCTCCTGCGCGGCACTCCCGGCATGCAGCTGGCCAACAACGGCGGCCCCGGCAAACTGACCTCGATGTTCCTGCGCGGCACGGCTTCCGACCACGTGCTGGTGCTGGTCGATGGATTCAAACTCGGCGCGGCCACCAACGGCGCCGCGGCCATCCAGGACATTCCGCTCGAGCAGATCGAGCGCATCGAGATCGTGCGCGGGCCATTTTCCAGTCTGTATGGTTCGGAGGCGATCGGCGGCGTGGTGCAGATCTTCACCCGCCAGCCGCAGGGCGATTTCAATCCCAATCTGATGCTGGGCTTCGGCAGCGATCATCACGCGGCCGCCTCGGCGGGAGTGGGCGGCAAGGTCGGCGACGGCTGGTACGCGCTGGAAGCCAGCCACGACAACACGCATGGCATCAATGCCTGCCGACTCGGCGCAGCGGAAGCTTTCGCCGGCTGTTATGTCGATCAGCCGGACCGCGACGGCTATCGCAACAACGCGATCACCCTGCGCGGCGGTTACCGCTTCACGCCCACGCTGGATGGCGACGTGCAGTTTTTCCGTGCCGAGGGCCACAACGAATACGACGGCAGCGTGGCCAATGCGGCGGACGATACCTCGCAGGTGGCCGGCGGCAAGCTGCGCTGGCAGGCCCTGTCCAACCTGGATGTGAGCCTGGGTTTGGGTGAAACCATGGACCTGGCCGAGGACTACCTCGATGGCCGTCCGGTCGACCATTTCGATACCCGGCGCACGCTCGGCACCGTGCAGGCCGATCTTTCGCTGGGCGAAGGCCTCTACAGCGCCGGTTTCGACTGGCAGCGCGACAAGTTGGCCAGCAGCAGCGATTTCGCCGTGGATCGCCGCATCGACCGCGGCCTGTTTGCGCAGTGGCAGCAACGCTTCGGCACGCAGTCGCTGCAGGCCAGTGTGCGCCGCGACGAGGACGGCCAGTTCGGCGGCAAGAACACCGGCAGCCTGCTGTGGGGATGGGATATCGTTCGCGACCTGCGGGTGACCGCCAGCTACGGCAGCGCCTTCAGGGCGCCGAGCTTCAACGAGCTCTACTACCCCTATTACGGCAATGCCCGCCTGAAGCCCGAGCGCTCGCGCAACCTCGAATTCGGCGTGCGCGGTACGCCCGGCTGGGGCTGGTGGTCGGTCAACATCTACCGCAACGTGGTGAGCGATCTAATCGCCTACGACACCGCGCTGGTCGACGCAGAACATCCCTATGGCGGGCCGAACAACATCGATCGCGCGCGCATCCGCGGCGCCGAGGCGACCGTGGGCACGCGCATCGCCGGCTGGACGGTCAACGCCAGCGCCAGCTGGCTCGATCCGCGCGATCGCTCGCATACGGGCGAGGACGGCAACCTGCTGCCGCGCCGTGCACGGCAGACCGCCCGGCTGGATCTCGATCGCCCGTTCGGCGCCTTCAGTGCGGGTGCCAGCTGGTTCGTCTCCGGCTACCGTTACGACGATGCCGCCAACCTGCATCGGCTCGGCGGCTATGCGCTCACCGACCTGCGGCTGGCCTGGATGGTCGATCGGGACTGGAAGCTGCAGCTTGCTCTCAACAACGTCTTCGACAAGCGCTACGAGACGGCCTGGTACTACAACCAGCCGGGCCGCAACTTCATGCTCAGCCTGCGCTGGCAGCCGGCCCGTTGAATGCCGGGCGATGACCTAAAACGACGCGGGCGGCTGAGCCGCCCGCGTGCTTTCCAGCCACCCGGCAGACTCACCAGCTGTAGCGAACCTTGCCGTACACATAGGCGCCGTTGTAGCCGAAGGGCGAGAACGTGGAATAGGGCAGGGTGCCGTTGTTTCTGTTGGCGGGGATGTTCTTGTCCGGGTAGGTGTCGGTCGCGTTGTCCACACCCAAGGTGAAGGTCCAACGGTCGACGTTGTAATTGGCGGCCAGATCGAGCACCCATTTGGGGCTGAACACCTGGTCGTAGAGCGGGTTGGTCTGGCTGTAGGAGGTGTAGCGGCCATAGCGGGTCAGGGTGCCCGACAGGTTCCAGCGACCGACGGTGTACTGCTCGTTGAGGATCAGCTTCATGCGCGGCGCGCTGTCGGCGAGCAGGCCCTTGATATCGCGCCGGTCCAGACGCTTGAAGTTGACACCGAGCGCATCGAGTACGGCCGGATTGGGCTTGACCTTGGTCACCTCGTTCTTGTTGTAGTTCGCGCTGAAGGTGGTCTGCAGCGTGCCGGCATTGCCGAAGTCGCTGAGATAGGTCGCGACGATGTCGATGCCGCGGGTACGCGTGTCGGCGGCATTGGTGAAATAGGAGATGCCGCTGTAGTTGAGGTTGTCGATGCCGTTGGCGGCGAGATAGGAGCGCACCGCGGGGTTGGTGGTAGGCAGCGAACTCGACAGTACGATGCGGTTGCCGATGGTGATCTTGTAGAGATCGACGCTCAGGGTGAGCGGGTCGGTCGGGTTCCACACCATGCCCACGGTGTAGTTGTGCGACTTCTCCGGTTTGAGCGGCTGCGCGCCGAGCAGGCGGGCAACTTGGTTGTCCACCGGCTGGAGGCCGGAATTGTAGATACCCGCCGGCAGGCCCAGGGAATTGCCGGCACCGTAGTAGTAGGACGACACCGACGAATAGTGCTGCTGGGCGAGGGAGGGCGCGCGGAAACCGGTGGAGGCGCTGGCACGCAGGGCAAAGCGCGAGGTGAAGTCGAAGCGCCCGGCCAGCGCGCCCGAGGTGGTGGTGCCGAAGTCGGTGTAATCCTCGTGCCGGCCGGCCAGCGAGACGCCGAGACGGTCGGTGAGGTTGGTCTCGAGGCTCACGTACTCGGCCACGTCGTGCCGTGACCAGGAACCGGCGCTGATCGGCTGCCAGCCGGCAAAACCCTGTGCGC
This sequence comes from Aerosticca soli, assembly GCF_003967035.1. Lineage (GTDB taxonomy): Bacteria > Pseudomonadota > Gammaproteobacteria > Xanthomonadales > Rhodanobacteraceae > Aerosticca > Aerosticca soli. Next base: position 2,185,989 of record NZ_AP018560.1, on the reverse strand, counting down.
CGCCGGCCGTACCGGAAGTGCCGACATACCAGGACGCCGGCTCGCCGGCATCGATGCCGTAGCTCTGGCGCAGGTATTCGGCGCCGAAGGCCACGGTGAGCGGGCTGGGCAGCCAGTTCGGCGTGAAATCCTTGGCCAGATCCACGTCGAAGGCTTCCTGATCGTCGTGCAGGATGCCATCGTCAAATCTGCGCGGACTCGAGCCGAAGTCCTTGAGCCAGGCCAGGTTGACGCTGTTGCGGGTTTCGTAGGACACCCGGTTGCCGCCGTAGTTGCCGCTCACGTCCCAGCGCCAGCCGTCCCAGGTGCCGCGCAGGCCGAGCACCAGTGAGCGGTCGGTGGAATCGCCATGCTCGAGCGGCAGATAGCCGTCAGGGTAGATGTTCGCGATCAGCGGACTGCTGTTGCCGTAGCGGAAGAAGGCTGGGGAGGTGCTCTGGCGACGACCGAAATGGCCGAAGGCGTAGAACTGCACGTCCGGGGTGAAGTCGTACTGCGCGTTGAGCAGCAGGTTGTTGTCATGCACGTCCGGATCGCCCTGCCGGTAGCGCACGCCATAGCTGCTGTAGGCCGGGCGACTGTCAACGCCGGCATGGTTGGTGTGGTCCTGGTTGCCGCTTTGCAGGGTGAAGCGCAGCCAGCCCTTGTCGCCATTCAAGGGGATGCCGAAATTGGCCGAGCCCTGCCACTGCCGGCCATCACCGTGGGTGTACTGACCGCCGGTGACCTCGACGTCGCCCTGCTTGGCGCCCTGCTTCAGGATGATGTTGATCACGCCGGCGATCGCATCGGAACCGTATTGCGCGGAGGCGCCGTCGCGCAGCACCTCGATGTGGTCGACGGCCGCGATCGGGATGGTGTTGAGGTCCACCGCCTGCGAGCCGCGGCCGAGCACGCCGTTGGTCAGGAGCAGCGCGCCCGGGTGCCAGCGCTTGCCGTTGACCAGCACGAGCACCTGGTCGGGCGACAGACCGCGCAGCTGGGCCGGCCGCTGCGAGTCGGCGGTGTCCGCCACCGAAGGGCGCGGGAAATTGAGCGAGGGAATCAGGCGCGCCAGCGCGGTGGGCAGCTCGCTGGTGCCCATCTGCTGCAGATCCTTGCCGGAGACCACGTCGATCGGCGTCAGCGAGCTGTCAACCGTGCGGTTGGCGGTGCGCGTGCCGGTGACGATCACCGTGCTGAGTTCCTTGGCCTTCTCGGGCGTGGCGGTGGTGTTCGTCTGGCCGGCATCCTGGGCCTGGGCCAGGGCGGACCCCAGGGCCAGGCACAGGGCCGTGGGCACGAGTACGCGACGATGGCGGGCGGTATGCGAAGACATGAGATCATTCCCCTTGGCGCAGACAGTTGCGCGCTTGTGCCGCAGCCTAGGACCTGCCTGCCCTGCGGTCAATAGACGTCTGGACATCCAAATGCCTCAAGACGAGGCGAATGGTCAGCCGGCGCGGATTGAATTTCCAAGCCACGCACCAATAATCGCGGCGTCGTTGCCGGCCCGTGTCCGGCGCCTTGCTTTGGAGCCTTCCCATGCCGATCTACGAGTTCGAATGCACCGCCTGCGGCCATCGTTTCGATCGTCTGCAGAAGATGGCCGACCCCGATCCCGAATGCTGCCCGCAGTGCGGCGCGCCGCGCGTGCGGCGACGGGTCAGCGCGGCCGCGTTCCGGCTGGCCGGCAGCGGCTGGTACGAAACCGATTTCAAGAAGGACGGCGACAAGAAGCGCAATCTCGCCGAAAGTCCCGCCGCCGAGGCCAAGCCGGCAGCGACGCCCGCCCCCGCGCCGGCACCCGCCGCGCCGGCGGGCGAGGCCAAATCGGGTGGCGCCAAGGCGGCCGACAGCGCCTGATGAGGGACCGTGCGGCTGCGCGGTGAGCAGTTGAGGGGAGCCTGTCCGGGCGGCCTGGGAGAGGGCGCGATGCTAGACTTGCGCGCTTTCTTCTGCCGTCCGGGTCATCCCATGCGCACGCACTACTGCGGCCTCATCGACGAGTCGCTGATCGGTCAGACCGTCGTCCTCTGCGGTTGGGTCGATACGCTACGCCTGCAAAGCCACGTCGCCTTCATCGACCTTCGCGATCACGAAGGCATCGCCCAGGTGGTGATCGAGCGCGATCACGCCGAGGCTTTCAAACTGGCCGCCGATCTGGGCTACGAGGACTGCCTGCGCGTCACCGGTACCGTGCGCCGGCGGTTGTCGATCAACGAGAAGCTGCGCACCGGCACCGTCGAGCTGCTGGCCGACACCGTCGAGGTGCTGAACGCCGCGCGTGATCTTCCTTTCGCGTTGCACGAGCAGCCGAACGAGGATCTGCGCATGACCTACCGCTACCTCGACCTGCGGCGGCCGGAGATGCAGCGCATGATCCGCACCCGCATCCGCCTGGTGCAGGCGTTGCGGCGTTACCTCGACGCGCGCGGCTTCCAGGACATCGAGACGCCGATCCTGACCAAGGCCACGCCCGAGGGCGCGCGCGACTACCTGGTGCCGAGCCGCGTGCATCCGGGCAAGTTCTACGCGCTGCCGCAGTCGCCGCAGCTGTTCAAGCAGCTTCTGATGATGGCCGGCTTCGACCGTTACTACCAGATCGCGCGCTGCTTCCGCGACGAGGACCTGCGTGCCGATCGCCAGCCGGAGTTCACCCAGCTCGACATGGAGTTCGCCTTCGTCGAGGAACGCGACGTGCAGGACTTCGTCGAGACCATGATCCGCGAGGTGCTGAAGGAGGTGGCCGGCATCGCGCTGGACGATCCGTTCCCGCGCATGACCTGGGCCGAGGCGATGCGCCGCTACGGCTCGGACAAGCCCGACCTGCGCATCGCGCTGGAACTGGTCGATGTCGCCCACGCGTTGAAGGCCGTCGAGTTCAAGGTGTTCGCGCAGGCCGCCCATGATGCGAACGGCCGTGTCGCCGCGCTGCGCGTGCCGGACGGCGCCGGCATGAGCCGCAAGGAGCTCGACACGCTCGCCGAGTACGTCGGCCGCTACGGCGCCAAGGGGCTGGCCTGGATCAAGGTGGACGATCCGGCTAAGGGCCGCGAGGGCGTCACCTCGCCGGTGGCGAAATTCCTCGACGATGCCGCTCTGTCGGCGCTGCTCGAGGCCACCGGCGCGTGCGCGGGCGACATCGTCTTCCTCGGTGCCGGCAAGTGGAAGACGGTCACCGAATCCATGGGCGCGCTGCGGCTCAAGGTCGGCAGGGACCGTGGCCTCGTCGAGCATGCCTGGAAGCCGCTGTGGGTCACCGATTTTCCGATGTTCGAGTACGACGAGGCGGAGCGTCGCTTCGTCGCCCTGCATCACCCGTTCACCGCGCCCAAGGTCGATGATATCGACGAGCTCAATGCCAATGCGGCGATCGCGGTGAGCCGCGGTTACGACATGGTGCTCAACGGCAACGAGATCGGCGGTGGCTCGATCCGCATCCATCGCCCGGAGATGCAGCGCGCGGTGTTCGAGCTGCTCGGCATCGGCGCCGAGGAGGCCGAGCAGAAGTTCGGCTTCCTGCTCAAGGCGCTCAAGTTCGGCGCACCGCCGCACGGCGGCATCGCCTTCGGCATCGACCGCATCGCCGCGCTGATCGCCGGCACCGAGTCGATCCGCGACGTGATCGCCTTCCCCAAGACCACCAGCGCGCAAGACCTCATGACCGACGCCCCCTCGCCGGTCGGCGCGGCGCAGCTCAAGGAACTGCACGTGGCGGTGACGGCCGCGCCGGAGTGAGCCGGCCGGTGACGTGCGGCCGCGGGGCGGCGGCCGGGCGGCTGTCCGTATCGATGCCGCGCGCACCCTCTCCGCGGGCGGTGCCGCCTGACTTGGCTGCGCGGCCATGAGCGAGCACGTCATCCTGCTGCATGGCTTGTGGATGCGTGGTTTCGCGCTCGGCCTGCTGCACCGGCGGCTGATGGCCGAAGGCTACCGCGTGCACCGTTTCGACTACCTGAGCGTGGCGATGCCGCAGGCGGACATCCTCGGCCGGCTGCATGTCCGGATGCGTGCGCTCGCACCGGGTCCGGTGCACCTGGTCGGCCACAGCCTGGGCGGGCTGCTCGCCCTGCGCGCCTGCCAGGACACGCCGGGGCTGCCGCCCGGTCGCATCGTCTGTCTCGGCTCCCCGCTCAAGGGCAGCGCCGCGGCGCGCGCCTTCGCCCGCCTGGGCCGCGCGGGCGAGGCGCTGCTCGGCGGCAATCGCGATCTGCTCGAGCGCGGCTTCGAGCGCTGGGACGGGGTGCGCGAGGTCGGCGTCATCGCCGGCCGCGTGCCGCTCGGTCTGGGCGCGATGGTCGGCCAGCTCGAGGGCGAGCACGACGGCACCGTGGCCGTGGCCGAGACCCGTCTGCCCGGCATCACCGATCACGTCGTGGTCGAGGCCAGCCATCTGGGCCTGTTGTTCTCGCAGGAGGCAGCCATGCTCGCCACCCGTTTCCTGCGTCACGGTCGCTTCGCTGCGGCGCCCGGCGAGGGCTGACCCGCGGGATCGGGCGCTTGCGCTAAAATCACCGGCTTGTCCCACGTTTGCTGGATGATGACGCCATGGGTAGAGGCCCTTCCATCGAAGGCCGCAAGAATGCCGAGGACGCCAAGCGCGCCAAGGTGTTCACCAAGCTGATCCGCGAGATCACCGTCGCCACCCGCGCCGGCGTGCCTGATCCTGCGCTCAATCCGCGTCTGCGTTCCGCAGTGGACAAGGCGCTGGCGGCGAACATGAGCAAGGACACCATCGAGCGCGCGATCAAGCGCGGCTCCGGCGCCGATGGCGGCGCCAAGATGGAGGAATTGCGCTACGAGGGCTATGGTCCCGGCGGGGTGGCGCTGATCATCGAGTGCTTCACCGACAACCCGGTACGTACCGTGGCCGACGTGCGCCATGCGCTCACCAAGCACGGCGGCAATCTCGGCACCTCCGGCTCGGTGGCGTTCCAGTTCACTCGCTGCGGCGAGCTGGTGTTTCCCACCGGCGGCGATGCCGCGCGCGAGGAAAAGGTGCTGGAGGCGGCGCTGGACGCCGGCGCCGACGACGTCGTCAACGAGCACGGCGAGAGCGTCGTGCTGTGCGCGCCGGAACGTTTCGAGGCGGTGCAGCAGGCCATGGCCGAAGCCGGGCTCGTCGCCCAGCATGCCGGCGTGGTGATGCGGCCGAACAACCGCGTGGCGGTGTCCGCCGAGGCGCAGGAGGAACTGGCCGAGCTGCTCGAACGGCTGGAGGCGCTGGATGACGTCAGCGTGGTCTACCACAACGCCGAGCCGCCCGAAGAAAACCGTGCCTAGTCCGCGCCTTGGGCGCCGCTCGCCATGACCCGCATACTCGGCATCGATCCGGGCAGCCAGCGCACCGGCGTGGGGGTCATCGAGGTGGATGGCGCGGGGCGTCTGACGCACCATTTCCATGCCGCGCTGATGGTGGCGGGCGAGGCGGACTTTCCCGCCAGGCTCAAGCGCATTTTCGACGATCTGAACGCCATCATCGCCGACTATCGGCCGACCGAATGCGCGGTCGAGCGGGTGTTCATGGCACGCAACGCCGATTCGGCGCTCAAGCTTGGACAGGCCAGGGGTGCCGCGATCTGCGCGGCGGTGAGTCGGGGGATGGCCGTGCACGAATACGCAGCGACGGAAGTCAAACAGGCCGTGGTCGGCAGCGGCCGCGGCGACAAGACGCAAGTCCAGCACATGGTCGGCGTGCTGCTCGGGCTCAAGGGGCCGCTGCAGGCCGATGCCGCCGATGCGCTCGCCATCGCCGTGGCGCACGCGCACACCCGCTCGAGCCTCGAGCGCGTGGGCGTCGCGCGCAGTGCCTGGAGGCGCCGATGATCGGCCGGCTGCGCGGCACCCTGGTCTGGCGGCAGCCGCCCTGGCTGCTCATCGACGTCGGCGGCGTCGGCTACGAGCTGGAGGCGCCGATGTCGACCATTTACGACCTGCCGCCGCCCGGCCAGGAAGTGGTGCTGCTCACCCATCATGCGGTCAAGGAGGACAGCGTGGCGCTGTACGGCTTCCTGCGCGAAGCCGAGCGTGCGCTGTTCCGCAACCTGCAGAAGGTCAGCGGCATCGGTGCGCGCATCGCGCTGGCGGTGCTCTCGGGCGTCTCCACCGACGATTTCGCGCGGCTGGTGCAGGCCGGCGACATCGCCGCGCTGACGCGTATTCCCGGTATCGGCAAGAAGACCGCCGAACGCATCGTGGTCGAGCTGCGCGACCGCCTGGGCGGCGAGGCGGTGGCCGTGCGCCTGCCGGGCACCGGCGCCGTCCGTCCGGCCGATCCTGCCGGCGAGGCCGGCGCGGCGCTGCAGCAGCTCGGCTACAAGCCGGCCGAGGCGGCCCGGCTGATCCAGCAGGTCGCCGCCGAAGGCGACGATGCGGAGGCCATCATTCGCAAGGCGCTGCGCGCCGCGCTGGGAGGTTGAACGATGGAGCAGACAGGCACGCCCGTGGAGGGCGGCAGCGACGCCCGCCGCCGGCTGTTCAGGCTGGCGCTCGGCGCCATTGGCGTGGTGTTCGGCGACATCGGCACCAGCCCGCTCTACACCATGAAGGAAACCCTGGGCACGCACGGCATGACACCGACGCCGGCGGCCGTGCTCGGCGTGCTCTCGCTGATCCTGTGGTCGCTGATCATCGTGGTCTCGCTCAAGTACGTTATTTTCGTGATGCGTGCCGACAACAAGGGCGAGGGCGGCATCATGGCGTTGATGGCGTTGGCGCAACGCTCGGTCGGCCGCGCCGCGCGCATGCGCTGGTTGATCGGCATCCTCGGCATCTTCGGCGCCGCCCTGTTCTACGGCGACGGCGTGATCACCCCGGCGATCTCGGTGCTGGGCGCGGTCGAAGGCCTGGAGGTTGCCGCGCAGGGGCTGGACCGCTACGTGGTGGTGATCGCGCTCATCATTCTGGCCGGCATGTTCGCCCTGCAGCGCCACGGCACGCACGTGGTGGGCAAGGCGTTCGCGCCGGTGATGAGCCTCTGGTTCGTGGTGATCGCGCTGCTGGGCTTGCGCCAGATCCTCACCCATCCGCAGGCGTTGTATGCGGTCAATCCGCTGCATGCGGTGCACTTCTTCGCCAATCACGGGCTTGCTTCGTTCATCGCCCTGGGCGGCGTGGTGCTGTCGCTGACCGGCGCCGAGGCGCTGTATGCGGACATGGGCCACTTCGGCAAGCAGCCGATCCGGCGGGCCTGGTTCTGCTTCGTGCTGCCCGCGCTGCTGCTCAATTACTTCGGCCAGGGTGCGCTGCTGCTGCGCAATCCGCAGGCGATCGAGAGCCCGTTCTACTTGCTGGTGCCCGAGAGCCTGCTTTATCCGATGGTGGTGCTGGCCACCGCGGCGGCGGTGATCGCCTCGCAGGCGGTGATCTCGGGCGCCTTCTCGATGACCCGCGAGGCGATGTCGCTGGGCTATTCGCCGCGCATGATGGTGGTGCACACCTCGCGCGAGATGTCCGGGCAGATCTTCGTGCCCGGCGTGAACCGCATGCTGATGCTGCTGGTGTTCGGCGCGGTGATCGGGTTTCGCAGCTCGGAAAACCTGGGCGCCGCCTATGGCATCGCGGTGACCGGCACGATGACCGTCACCACCCTGCTCGCGCTGGTGGTGGCGCGGCGATTGTGGCATTGGCACTGGCTGGTGCTGGTGCCGGTCGGACTGTTGATGCTGGCGCTGGATCTGGCCTATTTCGGTGCCAACGTGCTCAAGATCGCCCATGGCGGCTGGTTCCCGCTGGTGCTCGGCGTGGTGGCGTTCGCGGTGATGACCACCTGGCGTCGCGGCCGCGAACTGGTGATGCGCGAGATCAAGCAGGGTGGCGTGGCGCTCGCCCCCTTCATCGCCAGCATCACCGAGCATCCGCCGCTGCGCGTGCCGGGCACGGCGGTGTTCCTCACCGCCAACCAGAGCGCGGTGCCGCATGCGTTGCTGCACAACCTCAAGCACAACAAGGTGCTGCACGAACGCAACGTGCTGTTGACCGTCGAGGTGCTGGAGACGCCGGTGGCCGAGGCCGAGGAGCGCATCACCCTGACGCCGCTCGGCAACGGTTTCTATGGTCTCGAACTGCGTTTCGGTTTTGCCGAGGATCCGAACATTCCGCTGGCGATGACGCAGTGCGCGCGTGTCGGCCTCACGTTCGACATGATGGACACCACGTTCTTCCTCTCGCGCGAGACCATCGTCGCCAATGCCCGCCGGCCGGGCATGGCGCTGTGGCGCGACAAGCTGTTCGCCTTCCTCGCCCGCAACGCGATGCCGGCCACGGCGTTTTTCCAGATCCCCGGCAACCGGCTGATCGAACTCGGCGCGCAGGTGGAGATTTGAGCGGACAGGTGCCGGCTCAGCGCCGCTTGCCGTCGCCGTCGGCGCGCTGCTCCGCCGGACCGAAGGCGCTCGCCAGGTTGTAGGCGGTGTTGATCAGCGCGATGTGCGAGAAGGCCTGCGGGAAGTTGCCGAGCTGGCGGCCGCCGCGCGGGTCGTATTCCTCGGCGAGCAGGCCGAGATCGTTGCGCAGGGCGAGCAGGCGCTCGAACAGGGCCACTGCATCGTCGCGCCGCCCGAGCAGCACGTAGGCATCGGCCAGCCAGAAGCTGCAGGCGAGAAACATGCCTTCGCCGCCGGGCAGGCCATCGTCGGCGCGCTCGGGCCGGTAGCGGCGCACCAGTCCATCGACCATCAGCTCGCGCTCGATCGCCTCGACGGTGGAGACGTAGCGCGGGTCGTCGGCGGGCAGGAAACCGACCTGCGCCAGCAGCAGCAGCGAGGCGTCCAGGGTGTCGCTGCCATAGGACTGCACGAAGGCCTGGCGGCGCTCGTTCCAGCCATGCCGATGCACGTCGTCGGCGATTTCCTTGCGGATGCGCCGCCAGTGCGCGACGGGGCCTTCGCGGCCGAAATCCTCGACCGCCCGCACGCCACGATCGAAGGCCACCCAGCACATCACCCGCGAGAAGGTGAAATGCCGCGCGCCGCCGCGCACTTCCCAGATGCCCTCGTCCGGTTCCCGCCAGACCTTTTCCAGCCGCTCCAGCAGGGCGAGCTGGAAGCCCCAGCCGTCGCCGTGCTGGAGACCCTGCTTGCGCGCGGCGTGGAAGGCGTCCATCAGCTCGCCGGCGACGTCGAGCTGGCGCTGCGCATAGGCGGCATTGCCCACGCGCACCGGACGGCTGTCGGCATAACCGGGCAGCCAGGGCAGTTCCAGCTCGGTCAGTCGCCGCTCGCCGGCCAGGCCATAGAGCACCTGCAATTGCCCGGGATCGCCGCCGGCCGCGCGCATCAGCCATTCGCTCCAGGCGGCGGCCTCGTCGCGATAGCCGGCGCCGAGCAGGGCATACAGGGTCAAGGTGGCATCGCGCAGCCAGCAGTAGCGGTAGTCCCAGTTGCGCACGCCGCCGGGTTCCTCGGGCAGCGAGGTGGTGGGCGCGGCGACGATGCCACCGGTCGGCGAGAAGGTCAGCGCCTTGAGCGTGATCAGCGAGCGCAGCACCGCCTCGCGCCAGGGATCGCCCTCAGGACGGTCGAAACGGCAGCGTCCGGACCAGTCGCGCCAGCGCGCGAGTGTCTCCTTGAGCTGGATGTCCCAGTCGCGCGGTATCCGCGCCGGGCGGTGCGAGGGATCGTAGGCGAGCACGAAGGGCACGTAGGCGCCGGCGCCGACGCTGAATTCGGCCACCGTGTGCAGCCCCCGCCCGTGCAGCGTCGCGGGCGTGTAGAGCCGCAGCGCGTCGGGTCCGGCCATCGCCACCAGGACGTCCTCGATGCGCCGCACCCACGGCATGATGTGACCGTAGTCGAAGCGGATGGTGAGCTGCATGCGCATGCGCACGTGGCCGGCCTCGCCACGCACCACGCGAATCAGCTCGACGTGATCCTCCTCCTCGCCGAAGGGCATGAAGTCGATCACGGTGACGCGACCGTCGGCGGTCTCGTGGGTGGTTTCCAGCACCGCCGTGCCGGGCACGTAACGGCGGCTGCTGCGCAGGACGGGGCCGGCCGGCGCGAGTTGCCAGTGGCCGTGCTCGGGACCGCCGAGCAGGGCCGCGAAGCAGGCGCCATCGTCGTAGTGCGGCAGGCAGAGCCAGTCGATGGAGCCGTCGCGCGCCACCAGGGCGCCGGTCAGGGTGTTGCCGATGTAGCCGTAGTCCTCGATCGGTTTGCTCATGGAATTCCAAAAGGCTTTTGATGGAAGACGCGCCGGGACGCCGCGGTCGAACGGCTGTTTGGGCCGTCAGCGCAGATAGGCCTCGGCCGCGTAGCGGCGCATCATGCGCTGGCTGTTGAAGCGCGGCGCGGTCTTGCTGATGCTGGCGCGCATCATGCCAAGCCAGCGTGCACGGTCCTGGTAGTAGCGCGGCAGCACTTTGTGCTCTAGGGTGTCGTACAGCTCGTTCGCATGGTCGCTTGCCGGCCCGCTGGCGCCGATGCCCCAGCCGGTGACGTCCTCGATCCAGCCCTCCCACCACCAGCCGTCGAGCACGCTGAGATTGAGCACGCCGTTGAGCGCGGCCTTCATGCCGCTGGTGCCGGAAGCCTCGAGCGGCGGCTGCGGCGTGTTGAGCCAGACGTCGGCGCCGGCGACCATCACCCGGGCCAGGTCGAGTCCGTAGTCGGGCAGGAAGGCGCCGGGGATCTCGCCGGCCAGCTCGCGCAGATGCGCATGGAGGGCGTGCACGAGCGCCTTGCCGGGCTCGTCGTGCGGATGCGCCTTGCCGGCGATCACCAGCTGGAATGGATGACGGGCATTGAGCGCGCGCAGGCGTGCCAGGTCGCTGAACAGGAGGTCCGGGCGTTTGTAGCCGGTGATGCGGCGGGCGAAGGCCAGGATCGGCAGGTCCATGCGCAGCTTGACGCCACCGAGCCGGGCGACGGTGTCGATCAGGTCCTGCTTGGCCGCATCGTGCGCCGACCACAGTTCGGTGTCGGTGAGCTGGTCGGCACGCACCAGTTCCTCGGGCTCGTGGGCCCAGTCCGCGGCCAGGCTCTGGAACAGATTGGCAAAGGCCGGATGCACCCAGCTGTGCGCATGGACGCCGTTGGTGATGGCGCGCACCACGTAGCCCGGAAACATTTTTCGCGCGGTCTCGGCATGCCGCTCGGCGACGCCGTTGACGTAGCCGCTCAGGTTGAGCGCGAGCCGGGTCATGTTGAGGCGGTCCTCACCGGCCAGCGGCTTGAGCTGGTCTTCGGGCAGAAAATCGCCGAGCAGGCGCATCGCCATCGCATAGTCGAAGCGGTCGTGACCGGCCTCGACCGGCGTGTGCGTGGTGAACACGCAATGCTCGCGCACCCATTCGGTGTCGTAGCGCAGCTGGCCCTCGGCGGGCACTTCCAGCGGATGCGGGTGGCGCTTGAGCAGCGCAGCGGTGAGCAGCGCGGCGTGGCCTTCGTTGAGGTGATAGATGCCGACCTCGAAACCGAGCGCGCGCAGCAGCCGTTCGCCGCCGATGCCGAGCACGATCTCCTGGCCCAGTCGATACGCATCGTCGCCGCCGTAGAGCCGGTCGGTGAGGCCGCGGTCGCGCGGATCGTTGTGCTCGAGCCGGGTGTCGAGCAGCAGCACCGGAATCTCATAGCCGTCGGCCGCCGCCAGCCGATAGAGCCAGGGCCGGATCCACACCGTGCGGCCCTCGACGGCGACGCCGACCATGGCATCGAGCGGGGTGGCCCAGTCGGCCACCCGCCAGGGATCGGGATGGTCGATCTGGCTGCCGTCGGCGGCGATTTCCTGGCGCAGGTAGCCCTCGTGGCTGGCCAGGGTGACGAACACCACCGGCAGGCGCAGGTCGGCGCAGGAGCGGGCGGTGTCGCCGGCCAGCACGCCGAGCCCGCCCGAATAGGTGTGCATTTCCGCACGCAGGGCGATTTCCATCGAGAAATACGCCACCCGCGTGCGGGCCAGGAAGGCATCGAGCGTGCTCATCGCAAACCAGCTCCGGCTGACGGGTGGTCAGTGTGGCATGGCTTTGCCAAGGCGTCAGGTGCAACACCGGGTCGCTGGCGAGTTGCCCGGGTGGCGGTCGATGATGCCGCAAGCCGGCCCCGCGTTCGAGCCGGGGCCGACGGGTGCTTGCAGCGCTTACAGCGGCGTGCCGCCGAACTTCCAGGTGAACTGCAGGTAATAGCTGCGTCCCACCGAATCGAACCAGGACACGTCGTAATAGGGATAGGGCGTGTAGGTGCGATCGCGCGGCGGCATGCGGTCTTGCAGGTTGTCCACCAGCAGGGCGAGCTCGGCGTGGTCGTTGAACTTGTATTGCACCGAGGCGTTGAAACGGTAGGTGGCGCCGACCCAGACCGGATCACCCTTCGACCGGTCTGCCTGCTGCGCATAGGACAGGTAGGTGGGCAGCCTTCCCAGCCGCTCGCCATGCAGGGTGGTCGTCCAGGCCTTGCGTTCCCACGACAGCGAGGCACTGGTCTTGGTGCGCGGGATGTCGTAGCCGCTGTTGACCGCGAACTCGTTGATGGTCGGATCACCTGGGTACTGCTGGATGTCGTGCTTGCGCACCCAGGTATGGTTGCCGACGAAGCGCAGGATGCCGATGCGGGTGTCCCAGCGCGCATGGGTGGTGATGTCGACGCCGCTGGTCTCCTCGCGCGCGACGTTGATCGGGTTGACGTAGACGCCGTAGAGCTTGCCGCTGCTGGTGCGCACCACGCGGGCCAGCGCATCCCGGCAGGTGGGCGAGTTGATGTCCACCGGCGTGCCGTCGGCTTTGCTGCCCAGGCGGCAGTTGGCTTCGTCCTGCAGCAGCGTGTCGGTGTCCAGATCCTGCACCTGGTTGCGCATGCGGATGCTGAAGTAGTCGGCCGAAATGTCGAAGCGATCGCTGGGCGACCACAACACACCGGCCGTCCAGGACGTGCTGGTCTCGGGCTTGAGCTTGCGATTGCCCTTGCGGGTGCGGATGACGTTCTCGTCGTTGTAATCGCAGTCGGCGATGGCGGTGCCCGATTCCTCGCTGCGACAGCGGTAGTAGTCCACGCCGGCGGTCTCGTCGTTGCCCTCGCCGGCGAACACGTAGTGCAGATCCGGGGCGCGGAAGGCGGTGCCGTAGGAGCCGCGCAGCAGCAGGCTGTCCACCGGCCGCCATTCCACGCCGCTGCTCCAGGTGAACTTGCCCGGCTGCTCGCCGGCGAAGCGGTAGCGGTCGTAACGGCCGGCCAGGCTCAGGTTCAGCGTCTGCAGCAGCGGCAGGCGCAATTCGCTGCCGAGCGCCCAGCGCGTACGGCTGCCGTGGCCGTCGGAATCGCGCCAGCTGTAGTAGTAGTACTGCGTGGCCAGCGGGTCAGGGTTGATGGCATAGCTTTGCGAGCCGTATTCGGCCACCGCGGCGAAACCCGCCGGGCCGCCCGGCAGCTCGAACAGGCTGGCGTCGGTGAGCGTGAAGGCCAGCGTGTCGTTGCGCGTCTTGGGGTGGTAGACGGTGTCCTTGGTGATGGCGTCGTACTCGGACCGGGTCAGTGGCGTGTACAGGCGGCTCGGGTCGGCGTTGAAGATGGGATAACCCGAATCGTCATCGACGCCCAGCTGCGGGCCGAGGAACAGCGCATTGGCCTTGCCGGCGATCGTCTGCGGCCAGCTCACGGTGGCGTGATACTGCGAGTGCGAGACCGAGGCCTCGTAGTCCCAGTCCTGTCCCAGCGTGCCCTTGAAGCCGGTGGCCACGCTCAGCGTGCGCTGGATGTCGGTGATCATGCCGTTGTTGAGACCGCCCATCTCCTCCGGCGTGAACTGGCGCTGCCAATACTCCACCTGGCCGGTGGCCTGGTTGTAGGAGTAGCCCTCCTCGTTGCCGTCGGGCGCCATGTAGCTCCACTGTTCGACGTCGCGGAACAGTTGCACCTTGTGGTAGCCCACTTGCAGATCGGCGAACCACTGCGTGCCGTTGCCGAAATCGTAGTGCGTCGACAGGTAGCCGTTGGCGCCGCGGTTCTTGCTGAGGATGGTGCCGTAGCCGATCGACTTGTCGCTGCCGCAGTAGTAGCCAGGGCCGTAATCGTCGATGGCCGGGTCATAGTCGCCATAACCCGGACGCGAGGCGCGGTAGGTGCTGCCGCGATTGAGATAGCTCAGCTTCGCGCAGGTGTCCGTGCCCGGATCGAGATAGGTGTCGTAGTAGTCGGTGCGCAGAAAGGTGCGCCGGGCGATGCGCGCGCCTGCCGTCGGCGCATCCTGGGTGGAATCCTGGATGCTGCGGTCGTAGGCCCACAGCGGCTTGTCGTCGTTGAGCTCGAGTCCGCCGAGCAGGGTGAAGCGCTCGTTGGAAAAACCCGAGGACAGGCTGAGCCGCTGCGACTGGCCGCCACCGCGGGTAGTGTCGCCGTAGCGGTAATCCACGGTGGTGCCGTCGGCCTTGTCCTTGAGGATGATGTTGACCACGCCGGCGATGGCGTCGGAGCCATACACCGCCGAGGCGCTGCCGGTCAGGATCTCGATGCGCTCGACCATGCCGAGCGGAATGTTGGAGATGTCGGTGAAGTTGCTGCGGCCCTTGAACGGCAGCGGGAAATCGGCGATGCGCCGGCCATTGACCAGCACCAGGGTGTGATTGGGGCCGAGTCCGCGCAGATCCACCTGCTGCGCGCCGGGCGAAAAGTCGGCGCCGCTGGCCGATTGCGGACTCTGCGTCTCGCCGCCGTTCTGGGTCATCGCGCGCAGCACGTCCGGCACGCTGACGAAGCCGTTCGCCTTGATGTCCTCGGCGGTGATCATCACCACCGGCGCCGGGCCTTCGATCTGGGCGCGGGCGATGCGCGAGCCGGTCACGGTCACGCCTTCCAGGCGCGTGGCGCGATCGGTCTCCGACTGCGGCGGGGCGGTGACGGGCGCCGGCTTGGTGCGTGCGGCGCCCTGGGCGGACTTGACGATGACCACCTCGCCGGAAGCCTCGCGGTGCACGGTAAAGCCGGTTCCCTGCAGCAACCGTTCCAGAGCCTCCGGTGCCGACAGCGTGCCGTGGACGCCCGGCGTGGTGAGCCCCTGCAACTGGTCGGCGCGATAGATGAACTGGGCGCCGGACTGGCGTGCCAGCGTGTCCAGAGCCTGCACCAGGTCCCCGGCGGGGACGTCGATGCGTTTGGTTGCATCCTGCGCATGGAGCGACAACGCCCATGCGCCGGCCAGAACGGACAGCGCGATACGTAACGAACCCATGGCCTCCCCCGTGGCGGTTCACACGTTTGCCGTGCATCTGCGCAAGACGAACGGGCGCGGCAAATCCCCCCTCGTCCGCGCAGTGCGGTCAGCGCGCGTGGAGCTCGATGACTTCGCCGTGACGCTCCGCGCGCACCGGAAAGCCCTGTTCGAGGAGCCGCACGAAGGCTTCGGTGTTGGTCCAGCGGAAGTTGCCGCCCAGAGGCAGCGAGGCGATGGACGCGTCGGCGATGACGAGTTTGCGCGTGCTGTAGCGATTGAGCTCCGCCACCGCCGCGGCGAGCGGCGTGTGGTGGAAGCTGACGTACCCCTGGCGCCAGCCGAGGTAGCGGTCGGCCTCCTCGAGCGGGAAGCTGCGTACCACGGTGCCGCCGTCGCTCACCAGCGCCAGGCTGCCGGCCGGCAGCAGGGTGGCCGGCGGCGCCTCGTCGGCGTGGGATTCCAGCCGCACCACGCCTTCGGTCACCACCACCCGCAGGTGACTGCCGTCGCGACGCACGGCGAAGCGGGTGCCGACGGCCACCACGCCGTGTTCGGCGGCTTCGACCACGAATGGCCGGGCCGGGTCCTTGCGCACCGTGAAATACGCCTCGCCCTGTTGCAGCTCGATATGCCGTTCACTGCGCGACAGCGACACCGCGATGCGGGTGTCGCTGCTCAGCGTGGCGCGCGAGCCGTCGGCCAGGGTGACTTCGGCCAGGCTGCCGACCGCGGTGGCGTAGCTGGCCCGCTGCACCGCCTGATGGCGCCAGCCAAGCCCGATCCCGATGGCGAGCAGCACGGCGGCGGCAGCGAGCATTCCAAACCGACGCAGCAGGCGGCCAGGACGGCGGCGCGACGGGTACGTCCTTGCCGTGGCCGCCGGTCGCCTCGGCCGGGCCGGCCATGCCCCCGCGGCAAGCGTCCCGGATCGTCCCGCGCCGAGTGCGCGCAGCCTGCCGCTCTCACTCCACGCCGCTTCGAGGCGCAGATAGGCCACCTTGTGCGCGGTGGCCGCGGCCAGCCAGGCCTCGAGCTCGGTTTGGTCGCGCGCGCTCCAGTGGTCGCCGTCCCGGCGCGCCAGCCACTGCGCCGCGGTGCGTTCAATCTGCCTGCTGCTGTCCGGGTTCATGCTGCCTGTCCATTGCCGAAGGCTGCGTCCTGTCGCTGCCGTAAAAATGATCCGCGATCAGTCGGATGCCCTTGGCGACCTGTTTCTCGACGGTCTTCTCGGTGATGCCCAGACGGGCCGCCACCGCCTTTTGCGGCAGTTCCTCCACCTTGCGCAACCAGACCACCTCGCGGCAACGGGCGGGCAGACGGTCGAAGGCATCGGCCAGTCGCTTCAGGATCTGTCGTGCGTCGAGGCGTCGCTCCGGGGAAATCTCGTCGATCAAGACGTTCAACGCGTCCAGATCACCCACGGCGTCGATCGAAACCACCCGGCTGCGGCGCAGGCGGTCGGTGATGAGGTGCCGTGCGGTGGCGAACAAAAAGGCCTTGGGCTGCGCAGGGCGCGTCTTGCCGGCCGCCTCGTAGACGCGCACATAAATCTCCTGGCGCAGATCGTGGATTTCGCCACGGTCGTGCCAGGCGCGCTGCAGAAAACGCAAGAGCGCGCCCTCATGCACCAGGATCTCATGAATGAACCAATGGTCCAGATCGCCCATGACCGCACCTTAGCGCGTTTCGAGGCGCCGGCTCGGGGGCGGTCAGCCGTGGGGGATATCGCGGCGCGGATCGTCAAAGGATGGGGCCGCGTCCGCGGTCCTGCGTTTCCAGGAGGGCGGGATGTTTGCAGAACCGGTTTGGCCACGCGTGCGGCGTTCTCTGCGCGCATTGCTGCCGTGGCTGATGCTTTGCGGTGCCGTCCTTTCCTTCGACGCTCACGCCGATTCGCCGCGCGTCAAGACGTACGACTACTACGCGATCGGTGACGTGCATGCGCCCACGCCCGGCAAGACCTCGACCGGCCTGATGCTGATGGGCGGCGGCGACTGGGTCGGCAAGGCCTTCAGCTGGCTCGCGGCCAAGAGCGGGCACGGCCATTTCCTGATCCTGCGCGCATCCGGCGGCGACGAATTGCAGCAGGAGATGTACCACCACATCGGCGGTGTGGTTTCGGTCGAGACGCTAGTGTTCCACGCGCGCGAGGCGGCCAGCGATCCGGCCGTGCTCGACATCGTTCGTCATGCCGACGGCATCTTCCTCGCCGGCGGCGACCAGTCCAACTACGTGCGCTACTGGAAAGACACGCCGCTCAGCGCCTTGCTCGATGCCCACGTGCGTGCGGGCAAGCCGATCGGCGGCAGCAGCGCCGGCCTGGCGGTGTTGGGCGGCCACGTCTACGGCGCGCTCGACGGCGGCAGCCTGCGCTCGCACGAAGCCCTGCGCGATCCTCTCGGGCCGGGCGTCACGCTGGTGGAGGATTTCCTGCACCTGCCGTATCTGCAGTACGTCATCACCGACACCCATTTCGACGCGCGCCAGCGGCTCGGGCGGTTGATCGCCTTCCTGGCCCGCCTGCAATACCAAGGCGCGACGGATGTCGTCGGCCTGGGCGTGGACGAGCGCACTGCGCTGTGCATCGAGGCCGATGGCAGCGGCCGGGTGTTCACCGCGCGCAACGGTTACGTGTGGCTGGTGCAGCCCACGCAGCCACCGGCGCCGCTCGTTGCCGGCGAGCCCTTGCAGGTGAAAGGGTGGCGTGTCACCGGGATCGGCCCGCAAAGCCACATCGACATGCGCGACCTGCGCGTGCGCAAGCCTGCCTTCCGCGCGCTGGCCGATGCCGGCGCAGGCACCTGGTCGCTGCGCGGCCAAGTGCAGCCGCTGCTCGTCATCCATGGCGGCGCCGGCGTCGAGCGCGCCGAGATGACGCCCGAGCGCGAAGCCAGGGCCCGGGATGCGCTCGCGCTGGCGTTGCGCCGCGGCTACGCGAGGCTGCAGGCCGGCGATTCGGCGCTGGATGCGGTGAGTGCGGCCATCGTGGTGCTGGAGGACGACCCGCTCTTCAACGCCGGCCGTGGCGCTGTGTTCACCCACGACGGACGCAACGAGCTGGACGCCTCGATCATGGACGGTCCCAGCCTGGCCGCCGGCGCGGTGGCCAACGTGCACCGGGTGAAAAACCCGGTGCTGCTGGCGCGCGCGGTGATGGAAAAATCGCCCCACGTGCTGCTGTTCGGCGATGGCGCCGAACAGTTCGCCGCCGAACAGGGCATCGCGCTGGTCGATCCTTCCTATTTCCGTACCGAGGAACGCTGGCAACAGCTGCAGAAGGCCCTGAAGGAGGATGCCGCAGGCAAGCGGGCCGCCACGGGCATGGCCACGCTGCGGCATTTCGGCACCGTCGGCGCGGTCGCGCGCGACAGCCAGGGACGGCTCGCCGCCGCCACCTCCACCGGCGGCATGACCGACAAGCGCTGGGGGCGCGTGGGTGATTCGCCGATCATCGGCGCCGGCACCTATGCCAACGCCGATTGCGCGGTATCGGGCACCGGCTGGGGCGAGTATTACCTGCGCGTTGCCGCCGCGCGCGACATCTGCCTGCGCATGAGCCTGCTGGGCGAGTCCGCTGCCATTGCGGGCCAAGCGGTGATCGAGGACGAGATCCCGTCGCTCGGCGGCGACGGCGGCGCGATCGTGTTGGGAGCCGACGGCGAAGTGGCGATGCCGTTCAACACCGAAGGCATGTATCGCGGCTGGATCGGCAGCGACGGCGTGCCGCACGTGGCGATCTACGCGCAGGACGCCCTCGCCCTGCCGTCGCCCGCGCCGTGAGGATCGGGTCCACTTCCCGGGTGTTGACAGCTCCTGGTGCGAATCACACAATAACCGTTCTTTGTTGGAGGGATACCCAAGCGGCCAACGGGGGCAGACTGTAAATCTGCTGGCTTACGCCTTCGGTGGTTCGAATCCACCTCCCTCCACCATTCCGGTCCGGCAAGACGGCTGGCGGAATGCGGAATGCCTGCATCGAGCCCGTGGACGTGGATTCGAGCCACCGACACGGGAATGATGGTTCGACGACCTCGCAGGAGGCGATGTCGATGCGCGACGCGAAAGCGGCGCGGCCCGGAGGCAGGGTCGGGAAGCCGGCGGATCGCGGCGTTTCCCTGTCATGAGGTAATGCCGCATCTTGCGGGAGTAGTTCAATGGTAGAACCTCAGCCTTCCAAGCTGATGGTGCGGGTTCGATTCCCGTCTCCCGCTCCATGACTGCTTGCCGCTGACAGCATTGTTGACGCCAGCAGGATGTCATCGGCCGCTGGCGTTCCGGTTTTGAAAGTCCGGCATGGAGGTCGGTCTGATCTACGCCATCAAGGATGGATGGCCGAAAACACAAGCTCATGTAGCTCAGTCGGTAGAGCACTTCCTTGGTAAGGAAGAGGTCGCTGGTTCGATTCCAGTCATGAGCACCACTCGCAAGGGTCGCCAGGCCGGCTCGTTTCCTCCAACTTCCTTCACAGACTCCATCGGGGTTTTACGCTCATGGCAAAGGGAAAATTCGAACGCACCAAGCCGCACGTGAACGTGGGGACGATTGGTCACGTGGATCACGGCAAGACGACGCTGACGGCGGCGCTGACGAAGATCGGCGCGGAGCGTTTTGGCGGCGAGTTCAAGGCATATGACCAGATTGATGCGGCGCCGGAAGAGAAGGCGCGCGGCATCACGATTTCGACGGCGCACGTGGAGTACGAGTCGCCGAAGCGTCATTACGCGCACGTGGACTGCCCTGGGCACGCGGATTATGTGAAGAACATGATCACGGGTGCGGCGCAGATGGATGGTGCGATCCTGGTGGTGAGCGCGGCGGACGGTCCGATGCCGCAGACGCGCGAGCACATTCTGCTGGCGCGTCAGGTGGGCGTGCCGTACATCGTGGTGTTCCTGAACAAGGTCGACATGGTGGACGACGCCGAGCTGCTCGAGCTGGTGGAGATGGAGGTGCGCGAGCTGCTCAGCAAGTACGACTTCCCTGGCGACGACGTGCCGATCATCAAGGGTTCGGCGCTGAAGGCCTTGGAGGGTGACCAGAGCGAGATCGGCGTGCCCTCGATCATCAAGCTGGTGGATGCGCTGGACGAGTACATTCCCGAGCCCAAGCGCGACATCGACAAGCCGTTCCTGATGCCGGTGGAGGACGTGTTCTCGATCTCCGGCCGCGGCACGGTGGTGACCGGTCGTGTGGAGCGGGGCATCGTCAAGGTGGGCGACGAGATCGAGATCGTCGGGCTGCGTCCGACGATGAAGACCACGGTGACGGGCGTGGAGATGTTCCGCAAGCTCCTGGATCAGGGTCAGGCGGGCGACAACGTGGGACTGCTGCTGCGCGGCACCAAGCGCGACGAGGTGGAGCGTGGACAGGTGCTGGCCAAGCCGGGCACGATCACGCCGCACACCGACTTCGAGGCCGAGGTGTACGTGCTGAGCAAGGAGGAGGGTGGCCGTCACACGCCGTTCTTCAAGGGCTACCGGCCGCAGTTCTACTTCCGCACCACGGACGTGACCGGTGCGGTGCAGCTGCCGGAGGGCGTGGAGATGGTGATGCCGGGCGACAACGTGAAGATGGTGGTGTCGCTGATCGCGCCGATCGCCATGGACGAGGGCCTGCGCTTCGCCATCCGCGAGGGTGGCCGTACCGTCGGCGCCGGCGTCGTCGCCAAGATCCTCAAGTAAGGCTTGGAGCATCGGCAGCGGGGAATGGTGAACGGGAAACGGCCAAACATCGGCTTTCCGGTTCACCATGCCTTGGCTTTTACCCTTCTCCGGAACACTTTCATACGCCAGTAGCTCAATTGGCAGAGCAGCGGTCTCCAAAACCGCAGGTTGGGGGTTCGAGTCCCTCCTGGCGTGCCAATTCGCGAGGAAGTCAGCGGCACCGGCAGCGCCGATACCCAAGGTCGCTGCCATGCCAGTCCAGCGTGCATGAATACCAAGGCAGAACAACCCAAGGGCGCCGGCGGCGCCGATACCGCCAAGCTGGTCCTCGCGTTCCTGGTCCTCGCTGCCGGCATTTTCGCCTATTCCTGGCTGGGCAGCGGTGACCGGCTGTCGCCTGCCGTGCGCATGCTCATCGTGCTGGTGGCGCTGGTCGCCTCGCTGGGCATCGCGGCCTTTACCGCGGTCGGGCGCCGCGTGCGCGGATTTCTGATCGAATCGCAGTACGAGCTGCGCAAGGTCGTCTGGCCCACGCGCGAGGAAACCTTGAAGACCACCGGCGTGATCATCGTCGTGGTCGTCATCCTGTCGCTGCTGCTCGGACTCATCGATTTGGTCCTGAAGGCGGTCGTGCTCGATTGGCTGCTCAAGTTGTGAGGACAAGACCATGAGCAAGCGTTGGTACGTGGTGCACGCCTATTCGGGTTTCGAGAACGCGGTCAAGCGGTCGCTCCAGGAGCGCATCGCGCGCGCGGGCATGCAGGACAAGTTCGGTGAAGTGCTGGTGCCGACCGAGGAAGTGATCGAGATGCGCGGCGGCCAGAAGCGCCGCAGCGACCGCAAGTTCTTTCCCGGCTACGTGCTGGTGCAGATCGAGACCAATACCGAGGGCAAGGCGCCGCGCATCGACGATGAGTGCTGGCATCTGGTCAAGGAAACGCCCAAGGTGATGGGTTTCATCGGCGGTACGGCTGACCGGCCCCTGCCGATCAAGGACAGCGAGGCCGAGGCCATCCTCAACCGCGTGCGCGAGGGCGTCGAGAAGCCCAAGCCGAAGGTGCTGTTCGAGCCGGGCGAAATGGTGCGCGTCATCGACGGCCCCTTCAACGACTTCAATGGCGTCGTGGAGGAGGTCAATTATGAAAAGAGCCGCCTGCGCGTCGCGGTGTTGATCTTCGGGCGCTCCACGCCGGTCGAACTCGAGTTCGGGCAGGTCGAGAAGGCTTGATGAGGCACGGCTGGGCCTGATCGCCCGGCCGCCGGTCTTGAAGTCATCGCAGCGGCATGCGCCTTGCATGGGCGCTCGCACGCGCGTAAACTACGCAGTTCACCGCTCGCCATTGGCGAGCGAGCAGGCTTTTCGGAGGCGCAGGAGGCGCGTCCGTCACCGTCACGGAGCGACGCAGGGCGAGGAGCCTAACCGGCGCCTGTACTCGCGAGGTGCATTTTCATGGCAAAGAAAGTCGTAGGCTACATCAAGCTGCAGGTCAAGGCCGGGCAGGCCAATCCTTCCCCGCCGGTGGGTCCCGCGCTCGGCCAGCGCGGTCTCAACATCATGGAATTCTGCAAGGCGTTCAACGCCGCCACGCAGAAGATGGAGCCGGGGTTGCCGATTCCGGTCATCATCACGGCCTACTCCGACCGCAGCTTCACCTTCGTCACCAAGACCCCGCCGGCCACCGTGCTGATCAAGAAGGCCGTGGGCGTCGCCAAGGGATCTTCCAAGCCCAATACCGATAAGGTGGGCAAGATCACCCGCAAGCAGCTGGAAGACATCGCCAAGCAGAAGGAGCCCGACCTGACGGCGGCGAGTCTGGATGCGGCCGTGCGTACCATCGCCGGCAGCGCGCGCAGCATGGGTCTGGTGGTGGAGGGATAAGACATGGCAAAGCTTTCCAAGCGTCTACGTGCGGCCAGGGCCGCAGTGCAGCCGGGCAAGGTCTATCCGCTCGAGGAGGCGATCAAGGTCGTCAAGCAGACGGCCACGGCCAAATTCGTCGAATCGGTAGACGTGGCGGTGCGCCTCGGCATCGATGCCAAGAAGTCCGACCAGGGCGTGCGCGGTTCCTCGTTGCTGCCCCACGGTACCGGCAAGACGGTCAAGGTGGCAGTGTTCTGCCCGCCCGGCGAGAAGGCCGAGGCTGCCAAGGCGGCGGGTGCCGATGCGGTCGGCATGGAGGATCTGGCCGAGCGCATGCAGGCCGGCGAGCTCGATTTCGGTCGTGTGATCGCCACGCCCGATGCGATGCGCGTGGTCGGTCGCCTCGGCCAGCTGCTCGGGCCGCGCGGCCTGATGCCCAATCCGAAGGATGGCTCGGTCACCGCCGACGTGGTCACCGCGGTGAAGAACGCCAAGGCGGGCCAGGTCAAGTTCCGCAACGACAAGGCGGGCATCGTCCATGCCAGCATCGGCAAGGCCGATTTCGCCCCGGAGCAGCTTGCCGACAATCTCAACGCGCTGATCGCCGATCTCATGAAGGCCAAGCCCGCGGCTGCCAAGGGCCAATACCTGCAGAAGGTCGCGCTGTCCAGCACCATGGGCGTGGGCGTGCCGGTCGATACCTCGACCTTGCAGGCGGCCGCGGCCAAGTAAGGGTTTTGAGCCCGCGTGACTTCAGGTCATGCGGGCAAGTTTGAGGGTAGTTCCGGTTCATCCCGGGACCGCCGTCAAAGACCGCAGGCGCAGCCAGGGTGGTATGGGGCTTACCCGCCATCCCGCGCTGCTTAATAAGGCATCGGCCCGCCTGCGCAGATGGTGCCGCCCCGCCGGAATCGCTGTTTCTGGTCAGGCACACCAGACGGAACGCCCGCCGGGCGTTCCCGATGTCAAGGATGACGTCGCCTCGGGACCGCTAAACGGCAGGAGCCGGCGCGGAATATCATTTGGAGGAGTGCCATGGCTCTTAATCTCTCACAGAAGCAAGAGGTCGTCGCCGAGCTGGCGAAGATCGCCGCGCAGGCGCACTCCTTGGTCGCAGCCGAGTATGCGGGCACCACGGTCGAACAGATGACCGCGATGCGCAAGAAGGCGCGCGAGTCCGGCGTGTTCCTGAAAGTCGTCAAGAACACGCTGGCGGCGCGGGCCGTCTCGGGAACCGGATTCGAGGTCGTCAAGGACGCCCTGACCGGACCCTTGCTCTACGCATTTTCGCTGGAGGAGCCCGGTGCCGCCGGACGCCTGATCAAGGAATTCGCCAAGACCAACGACAAGCTGAAACCCAAGGTCGTTTCGATGGAAGGCAAGCTGCTGCCGGCCGCGCACGTGGACGTGCTGGCCGCGTTGCCGACCCGCGAACAGGCCCTGGCGATGCTGGCCCGTGTGTTGGCTGAGCCCGCCGCCATGCTGGCGCGCGCCATCAAGGCCGTGGCCGACAAGCAGGGTGCCGGCGAGGCGCCTGCTGCCGCGGCGCCGGCCGAAGCCGAAGCTTGAGTTTTCCACTCGACCGCATTCAAAGGTAAACAACAATGTCCCTGACCAACGAACAGATCGTCGAGGCCGTCGCCTCGAAGTCGCTGATGGAAGTGATGGACCTGGTGAAGGCCATCGAAGAGAAGTTTGGCGTGTCCGCCGCCGCGCCGGTGGCGGTGGCTGCCGGTCCTGCGGCCGCCGCGCCCGCCGCGGAGGAGCAGACCGAGTTCAACGTGATCCTGGCGGCTGCCGGCGAGAAGAAGGTCGAGGTGATCAAGGCCGTGCGTGCCATCACCGGCCTGGGCCTCAAGGAAGCCAAGGACCTGGTCGAAGGCGCGCCGCAAGTCGTGAAGGAAGGCGTTTCCAAGGAAGAGGCCGAGAAGTTCAAGAAGGATCTGGAAGCTGCCGGCGCCAAGGTCGAACTGAAGTAATTGGCGCCCTTGCGCGCCGCAGTTCGATCACGTGCGATGCAAGCCTGGGGGTGTGAGCCCCCGGGCTTTGCCTGTTGTGATGATATGCACCTTTGTCTGTTTCCATTCTGGATCACCCGACCTTTTCAGAAGACAGCAATGAAGCGTTCCGCGGCTTGATTCCTGTCTTTTGGCTGTCGCGTCGTGTACGGCGCGGTCTTCCATCCCCTTTCCATGTTTGCCGCGTGTGTGAACACCGGCGTCACTGCGATCCGAGGCGTCACCGACCATGACCTACTCGTTTACCGAGAAAAAGCGCATCCGCAAGGATTTTGGCAAGCGTCCCCCCGTGCTGGACGTGCCGAACCTCCTGTCGATTCAGACCGATTCCTATCGGGAGTTCCTGCAGGCGGACGTCAATCCGAAAAAGCGCGAAGACAAGGGTCTGCACGCCGCCTTGAAGTCGGTGTTCCCCATCGTGAGCTATTCGGGCAATGCCGCGCTCGAATACGTCGACTATCGCCTCGGCGAGCCGCCGTTCGACGAGCGCGAATGCCGCAACCGCGGCATGACCTACGGCGCGCCGCTGCGCGTGACCGTGCGCCTGGTCATCTACGACAAGGACAGCCCGGCCTCGAAGAAGGCGGTGAAGTACGTGAAGGAGCAGGAGGTCTACATGGGCGAGATTCCGCTCATGACCGAGACTGGCACCTTCATCATCAACGGCACCGAGCGGGTGATCGTCTCGCAGCTGCATCGCTCGCCGGGCGTGTTCTTCGACCACGACCGCGGCAAGACGCACAGCTCGGGCAAGCTCTTGTTCTCCGCCCGCGTGATTCCCTACCGCGGCTCGTGGCTGGACTTCGAGTTCGATCCCAAGGACGCGCTGTTCACCCGTATCGACCGGCGCCGGAAGCTGCCGGTGACGGTGCTGCTGCGCGCGCTCGGCTACACCAACGAGGAGATGCTCGCCATCTTCTTCGAGCACAACGTGTTCCATCTGGGCAAGCAGGGCGGCACCACGCTGGAGCTCGTGCCCGAGCGCCTGCGTGGCGAGACGCTGGGCTTCGATCTCATGATCGGCGACCGCGTGCTGGTCGAGGCCGGCAAGCGCATCACTGCGCGCCACGTGCGCCAGCTGGCCGGCGAGAACATCACCACGCTCGAGGTGCCGGACGACTACCTGGTCGGACGCATCCTGGCCGTGGACATGGTCGACACCAAGACCGGCGAACTGCTGGCCGCCGCGAACGACGAGCTCACCGCCGAGCAGATCGAGAAGTTCCGCAAGGCCGGCATCGAGCGCGTGCCGACGCTGTACGTCAACGATCTCGATCGCGGCGCGTACATCTCGCACACCCTGCGCATCGACAATACGCGCACCCAGCTCGAAGCCCTGGTCGAGATCTACCGCATGATGCGTCCCGGCGAGCCGCCGACCAAGGACGCCGCGCAGAACCTGTTCTACAACCTGTTCTTCACCTTCGACCGCTACGACCTCTCGGCCGTGGGCCGCATGAAGTTCAACCGCCGCGTCGGCCGCAAGGAAATCACCGGCCCCGGCGTGCTCTACGACCACAAGTACTTCCGCGAGCTCAAGTACGAGGAGGCGCAGGCGCTGGTCGCCTCGCAGGGCGACCAGTCCGACATCCTCGACGTGCTCAGGGTGCTAATCGACATCAAGAACGGCCACGGCACGGTGGACGACATCGACCACCTCGGCAACCGTCGCGTGCGTTCGGTCGGCGAGATGGCGGAAAACACTTTCCGCATCGGTCTGGTGCGCGTCGAGCGCGCGGTCAAGGAGCGGCTGTCGCTTGCCGAATCGGAAGGGCTGACCCCGCAGGAACTCATCAATGCCAAGCCGGTGGCGGCCGCGATCAAGGAGTTCTTCGGCTCCTCGCAGCTGTCACAGTTCATGGACCAGAACAATCCGCTTTCCGAAGTCACCCACAAGCGCCGCGTCTCCGCGCTGGGGCCGGGCGGCCTCACGCGCGAGCGTGCCGGCTTCGAGGTGCGCGACGTGCATCCGACCCATTACGGGCGCGTGTGCACCATCGAGACGCCGGAAGGCCCGAACATCGGCCTGATCAATTCGCTGGCCGTGTATGCGCGCACCAACCAGTACGGCTTCCTGGAAACGCCGTACCGCAAGGTCGTGGACGGCAAGGTCACCAACCAGGTGGACTATCTGTCGGCGATCGAGGAAGGCGACCACGTCATCGCGCAGGCCAACTCGCCGCTGGACAAGGACGGCCGCTTCGTCGAGGAATTCGTTTCCTGCCGCGTGCGCGGCGAATCCGAGCTGCGTCCGGCCGCCGAGGTCGACTACATGGACGTCTCGCCGATGCAGACGGTGTCGGTGGCGGCCGCGCTGGTGCCGTTCCTGGAGCACGACGACGCCAACCGCGCGCTGATGGGCGCCAACATGCAGCGTCAGGCAGTGCCCACGCTGCGCAGCGAGGCGCCGCTGGTCGGCACCGGTATCGAGCGCGCGGTGGCGCGCGACTCGGGCGTGACCGTCACCGCGCGCCGCGGCGGCGTGATCGACCAGGTCGATGCCGCCCGTATCGTGGTGCGCGTCAACGAGGACGAGGTCGGCGAGAACGATGCCGGCGTGGACATCTACACGCTGACCAAGTACACCCGCTCCAACCAGAACACCAACCTGAACCAGCGTCCGCTGGTCAACGTGGGTGACGTGGTGGCCAAGGGCGATACGCTGGCGGACGGCTCGTCCACCGACCTGGGCGAGCTCGCGCTCGGCCAGAACATGCTGATCGCGTTCATGCCGTGGAACGGCTACAACTTCGAGGACTCGATCCTGCTTTCCGAGCGGGTCGTGCAGGAGGACCGCTACACCTCGATCCACATCGAGGAGCTGGCCTGCGTCGCCCGCGACACCAAGCTCGGTCCGGAGGAGATCACCGCCGACATCCCCAACGTGGGCGAGCAGGCGCTGGCGCGGCTGGACGAATCCGGCATCGTCTACATCGGTGCCGAGGTGAAGGCCGGCGACATCCTGGTCGGCAAGGTCACGCCCAAGGGCGAGAGCCAGCTCACGCCGGAGGAAAAACTCCTGCGCGCGATCTTCGGCGAGAAGGCCTCCGACGTGAAGGATTCCAGCCTGCGCGTGCCGCCGGGCATGGACGGCACGGTCATCGACGTGCAGGTGTTCACCCGCGACGGCATCGAGAAGGACAAGCGCGCCAAGCAGATCGAGGAAATGGAGATCAAGCGGATCCGCAAGGATTTCGACGACCAGTTCCGCATCCTCGAAGGGGCGATCTACAACCGTCTGCGCGCGCAGCTGGTCGGCAAGGTCGTCAACAGCGGTCCAGGTGGCTTGAAGCGCGGCGCGGAGATCACCCACGAGTACCTGGACGGCCTCAAGAAGGACGACTGGTTCAAGATCAACGTCAAGGACGAGGCCGTGGCCGAGTTCCTCGAGCGCGCCGCCGAGCAGATCAAGCGACACAAGGAAGAGTTCGACAAGCGCTTCAAGGAGAAGCAGGCCAAGATCACCCAGGGCGACGATCTCGCCCCGGGCGTGCTCAAGATGGTCAAGGTGTTCCTGGCGGTGAAGCGCCGCATCCAGCCGGGTGACAAGATGGCCGGCCGGCACGGCAACAAGGGTGTGGTGTCCAACGTGGTGCCGGTCGAGGACATGCCGTTCATGGCCGACGGTACGCCGGTGGACATCGTGCTCAATCCGCTGGGTGTGCCGAGCCGCATGAACATCGGCCAGATCCTGGAGGTGCATCTGGGCTGGGCGGCCAAGGGCCTTGGCAGGAAGATCCAGGACATGCTCGAGGCGCAGGCCAAGGTCAAGCAGATCCGCGAGTTCCTCGACCAGATCTACAACCACCACGTCGCCGGCGCGGTGCAGCACGTCGATCTGGATTCGCTGACCGACGAGGAGATCCTCACCCTGGCCAGGAATCTGCAGAAGGGCGTGCCGATGGCCACGCCGGTGTTCGACGGCGCGGAAGAGTCCGAGATCAAGGCGATGCTGAGGCTGGCGGGTCTGCCGGAGTCGGGCCAGACCACGCTGTACGACGGCCGCACCGGCGAGGCCTTCGATCGTCCGGTCACCGTCGGCTACATGCACTACCTCAAGCTCAACCATCTGGTCGACGACAAGATGCACGCGCGTTCCACCGGGCCGTACTCCTTGGTCACCCAGCAGCCGCTGGGCGGCAAGGCGCAGTTCGGCGGCCAGCGCTTCGGCGAAATGGAAGTGTGGGCGCTGGAGGCTTACGGCGCGGCCTACACCTTGCAGGAGATGCTGACGGTGAAATCCGACGACGTGCAGGGCCGCAACCAGATGTACAAGAACATCGTCGACGGCAACCACGAGATGGTCGCGGGCATGCCCGAGTCCTTCAACGTGCTCGTGAAGGAAATCCGCTCGCTCGGTATCGATATCGATCTGGAAGAAGTGAAGTGAGTGGGTCTTGAGCGGGCGTTGAGTGCGGGGAAGCGGGGCTGAAGGTCCCCCTTCCCAGGCTCGACGCCCGTCATCGCCCGATTCTCCTTGCCCATTCCCGATCTTCGGAGACATCCATGAAAGACTTGCTCAATCTCTTCAACCAGCAGCGCACCACGCCCGAGTTCGATTCGATCCGCATCGCGCTGGCTTCGCCGGAGCTGATCCGCTCCTGGTCGTATGGCGAGGTCAAGAAGCCGGAGACGATCAACTACCGCACCTTCAAGCCCGAGCGCGACGGCCTGTTCTGCGCGGCCATTTTCGGTCCGATCAAGGACTACGAGTGCCTGTGCGGCAAGTACAAGCGCATGAAGCACCGCGGCGTGGTCTGCGAGAAATGCGGCACCGAGGTGACTCTGGCCAAGGTGCGCCGCGAGCGCATGGGGCACATCGAGCTCGCCAGCCCGGTCGCGCACATCTGGTTCTTGAAGTCGCTGCCCTCGCGCATCGGCCTCATGCTCGACATGACCCTGCGCGACATCGAGCGCATCCTCTATTTCGAGGCCTTCGTGGTCATCGACCCGGGTTTGACCCCGCTCGAGCGCGGCCAGCTGCTCAGTGAGGATCAGTACCTGGAGGCGGTGGAAGAACACGGCGACGAGTTCGACGCGCGCATGGGCGCCGAGGCCGTCTACGAGCTGCTCAAGAGCCTGGATCTGCAGGGCGAACTGGTGCGGCTCAAGGAGGAGATCGCCTCGACCAATTCGGAAACCAAGCTCAAGCGACTGACCAAGCGCGCCAAGCTGATCGAGGCCTTCGTGGAATCGGGCAACAAGCCCGAGTGGATGGTGATGACCGTGCTGCCGGTGCTGCCGCCGGACCTGCGTCCGCTGGTGCCGCTCGACGGCGGGCGTTTCGCCACGTCCGACCTCAACGACCTTTATCGTCGCGTCATCAACCGCAACAACCGCCTGAAGCGGCTGCTCGAGCTCAACGCGCCCGACATCATCGTGCGCAACGAGAAGCGCATGCTGCAGGAGGCGGTGGACGCACTGCTCGACAACGGTCGCCGCGGCCGCGCCATCACCGGTACCAACAAGCGTGCGCTGAAGTCGCTTGCCGACATGATCAAGGGCAAGCAGGGGCGGTTCCGCCAGAACCTGCTCGGCAAGCGCGTGGATTATTCCGGCCGTTCGGTGATCGTGGTCGGCCCGACCCTGCGTCTGCACCAGTGCGGCCTGCCCAAGAAGATGGCGCTCGAGCTGTTCAAGCCGTTCATCTTCGCCAAGCTGCAGGCGCGCGGCGACGCGCCCACCATCAAGGCGGCCAAGAAGCTCGTCGAGCGTGAGGAGCCGATGGTGTGGGACATCCTCGAGGAGGTGATCCGCGAGCATCCGGTGCTGCTCAACCGTGCGCCGACCCTGCATCGCCTCGGCATCCAGGCGTTCGAGCCCAAGCTGATCGAGGGCAAGGCGATCCAGCTGCATCCGCTGGTCTGCACCGCCTTCAACGCCGACTTCGATGGCGACCAGATGGCCGTGCACGTGCCGCTGTCGATCGAGGCGCAGCTCGAGGCGCGCGCGCTGATGATGGCGACCAACAACATCCTGTCGCCGGCCAACGGCGAGCCGATCATCGTGCCGACCCAGGACGTGGTGCTCGGGCTCTACTACATGACCCGCGAACTGGTGAACGCCCGCGGTACCGGCATGGCGTTCTCGAGCGTCAGCGAGGTGCGTCGCGCCTATGACAACCGTGTGGTCGACCTGCATGCGCGGATCAAGGTGCGCATGCCCCGGCGCGAAGCCTCGGGCCATGCGGAACAGCCGGTTACCACGCTGGTCGAGACCACGGTCGGGCGCGCGCTGCTGCTCGAGATCATGCCCGAAGGACTGCCCTTCGAGCTGGCCAACACCGAGCTCACCAAGAAGGCCATCTCGCGGCTGATCAACGCCTGCTACCGGCGCCTGGGCCTCAAGGACACCGTGATCTTCGCCGACCAGCTGATGTACACCGGCTTCCGCTTCGCCACCCGCGCAGGCATCTCGATCGGCATCGACGACATGGTCATCCCGGCCGAGAAGAAGGCGATCATCGAAGAGGCCGAGAAGGAGGTCGTGGAGATCCAGGAGCAGTACCAGTCGGGCCTGGTCACCGCCGGCGAACGCTACAACAAGGTGGTCGACATCTGGTCGCGCACCAATGAACTGGTCGCCAAGGCGATGATCGACGGCATCGGCACCGAGAAGGTCGTCGACGCCAATGGCAAGACCGTGGTGCAGAAGTCGATGAATTCGCTGTTCATCATGGCCGACTCAGGTGCGCGCGGCTCGGTGGCGCAGATCCGCCAGCTCGCCGGCATGCGCGGCCTGATGGCGCGTCCGGACGGCTCCATCATCGAGACGCCGATCAAGGCCAACTTCCGCGAGGGCCTCAACGTCCTGCAGTACTTCAACTCCACCCACGGCGCGCGCAAGGGTCTGGCCGACACCGCCCTCAAGACGGCCAATTCGGGTTATCTGACCCGGCGTCTGGTCGACGTCGCCCAGGACGTGGTGATCACCTCGACCGACTGCGGCACCGAAGCTGGCCTCACCATGCAGCCCATCGTCGAGGGCGGCGATGTGGTCGAGCCGCTGCGCGAGCGCGTGCTCGGCCGGGTGGCCGCCGAGGACGTCTATGCGCCGGGCAACGACGATGAGCCCATCGTCACCCGCAACACCTTGCTGGACGAGGTGCTGGTCGAGCGTCTCGACCAGGCCGGCGTGCAAGCGATCAAGGTGCGTTCGCCGATCACCTGCGAGGCGCATCACGGCGTTTGCGCGCTGTGCTACGGACGCGATCTTGCCCGCGGCCATCTGGTCAACATGGGCGAGGCCGTGGGCGTGGTCGCCGCGCAGTCGATCGGCGAGCCGGGCACGCAGCTGACCATGCGCACCTTCCACATCGGCGGTGCGGCGTCGCGTGCCGCGGCCGTGGACAACGTGACGGTGAAAACCACCGGCACGCTCAAGTTCAACAACCTGAAGACCGTGCAGCATGCCCAGGGCCATCTGGTCGCGGTGTCGCGTTCGGGCGAGGTGTCGGTGATCGACGCCCACGGTCGCGAGCGCGAGCGCTACAAGGTGCCCTACGGCGCGACCATCACGGTCAAGGATGGCGAGCCGGTCAAGGCCGGACAGACCATCGCCAATTGGGATCCGCATACCCATCCGATCGTCTCGGAAGTGGCCGGCACGGTGCGTTTCATCGACTTCATCGACGGCGTCACCGTGCAGAGCCAGACCGACGAGTTGACCGGTCTGGAATCGGCGGTGGTCACCGATCCCAAGCGCCGCGGCACGGCGGCCAAGGATCTGCGTCCGATCGTGCGGCTGGAGGACGAGAAGGGTCGCGAGCTCAAGCTGCCTGGCACCGACGTGCCGGCGCAGTATTTCCTGCCGGCCGGTGCCATCGTGTCGATCCAGAGCGGCGCCAAGGTCGGCGTCGGCGACGTGGTCGCGCGCATCCCGCAGGAAACCTCCAAGACCCGCGACATTACCGGTGGTCTGCCGCGCGTGGCCGACCTGTTCGAGGCGCGCAAGCCCAAAGAGCCGGCGATCCTGGCCGAGCGTTCCGGCGTGGTCAGTTTCGGCAAGGACACCAAGGGCAAGCAGCGCCTGATCATCAAGGACGTCGACGGCAACGAGCATGAGGAGCTGATCCCGAAGTGGCGTCAGGTCATCGTGTTCGAGGGCGAGCACGTGGAGAAGGGCGAAACCGTGGTCGACGGCGAGCCCAATCCGCACGACATCCTGCGTCTCTTGGGCGTCGAGCCGCTGGCAGCCTATCTGGTCAAGGAGATCCAGGACGTCTACCGGCTGCAGGGCGTCAAGATCAACGACAAGCACATCGAGGCGATCATTCGCCAGATGCTGCGCAAGGTCGAGATCACCGATCCGGGCGACAGCAACTACCTGCGCGGTGAACAGGTCGAGCGCGTACGCATCAACGAGGAAAACGAGCGTGCCATCGCCCGTGGCGAGCGTCCGGCGGAGTACCAGTCGGTCCTGCTCGGTATCACCAAGGCGTCGCTGGCCACCGAGTCGTTCATTTCGGCGGCCTCGTTCCAGGAGACCACCCGTGTGCTGACCGAGGCGGCGGTCCGGGGGACACGGGACACCTTGCGCGGCCTCAAGGAAAACGTTATTGTCGGCCGTCTCATTCCGGCCGGCACCGGCTTGGCCTACCATGCGCAGCGTCGCCGTCAGGGCGGCCTGACCGCATCGGAGATCGAGACCCTGTCCGGGACGTCTTCCGCGGTGACCTTCGCGGAGTCCGCAGCCGAAGGCGGCGAGCAGGAGTAATCCCGTTCGTTCGTTGCCGATGCAGCCGCGAGGTGCCGAATGGCGCCT
The DNA here is from genome assembly GCF_003967035.1 of Aerosticca soli. Classification (GTDB taxonomy): domain Bacteria; phylum Pseudomonadota; class Gammaproteobacteria; order Xanthomonadales; family Rhodanobacteraceae; genus Aerosticca; species Aerosticca soli. The sequence continues at coordinate 2,152,564 of NZ_AP018560.1, read as the reverse complement.
CGCGGCGTCGAGGCCGATCGCCCTTGTCAAGGGTGGTTCGGTCGTGTTAAATTCCCGCTTCTGTGCAGGCCGGTCGACCGGCCTGCTCTTCGTTATCCAGGATACGTACGCATGACGACAGTCAATCAGCTGGTGCGTAAGGCGCGCAGCCCCAAGAGCTACAAGAGTGCCTCGCCTGCCCTGCAGGGCAGTCCGCAGCGCCGCGGCGTATGCACGCGCGTGTATACGACGACCCCGAAAAAGCCCAATTCGGCCCTGCGCAAGGTGGCCAAGGTGCGCCTGACGAACGGCTACGAGGTCATCAGCTACATCGGCGGTGAGGGGCACAACCTGCAGGAGCATTCGGTGGTGCTGATCCGCGGCGGCCGCGTCAAGGATCTTCCCGGCGTGCGCTATCACACGGTGCGCGGAAGCCTGGATTGCGCCGGTGTGGCCAAGCGCCGTCAGGGTCGATCCAAGTACGGCGCCAAGCGTCCGAAGTCCTGATTGAGTCGGCGCACGTTTCATCAACACATGCGGCCTTGCATGGCTGCGCTCTGCAGATAGCACGCAAATACACAGGTATTTTTCATGTCGCGCAAAGGCTCCCATCCCGCCCGTACCGTGCTGCCCGATCCCAAGCATGGCAGCCAGCTGATTGCCCGCTTCATCAACATGGTGATGAAGAGCGGTAAGAAGTCCGTCGCCGAAGGCATCGTGTATGGCGCGCTCGATCATCTGGGCGAAAAGCATGCCGAGCCCGTGGCGCTGGTCGAGAAGGCGCTCGGCAATGTGGCGCCGGCCGTCGAGGTGAAGTCCCGCCGCGTGGGCGGTGCCACCTATCAAGTGCCGGTCGAGGTGCGTCCCGGTCGCCGCATGGCGCTGGCCATGCGCTGGGTGATCGAGGCTGCGCGCAAGCGTGGCGAGACCTCGATGCCGCGCAAGCTGGCCGCCGAGCTGGTCGAGGCTGCGGAAAACCGTGGTGGTGCGATCAAGAAGCGCGAGGAAACCCATCGCATGGCCGAGGCCAACAAGGCCTTCTCGCACTACCGCTGGTAAGGCTCTTTAGGCCTTGATCGAATGCCGCGCCCTGGAGGCGTGGCATTCCCCATGCCGGCATCGCGCCGGCTTTTCATCGGCGGCCATAGCGGCCGCTTTGAGTTAGGGCCTCCGGCCCGCAACGGACGATATTCATGGCACGCACCACCCCCATCGAGCGCTACCGCAACTTCGGCATCATGGCCCACATCGATGCCGGCAAGACCACGACCACCGAGCGCATCCTGTTCTACACCGGCGTCAGCCACAAGATCGGCGAAGTGCACGACGGCGCGGCGACGATGGACTGGATGGAGCAGGAGCAGGAGCGCGGCATCACCATCACCTCCGCGGCCACCACGGCCTTCTGGAAGGGCATGGACCGCTCCCTGCCCGAGCATCGCTTCAACATCATCGACACGCCAGGGCACGTGGACTTCACTATCGAGGTGGAGCGCAGCCTGCGCGTGCTCGACGGCGCGGTGTTCGTGCTGTGCGCCGTGGGCGGCGTGCAGCCGCAATCCGAGACGGTGTGGCGCCAGGCCAACAAATACAACGTGCCGCGGCTTGCCTTCGTCAATAAGATGGACCGCACCGGCGCCAATTTCTACAAGGTGGTCGACCAGCTCAAGGCCCGTCTGGGTGCCCATCCGGTGCCCATGCAGGTGCCGATCGGCGCCGAGGATGCCTTCGAGGGGGTCGTCGACCTGCTCAAGATGAAGGCCATCTATTGGGACGCCGAATCCCAGGGCATGAAGTTCGAGTATCGGGACATTCCGGCTCATCTCGTCGACAAGGCCAACGAAGCCCGCAGCTTCATGGTCGAATCGGCCGCCGAGGCGACCGAAGAGCTCATGAACAAGTATCTCGAGGGAGGCGAGCTCAGCGAGGCGGAGGTCATTGCCGGCCTGCGCCAGCGGACGCTCTCCAGCGAGATCATCCCGGTCTACTGCGGCAGCGCCTTCAAGAACAAGGGCGTGCAGGCCATGCTGGATGCGGTGATCACCCTGCTGCCTTCGCCGGTCGATCGGCCGCCGGTCTCCGGTGTCGATGAAAACGGCTATGAGGCCACGCGTCCGGCCGACGACAATGCGCCGTTCTCGGCGTTGGCGTTCAAGATCATGACCGATCCATTCGTCGGTTCGCTGACGTTCTTCCGCGTCTATTCCGGCGTGTTGAGCGCGGGCGACCAGGTCTACAACCCGGTGAAGTCGAAGAAGGAGCGCATCGGCCGTCTGCTGCAGATGCATGCCAACGAGCGCCATGAGATCAAGGAAGTCCGCGCCGGCGACATCGGCGCCGCCGTCGGTCTCAAGGACGTGACGACGGGCGACACGCTGTGCGATCCGAGTCACGTGATCACGCTCGAGCGGATGACCTTCCCTGAGCCCGTCATCTCCATGGCCGTCGAACCCAAGACCAAGTCCGACCAGGAGAAGATGGGTGTCGCCCTGAGCCGTCTGGCGGCCGAGGACCCCTCCTTCCGAGTGCGTACGGATGAGGAGTCCGGGCAGACCATCATCTCGGGCATGGGCGAGCTGCACCTGGATATCATCGTGGACCGCATGCGACGCGAGTTCGGTGTCGAGGCCAATGTCGGCAAGCCGCAGGTGGCCTATCGCGAGACCATCCGCAAGAGCGGTGTTAAGTCCGAGTACAAACATGTCAAGCAGTCCGGCGGCAAGGGCCAGTATGGCCACGTGGTGATCGAGCTCTCGCCCATGACCGAGGAGGATCGGAAGCATCCGGATGTCAAGGATGATTTCCTGTTCATCAACGAGATCACGGGCGGCGTGATCCCCAAGGAATTCATTCCCTCGATCGAGAAAGGACTGCGCGAGACGATCACCAGCGGACCGCTGGCCGGCTTCCCGGTGGTGAACGTCAAGGTCAAGCTGGTGTTCGGCTCCTACCATGACGTCGACTCTTCGGAAATGGCCTTCAAGATCGCCGCTTCCATGGCCTTCAAGGAGGGCTTCCGTAAGGCCGATCCGGTCCTGCTCGAGCCGATCATGAAGGTCGAGGTGGTGACTCCGGAGGAATACGTCGGCGACGTGATGGGCGATCTCAGCCGCCGGCGCGGGCTTCTGCAGGGTCAGGACGACACGCCCTCGGGCAAGACGATCAATGCGATGGTGCCGCTCGGTGAAATGTTCGGCTATGCCACGACCATCCGTTCGCTGACCCAGGGGCGCGCCACCTTCACCATGGAATTCGACCATTACGCGGAAGCGCCGTCGAACGTCGCCGAGCAGGTCATCAAGAAGGCTTGACGGGTGCGATCAATCGCCGATCGCGAGGGCAGGCGCAAAAAGCGGCCATCCGTGCCGCACTCTTGAAAGCGAGCAGTGCGGTCGAAGGGCCGCGCGATATCGACACGACGCGGCCGATGCCGCACTGACGAACAGTTCTATCCAGAGGTTTCAAGTCATGGCAAAGGGAAAATTCGAACGCACCAAGCCGCACGTGAACGTGGGGACGATTGGTCACGTGGATCACGGCAAGACGACGCTGACGGCGGCGCTGACGAAGATCGGCGCGGAGCGTTTTGGCGGCGAGTTCAAGGCATATGACCAGATTGATGCGGCGCCGGAAGAGAAGGCGCGCGGCATCACGATTTCGACGGCGCACGTGGAGTACGAGTCGCCGAAGCGTCATTACGCGCACGTGGACTGCCCTGGGCACGCGGATTATGTGAAGAACATGATCACGGGTGCGGCGCAGATGGATGGTGCGATCCTGGTGGTGAGCGCGGCGGACGGTCCGATGCCGCAGACGCGCGAGCACATTCTGCTGGCGCGTCAGGTGGGCGTGCCGTACATCGTGGTGTTCCTGAACAAGGTCGACATGGTGGACGACGCCGAGCTGCTCGAGCTGGTGGAGATGGAGGTGCGCGAGCTGCTCAGCAAGTACGACTTCCCTGGCGACGACGTGCCGATCATCAAGGGTTCGGCGCTGAAGGCCTTGGAGGGTGACCAGAGCGAGATCGGCGTGCCCTCGATCATCAAGCTGGTGGATGCGCTGGACGAGTACATTCCCGAGCCCAAGCGCGACATCGACAAGCCGTTCCTGATGCCGGTGGAGGACGTGTTCTCGATCTCCGGCCGCGGCACGGTGGTGACCGGTCGCGTGGAGCGGGGCATCGTCAAGGTGGGCGACGAGATCGAGATCGTCGGGCTGCGTCCGACGATGAAGACCACGGTGACGGGCGTGGAGATGTTCCGCAAGCTCCTGGATCAGGGTCAGGCCGGCGACAACGTGGGACTGCTGCTGCGCGGTACCAAGCGCGACGAGGTGGAGCGTGGACAGGTGCTGGCCAAGCCGGGCACGATCACGCCGCACACCGACTTCGAGGCCGAGGTGTACGTGCTGAGCAAGGAGGAGGGTGGTCGTCACACGCCGTTCTTCAAGGGCTACCGGCCGCAGTTCTACTTCCGCACCACGGACGTGACCGGTGCGGTGCAGCTGCCGGAGGGCGTGGAGATGGTGATGCCGGGCGACAACGTGAAGATGGTGGTGTCGCTGATCGCGCCGATCGCCATGGACGAGGGCCTGCGCTTCGCCATCCGCGAGGGTGGCCGTACCGTCGGCGCCGGTGTCGTCGCCAAGATCCTCAAGTAAAAAAGATGTCGTAAAAGGCTTGCTCCGTTCGTCGGAGCAAGCTATACTTTTAAAGCTCGATACCGCCCAAGTGGTATCGCAGCTACCGCGAAATGAGGCGCAGGAAGCTCCTCGAGTTCGCAGCCCATGGTTCGGGCTTGTTGGGTAAGGCAGAGCCTTCCCGGCACTCAGATACGCAGGCGGGCCGATGACAGTCGGCCTGCCTCGTCTTTTACCGGGCGGTAGTTGGGTGGTGTGTATCCATAGCGGCGGCGAGACGCTGCCTTGCCTAGTGAACATCCGTTCTTTCGATAACAGGACACGGTTTTATGGCGAACCAGAAGATTCGCATTCGGCTCAAGGCCTTCGATCATCGCCTGATCGACCGTTCGGCCAGCGAGATCGTCGAGACGGCCAAGCGCACCGGCGCTACCGTGCTCGGGCCCATTCCGCTGCCGACCAAGATCGAGCGATACACCATCCTGGTGTCGCCGCATGTCGACAAGGATGCGCGCGATCAGTACGAAACCCGCACCCACAAGCGCGTGCTGGACATCGTCGATCCGAATGACAAAACCGTGGACGCGCTCATGAAGCTCGATCTTGCCGCCGGCGTCGACGTGCAGATCAAGCTCGGTTGAGCAGTGACAGGAACCAAGACATGAGCATCGGACTGGTAGGCCGCAAGTGCGGCATGAGCCGCGTCTTCACCGACGACGGCCGCGCGATCCCGGTGACGCTGATCGAGGCGACACCCAACCGCGTCACCCAGGTGAAGACCGACGAGACCGACGGTTACAGCGCCATCCAGGTCACCGCCGGCGTCAAGCGGGCGAGCCTGTTGACGAATCCGCTGAAGGGTCACTACGCCAAGGCCAAGGTCGAGCCGGGTCGTGGCCTGTGGGAGTTCCGTGTCGCCGCCGACGAGGCGGGCAAGTACGCGCCGGGTGCCGAAATCAAGGCTGAGGATCTGTTCAAGGTCGGCCAGATCGTCGATGTGGCCGGCGTTTCCAAGGGCAAGGGTTTCCAGGGCACCATCAAGCGGCACCACTTCACCATGGGTGATGCCACTCACGGCAATTCGCTGTCGCATCGTGCGCCGGGTTCGATTGGTCAGCGCCAGACGCCTGGCCGTGTGTTTCCGGGCAAGCGGATGGCAGGTCACATGGGCGCGGTCAATCGCACCCAGCAGGGGCTCGAGGTGGTCCGTGTGGATGCCGAGCGGCATGTGATCGCCGTCAAGGGCGCCGTTCCTGGCGCCACGGGTGGCGATGTCGTGATCCGGCCGACGACCAAGGGTTGAGGAGAGAGGCCATGCAATTGCAAGTCATCGGTGCGCCTTCCGCATCCTCGGTCGAGGTCTCCGACCTCGTCTTCGGTAGCGAGTTCCGGCAGGCGCTGGTCCATCAGGTCGTCGTGGCCTACCAGGCCGCGGGGCGTGCGGGCACCAAGGCGCAGCTGTCGCGCGGCGAGATGTCCGGCACCACCAAGAAATTCAAGAAGCAGAAGGGCGGCGGTGCACGCCACGGCGATTACCGTGCGCCGATCTTCGTCGGTGGCGGCGTCACCTTCGCGGCCAAGCCACGCAGTTTTGCGCAGAAGGTCAATCGCAAGGCCTATCGCGCGGCCATCCGTTCGATCCTGGCCGAACTCAATCGCCAGGGGCGGCTCAAGGTCGTCGAGAATTTTGGCATCGAGGCGCCCAAGACCAAGGCCATGGTGGCCAAGCTCAAGGAGCTCGAGGTCGCGGGACGTGTGCTGTTGGTGTCCGAGGATGCCTCCGAGGCGCTCTATCTGGCGGCGCGCAACATCCCCTATCTCCACGTGCTCGATGTCATGGCGCTCAACCCGGTGAATCTGGTGGGTGCCGATCATGTGGTGCTGACGGTCGAGGCGGTCAAGAAGATCGAGGAGTGGTTGGCATGAGCAACGAACGCATCTTCAGCGCCTTGCGTGCGCCCTACATTTCGGAAAAGTCGGCGCGGCTCGCCGAGCACAACCAGTACGTTTTCGTCGTGACGCCCGAGGCGACCAAGGCGGATATCCGCGCCGCCGTCGAGCAGCTGTTCGACGTCAAGGTCGAGGGTGTCAACCTCGTCAACGTCAAGGGTAAGGTCAAGTCCTTCCGTTTCCGCCCGGGTAGCCGCCAGGGCAAGCGCAAGGCTTATGTCCGCCTTGCCGAAGGCCAGACCATCGATGTCGCGGCCAAGGCCTAAAGCCGGGAGTTGAATTCGAGATGGCACTGATCACGCACAAGCCGACCTCCGCAGGACGCCGCGATGCGGTGAGCGTGCGCACCGAGGGGCTGCACAAGGGCGCGCCGCATGCGGCGCTGACCGAGCCGCAGGCCAAGACGGGTGGCCGCAATCACTTTGGTCGCATCACCACGCGTCATCGTGGTGGCGGTCACAAGCAGCACTACCGCATCATCGATTTCAAGCGCGACAAGGAAGGCATCGCCGCCCGCGTCGAGCGTCTGGAATACGACCCGAACCGCACCGCGCACATCGCGCTGCTGTGCTACGCCGACGGCGAGCGCCGCTACATCATCGCGCCTGCTGGCGTGGCGGTGGGCGACCGGCTGGTTTCCGGCCGCGACGCGCCGATCAAGCCGGGCAACAGCCTGCCCCTGCGCAACATTCCGGTCGGCTCCACGGTGCATTGCGTGGAGATGCGTCCGGGCAAGGGTGCGCAGCTGGCGCGCTCGGCGGGCGCTTCGGTGCAGCTCATCGCGCGTGAGTCCGGCTATGCGACCTTGCGTCTGCGTTCCGGCGAAATGCGCAAGGTGCCGGTCGATTGCCGCGCCACCATCGGTGAGGTCGGCAACAGCGAGCACAACCTCAAGAAGCTCGGCAAGGCCGGCGCCAAGCGTTGGCTCGGCATCCGTCCCACCGTGCGCGGCGTGGCGATGAATCCGGTCGACCATCCGCACGGCGGTGGCGAGGGCAAGACCTCCGGCGGCCGTCATCCGGTCAGCCCGTGGGGTACGCCGACCAAGGGTTACAAGACCCGCAACAACAAGCGCACGCAGCAGTTCATCGTGCGCCGTCGCAAGTAACAGGAAGCCGTCATGCCGCGTTCTCTGAAGAAAGGTCCCTTCGTCGACCTGCACCTCATGAAGAAGGTGGAAACCGCGGTTTCCACCCACAACAAGCGCCCGATCAAGACCTGGTCGCGTCGTTCGATGATCCTGCCCGAAATGGTGGGCCTCACCATCGCCATCCACAACGGGCGTCAGCACGTGCCGGTGCTGGTCAACGAGAACATGGTCGGGCACAAGCTCGGCGAGTTTGCGGTGACCCGTACCTTCAAGGGCCACGGTGGCGACAAGAAGGGCAAATGAGATGAGTACCGAAGCCAAAGCGATTCTGCGCGGCGCCCGTATCTCGGCGCAAAAAGCCCGCCTCGTGGCCGATCTCGTGCGCGGCATGCCTGTCGCGCGCGCCAGCGATGTGCTGGCTTTCACCAACAAGAAGGCCGCGCATCTGGTCCGCAAGGTCCTGCTGTCGGCGGTTGCCAATGCCGAGAACAACCTCGGCGCGGACGTCGACGAACTCAAGGTGTCGCGGATCTTCGTGGACGAGGGCCCGGCGATGAAGCGCATGTATGCGCGGGCCAAGGGGCGCGGTTCGCGCATCCTGAAGCGCACCAGTCACATCACTGTCGTCGTTGGCGAATGATTTGAGGATCTAGAACGATGGGTCATAAAGTTCATCCCACCGGTATCCGCCTCGGCATCGCCAAGGATTGGAATTCCAAGTGGTTCGCCAACAAGGGCGAATACGCGCAATACCTGGCGGCCGACCTCAAGGTGCGCGACATGCTGCGCCGAAAACTGGCGGCAGCCGGCATCTCCAAGATCCAGATCGAGCGTCCGGCCAAGACGGCAAGGGTTACCATCCACACCGCCCGTCCGGGCGTGGTGATCGGCAAGAAGGGCGAGGACATCGAGAAGCTGCGCAAGGAGGTCTCCGACCTGATGGGCGTGCCGGCGCACATCAACGTCAACGAGGTGCGCAAGCCCGAACTCGACGCCCAGCTGGTCGCCGAATCGATCGCGCAGCAGCTCGAGCGCCGCATCATGTTCCGGCGCGCGATGAAGCGTGCCGTGGGCAACGCCATGCGGCTGGGCGCGCTCGGCGTCAAGGTCAATGTTTCCGGCCGTTTGAACGGCGCGGAAATCGCGCGCTCCGAGTGGAGCCGCGAAGGCCGTGTGCCGCTGCACACCCTGCGTGCCGACATCGACTACGGCTTTGCCGAAGCGCACACGACTTACGGTGTGATCGGCGTCAAGGTGTGGATCTACAAGGGCGAGATCTTCGACCTGGCCCAGGCTGGCCAGGAGAAGGAAGAGCAGCCGTCACCTTCGCGCCGCGATGGTGGCGAGGGTCGGCGCGAGGTGCGGCGTGACGGCGAGGGCCGTCGCGAGCGCGCTGCGAAGTAAGGGAGTGTTGCCATGTTGCAACCCAAGCGAACCAAGTTCCGCAAGCAATTCAAGGGCCGTAACGACGGCCTGGCGTTCAGTGCCAACCAGGTCAGCTTCGGCGAATACGGCCTGAAGGCCACGACCCATGGGCAGTTGACCGCCCGCCAGATCGAGGCCGCGCGTCGGTGCATCACCCGCTTCGTCAAGCGCGGCGGCAAGCTGTGGATCCGCGTCTTTCCGGACAAGCCGATCACCAAGAAGCCCATCGAGGTCCGCATGGGCGCCGGCAAGGGCAACGTGGAGTTCTGGGTCGCCCCGGTCCAGCCCGGCCGCATGCTCTATGAAATCGAGGGCGTCGATGAGACCACGGCACGCGAGGCGTTCCGCCTGGCCGCCGCAAAGCTCTCCGTCCAGACCCAATTCGTAACGCGCGCGGTGATGTGACATGGCCATCAACGATCTCATTTCCAAGTCGGCCGAGGAGCTCAAGCAGCACATCCTCGAGTTGCGCCGCGAGCAGTTCAATCTGCGCATGCAGAAGGGCAGCGGTCAGCTCACCCAGCCGCATCAGCTGCGCCGCGTGCGGCGCGACATCGCCCGCGCGAAATTCGTGCTTGGCGGCAAGAAGTAAGGAGCGGCCGACATGAGCGACAACAACAAGACCGCGCGTACCCTCGAGGGGCGCGTCATCAGCAACAAGATGCACAAGACGGTGACGGTGCTGATCGAGCGCCAGGCCCAGCACCCGCTGATCGGCAAGATCGTCCGCCGTTCGACCAAGCTGCATGCCCAGGACGACCTGGGCGCGAACGAGGGTGATCTGGTCCGCATCGCCGAGTGCCGTCCGCTCTCCAAGACCAAGCATCACCGCGTGGTCGAAATCGTCTCGCGCGCTGACGCCTAACGGAGACTGCAGACATGATCCAGATGCAGAGCACGCTTGCCGCGGCGGACAACAGCGGCGCGAAGGAACTGATGTGCATCAAGGTGCTTGGCGGCTCCAAGCGCCGCTATGCGGCCATCGGCGATGTGATCAAGGTGACCGTCAAGGACGCCATCCCGCGCGGCAAGGTCAAGAAGGGCGAGGTGTACAACGCCGTCGTCGTGCGGACCGCCAAGGGCGTGCGTCGTCCGGACGGATCGTTGATCCGTTTCGACGGCAATGCCGCGGTGCTCCTCAACAACAAGCTCGAGCCGATCGGCACGCGCATCTTCGGGCCGGTGACGCGCGAGCTGCGCGGCGAGAAGTTCATGAAGATCGTCTCGCTTGCGCCCGAAGTACTTTGATGCAGAGGCCTTGAAGCCATGAACCGTATCCGCAAAGGCGACCATGTCATCGTGATCGCCGGCAAGAACAAAGGTCAGCGCGGCGACGTGCTGCGCGTGGAGGGCGATCGCGTGGTCGTCGCCAATGTCAACCTCGTCAAGCGGCACACCAAACCCAATCCGCAGGCCAACCAGCCGGGCGGCATTGTGGAACGCGAAGCCTCGATCCATATCTCCAACGTACAGCTGTTCAATCCCGCCACGGGCAAGGGTGAACGCGTAGGAACCAAGACGCTCTCGGACGAGCGCAAGGTGCGCGTTTTCCGTTCCACGGGCGAAGTGGTGGACGCGTAAGGAACCGGTCATGACGCGCCTTGAAAAGATCTACAAAGAACAAGTAGTGCCGAAGCTCACTGAGCGCTTCGGCTACAAGAACGTGATGCAGGTACCGCGCATCACCAAGATTACGCTGAACATGGGCGTAGGCGAGGCAGCGAGCAACAAGAAGGTGCTCGAGAATGCCATGGCCGACATGGCCAAGATCGCCGGTCAGAAGCCCGTGGCAACCAAGGCGCGGGTCTCGGTGGCCTCCTTCAAAATCCGCGACGGCTGGCCGATCGGCTGCAAGGTCACCCTGCGCCGTGCGCGCATGTGGGAGTTCCTCGATCGCCTGATCAACGTCTCCCTGCCCCGCGTGCGCGACTTCCGCGGCGTTTCCGGCCGGGCGTTCGACGGCCGTGGCAATTTCAATTTCGGCATCAAGGAACAGATCATCTTTCCGGAGATCGATTTCGATGCGATCGATGCCTTGCGTGGCATGGACATCGCCATCACCACGACCGCCGGCACCGATGAAGAGGCCAAGGCATTGCTGGAAGCCTTCAACTTCCCCTTCCGCAATTGAAACCTTGCATTGCGTGATCGGAAAAACCGGCCAGCCATGGCCGGACTTTTTCAAAGAGAGCATTTAATCCATGGCCAAGACATCGATGATCAACCGCAACCTCAAGCGGGCCCGGTTGGCAAAGAAATACGCCGCCAAGCGCGAGGCGCTCAAGGCGATCGTACTGAGCCCCACGGCCTCGTACGAGGAGAAGATGGACGCCCAGGGCAAGCTGCAGAAGCTGCCCCGTGATGCCAGCCCGATCCGCGTGCGCAATCGTTGCGAGCTTTCCGGCCGTCCGCGCGGCGTCTACAGGAAGTTCGGCCTCGGCCGCAACAAACTGCGCGAGGCCACCATGCGCGGGGATGTTCCCGGTCTGCGCAAGGCCAGCTGGTAAATCCCCAGGCAGGCTTCGTTTCCTGCTTGGGCGGATGATGCTATAGTCGTCCGTCTGTCAGGGCAATGGCCGTTTCGACGGCTTCAAAACACAATTGATCTCCGGCTCGTCGGATATCGGTGCACGCTTGAAGGACTTTTCATGAGCATGACTGATCCCATCGCCGACATGTTTACCCGCATCCGCAACGCCCAGTTGATGGGCAAGCAGAGCGTAAGCATGCCGTCGTCCAAACTGAAGTTGGCCATTGCCAACCTCCTCAAGAACGAGGGCTACATTCTCGACGCCAAGGCCATCGACCAAGATGGCAAACCGCTGCTCGAGATCAGGCTCAAGTATTTCGAAGGTCGTCCGGCCATCGAGCGCATCAGCCGCGTTTCCCGCTCCGGGTTGCGCGTCTATCGCGGCAAGGATGAGCTGCCCAAGGTGCTGGGCGGCATGGGCATTTCGATCATTTCGACTTCAGCCGGTCTGCTGACCGATGCCCAGGCACGCGCCCGGGGTATCGGCGGTGAAGTGATCGGTCAGGTGGCGTAAGGAGTTTCGTATGTCCCGCGTTGCTAAGAAACCGATTCCGCTGCCCAAGGGTGTGGAGCTGACCGTGGCCGAGAACGGCATCACGGTCAAGGGGCCTAAGGGTTCCCTGAGCATGCCGGCGCTGCCGGATGTGTCCGTGCGCATCGAAAATGGTCAGGTCCTCGTCACTCCTGCCGATGAAGCCGACGACAAGTTTGCCGGCACTGCCCGTGCTTTGCTCGCCAATCTGATCAAGGGCGTCTCCGAAGGATATGAGCGCAAGCTCGAGCTGGTGGGCGTCGGCTACCGTGCATCCATGGCCGGAAAGGCGCTCAACCTCAGTCTCGGGTTTTCCCATCCGGTGGTGTTCGAGGCGCCCAACGGCATCACCCTGGAAACCCCGTCGCAGACTGAGATCCTGATCAAGGGTACCGACAAGCAGCGCGTGGGCGAAGTGGCGGCCAAGATCCGCAGTTTCCGTCCGCCGGAGCCTTACAAAGGCAAGGGCGTCCGCTATGCCGGTGAGAAGATCACCCTCAAGGAAGCCAAGAAGGCGTAAATGAGTTAGTACGCTCTCCCTGCGTGTGGAAAGCGGCCAGCCATGGCCGCACTCCTCAAAAGAGCAGGGTAGTCCACTCATACAAGCCGATCCGCTTTCGAGGAATACGATGATGAACAAGAAAGAAGCCCGTCTGCGTCGCGCGAAGTCCACGCGTGCGCACATCCAGCGACTTGCCGTGCCGCGACTGTCGGTGCACCGCAGTGGGCAGCACATCTATGCGCAGGTTTTCGATCCTGCGGGCAAGGTGCTGGCTGCCGCCTCCACGCTGCAGAGGTCGGTCGCCGAGGGCCTGCAGGGCACCAAGAATCTGGCTGCGGCGGCCGCCGTGGGCCGCGTCGTGGCCGAGCGGGCCCGCGCCGCGGGTGTCGAGTCGGTGGCGTTCGACCGCTCCGGTTTTCGCTACCACGGTCGCATCAAGGCGCTGGCCGATGCCGCCCGCGAAGCCGGCCTGAAGTTCTGATGATGTAAGAAGGGTAGGTGGCAGGGCGATCTTTGCCTGTCTGCCGCGCCCGGTGTTCTCCCTCAAGCGCATAGACAACTCCAAGCGGCTGCGGCCGTAAGCAACGACCCGGATGTTCCGGGCATACGGAAAAGCACAACATGTCTTCCAGCGATCGCGAAAATTCCGACGGCCTGCTCGAAAAGCTGATTGCCGTCAACCGCGTGGCCAAGACCGTCAAGGGTGGCCGCCAGATGAGTTTCACCGCGCTGACCGTGGTCGGCGACGGCGAGGGCAAGGTGGGCTTCGGCTATGGCAAGGCACGCGAAGTGCCGGTGGCCATCTCCAAGGCCATGGACCGCGCACGTCGCAACATGGTTTCGATCGATCTCAACAACGGCACCCTGTGGTACGCGATCAAGGCTAACCACGGTGCCGCCCGTGTCTACATGCAGCCGGCGGCCGAGGGTACCGGCGTGATCGCCGGCGGCGCCATGCGCGCGGTGCTCGAAGTGGTCGGTGTCAAGAACGTGCTGGCCAAGGCGGTCGGCTCGCGCAACCCGATCAATCTGGTGCGCGCCACCATCAAGGGGCTGCAGGCGATCGCCTCGCCCAAGCGCATTGCCGCCAAGCGCGGCAAGACCGTCGAAGAGGTGCTCGGCAATGGCTGACAACGCAAAAACCATCAAGGTGCGTCTGGTGAAGGGCTTGCGCGGCGTGCAGGCGCGCCATCGTCTGAGCGTGAAGGCACTCGGTCTCAACAAAACCAACGATGTCCGTGAGCTCAAGGACAGCCCCCAGGTGCGCGGCCTGATCCAAACGGTCTCCTACCTGGTGCAGGTCGTCGATTGAATCGAACAATCCGGCCACGGACGGTCAGGGTTTTCAGGCGGGAAGCCTGACTAGAGGATCATCATCATGCGTCTGAATGACATCAAGCCGGCCGAGGGATCGCGCAAGTCGCGTCTGCGCGTCGGTCGCGGTATCGGCTCTGGGCTCGGCAAGACGGCCGGCCGTGGCCACAAGGGTCAACATGCGCGCGCGGGCGGCAGCCACACGCTCGGCTTCGAGGGCGGCCAGATGCCGCTGCAGCGTCGTTTGCCCAAGGTCGGTTTCCGCTCCATGAAGAAGGCGGAAAGCCAGCAGGTGTTCCTTTACCAGCTGGCCAAGCTGAAGGATGAGGTGATCGACGTGGTGGCGCTGCACAAGGCGGGCCTCATCGACGGGCGTGCGCGTCGGGTGAAGGTCGTTGCCAAGGGCGAAATCAACCGGCCGGTCAAGCTTTCGGGCGTGCTGGCCACCGCGGGTGCCAAGGCGGCGATCGAGGCTGCCGGCGGCAGCGTGGAGTGATCGCATAGTGGCTGCAGCCAAGAGCAATGCGCTCGGCTCGCTGGGCAAGCTGACCGAGCTGCGGCAACGCATCTTTTTCGTCATCGGTGCGCTGATCGTCTTTCGTCTCGGTTCGTTCATCCCGGTGCCGGGCGTAAACCCCGAAGCCATGACCCGCCTCATCGAACAGGGTGGCGGGCTGCTCAACATGTTCAACATGTTTTCGGGCGGCTCCTTGTCGCGCTTCTCGGTGTTCGCACTTGGCGTGGTGCCCTACATCTCCGCCTCCATTGTGGTGCAGATGATGGGTTCGGTGGTGCCGAGCTGGCAGAACCTGCGCAAGGAAGGCGAGGCCGGCCGGCGCAAGATGACCATGTACACGCGCTTCGGCACGGTGGCGCTGGCGGCATTCCAGGCTTTCGGCATCGCCATGGCCCTGCAGAAGCAGGTGGCGCAGGGCGGTGCGCCGGTGGTCTATACGCCGGGCACGGGTTTCGTGCTTTCCGCCGTCGTGGGTCTGACGGCGGGCACCATGTTCCTCATGTGGCTGGGCGAGCAGATCACCGAGCGCGGGATTGGCAACGGCATTTCCCTGCTCATCTTTGCCGGCATCGTGGCGGGCCTGCCCCGCGCCCTGGCGCAGACCTTGAGCATGACGAGCAACGGCGAACTTTCCGTGCTGCGGCTCATCGTCGTCGTCGCGGTGATTCTGGCGGTGACCGCCTTCGTGGTCATGATGGAGCGCGCGCAGCGGCGGATCACGGTGAACTACGCGCGACGCAGCGGCGGGCAGCGGGCCTACATGAACCAGACCTCGCACCTGCCGCTCAAGATCAACATGGCCGGCGTGATTCCGCCCATCTTCGCCTCCAGCCTGCTGATGTTCCCGGCGACGGCGGCGAGCTGGTTCGGCGCCGGCCACCAGGCACGCTGGCTGCAGGAGTTGACCCAGGCTCTGACGCCGGGCGAGCCTCTGTACGACATCGTGTTCGCGGTGCTGGTGATTACCTTCGCCTTTTTCTATACGGCGATCGTTTTCAATGCGCAGGAAACGGCCGACAACCTGAAGCGTTCGGGTGCGCTGATTCCGGGCATTCGTCCGGGCAAGGCCACGGCGGAGTACATCGACAGCGTCATGACCCGGTTGACGGGCGTGGGTGCGCTCTACCTGGTGCTGGTCTGCCTGGTGCCGTCGTTCATGCAGAAGTTCTGGCACGTACCCTTTTATTTCGGCGGCACGTCGTTGCTCATCGTCGTGGTCGTCGTGATGGATTTCACCGCTCAAGTGCAGGCGCATCTGGTCAGTCACCAGTATGAAAGCCTGCTCAAGAAAGCCAACCTGCGCCGCAACTGATCCGGTTGTGGCGGACCGTAGCTCCCGGCCCCAGGGCCGGAGGCTTCCATCAGTGCACAGTTGTCGTTATAATTGCGCGTTTGATCGCGCTCGAAACATTGGAGAAAGAGCATCATGGCGCGTATCGCAGGTGTCAATCTGCCGGCCCACAAGCACACTTGGGTCGCCCTGCAGAGCATCTATGGCATTGGCCGCAGCCGGTCCCGCAAAGTCTGTGCGGACGCCGGCGTGGATCCCACCAAGCCCGTCCGCTCGCTGAGCGAGGGTGAAGTGGAGAAGCTGCGTGCCGAGATCGGCAAGTACGTGGTCGAGGGCGATCTTAGGCGCGAGGTGGGTATGGCCATCAAGCGTCTGATGGACCTGGGTTGCTACCGCGGTCTGCGGCATCGTCGCGGTCTGCCGGTCCGCGGTCAGCGTACGCGCACCAATGCGCGCACCCGCAAGGGCCCGCGTCGCGCGATCAAGAAGTAGTCCGCGTTTGCTGGTGCGATCTCCTGATCGCGTGAAGATCGAAAAGGCGGCCGCCCGTGCCGCGTCCATTGGAAAAGAGCCTTCAAATCATGGCCAAGCCGGTTAAAACGAAGAAGAAGACCAAGCGCGTCGTCACGGATGCCGTGGCGCACGTGCAGGCCTCCTTCAACAACACCATCGTGACCATCACCGATCGCCAGGGCAACGCCTTGTCCTGGGCGACGGCGGGTGGCGCGGGTTTCCGCGGTTCGCGCAAGTCCACGCCTTTTGCCGCCCAGGTGGCCGCCGAAAAGGCGGGGCGTGCGGCCGGTGACTACGGCGTCAAGACGCTCGAGGTGCGGATCAAGGGTCCGGGGCCTGGGCGCGAGTCCGCCGTTCGCTCGTTGAATGCGCTGGGCTACAAGGTGATGAACATCATCGACGTCACGCCCATTCCGCACAACGGCTGCCGTCCGCCGAAGAAGCGCCGGGTCTGATTCTGTCGGCCGCATCGGCCGCCTTCGAGACAAAACCGGTCATGCATGACCGGCCTTTTCAAGAGAGAAATTGCTCATGGCACGTTATCGTGGAGCCACCTGCAAGCTGGCGCGGCGCGAAGGCGCCGACCTTGGATTGAAAAGCCCGGCGCGTGCGCTGGACTCCAAGTGCAAGCTGGAGAACAAGCCCGGACAGCATGGCGCCAACAAGCGCATGCGCATGTCCGACTATGCCGTCCAGCTGCGCGAGAAGCAGAAGGTCAAGCGCATCTACGGCGTACTCGAGCGCCAGTTCAGCAATTACTACGCCAAGGCTTCCACCCTCAAGGGCAACACCGGCGAGAACCTGCTGCGTCTGCTGGAAAGCCGGCTCGACAACGTCGTGTACCGCATGGGTTTCGCGGTCACACGCGCCCAGGCGCGTCAGCTGGTGAGTCACAAGGCCGTGCTGGTCAATGGCAAGAAGGTCAACATCCCCTCCTACCAGGTCAAGCCCGGTGACGAGGTGGCCTTGACCGAGCGTGCCCGCAGCCAGCTGCGGGTGCAGGAAGCCGCCAGCGTTTTCGACACCATGGATCTGCGCCCCGGCTGGGTCGAAGTGGACACCAAGAAGTTCACCGGTACCTTCAAGTCGGCGCCGGATCGCAGCGATCTGCCCTCGGACATCAACGAAGCGCTGATCGTCGAGCTTTATTCGAAGTAATTCATCCGGAGCCTTGCATGGCAGTTACGTCAACGAGCGTGCTGCGGCCACGCGGCCTCAGCATCGAGCAGCTCGGACCAAATCGCGCAAAGGTCGTCGTCGAGCCCTTGGAGCGCGGTTTCGGGCATACCCTGGGCAACGCGCTGCGTCGCGTGCTGCTCTCCTCGATTCCCGGCAGTGCCATCGTCGAAGTGGAAATCGATGGCGTGCTGCACGAATACACCACCCTCGAGGGCCTGCAGGAGGACATCATCGAAGTCCTGCTCAACCTCAAGGATGTGGCCATTCGCCAGCATAGCGGCGACGAGGTGATCCTGACCCTGTCCAAGAAGGGCAAGGGTGTCGTCACCGCCGGCGACATCGCCGTCGATCACTCGGTCGAGATCGTCAACCCCGATCACGTGATCTGCCACCTCACCAAGGACATCACCCTCAACATGCGCCTCAAGGTGCGTCGCGGGGTGGGTTACCAGCCGGCCAGCGCCAGGCAGCATCCGGACGACGAGACGCGGCCGATCGGTCGCCTGCAGCTCGATGCGTCCTTCGCGCCGGTGTTGCGGGTCGCTTACGAGGTCGATGCGGCGCGCGTCGAACAGCGTACCAACCTGGACAAGCTGGTGCTCGACATCGAGACCAACGGTACCATCGGCGCCGAAGATGCGGTGCGCAAGGCCGCCGAGATCCTCAACGACCAGTTGTCGGTGTTCGGCGACTTCAGCCGTCGCGAGGGTGCTGCGGACAAGAGCGAGAAGGGCGGTTTCGATCCATTGCTGCTGCGTCCGATCGACGATCTCGAGCTCACCGTGCGTTCGGCCAATTGCCTCAAGGCCGAAAGCATCTACTACATCGGCGATCTGGTGCAAAAGACCGAGGTCGAGCTGCTCAAGACACCGAATCTCGGCAAGAAGTCGCTCACCGAGATCAAGGACGTCTTGGGTTCGCGCGGTCTCTCCTTGGGCATGAAGCTGGAGAACTGGCCGCCACCGGGTCTCTCGCACGGCATGCAGCTGGGTTGAGCCACGGCTGCGATCTTTTTGATCGCTGTTTGTCGCTAAAGCTCGACCGAGGTGCGCGTATCGCTTAGGTCGAAAGCGGCCATCCACGGCCGATGTGATTGTTTTGCGATCGATCCTTAAGATCGCCGAGAAAGCCGGCGAGCGTCGGGTTTCGACGTTCCGCCGATTGCGTAAGCGGCCATCCATCGCCGCATGCTTAAAAAAGCCTTTTTCACAAGGCTCAGATAGCGGGTAACCGCGGGAAGCCGGACACAGGCGCCGGATTCTCATAACAACAGACCAGTCGAGAGTATTGCCATGCGCCACATGAAATCCGGACGCAAGCTCAACCGGACCAGCAGCCATCGCGAAGCCATGTTCAAGAACATGGTCGCATCGCTGATCAAGCACGAGCTGATCCGCACCACCCTGCCCAAGGCGAAGGAACTTCGCCGCGTCGCCGAGCCGCTGATCACCTTGGCCAAGACCGACGGCGTCGCCAACCGTCGCCTCGCCTTTGCGCGCCTGCGCGACAAGCAGGCGGTCGGCAAGCTGTTCGTCGAGCTCGGGCCGCGCTACCGCGAGCGTCCCGGCGGTTATCTGCGTATCCTCAAGTGCGGCTTCCGCCCGGGCGACAATGCGCCGATGGCCTATGTCGAGCTGGTCGACCGGCCGCGTGCCGCATCTGCCGAGGCCGAATAAGTCTTGGCGCAGGCAACAAAACCCCGGCCGGGCGACCTGCCGGGGTTTTTGTTTTTTGGTGTGGGGCCTTGATCCATCGCGGAAGGGGCATGTCCCCGTTTGGAAGTCCAAACGCCGAGGCTGGCTGACAGCATGCCTGCGAGCGGGTAATGTCGGCGCTCCGCAACGCAGCACGAAGCCATGAATCCTCTTCGTTGGTCGTTCCGTGTCAGCTACCTCGCCGGTTTCGCGGTCTGCCTGGCACTGTTGGGCTTTGCGCTTTATACCGAACGCGCCTGGGGGCTGATCCCCTGTCCCTTGTGCATCTTCCAGCGCATCGCCTTCATCGTGATGGCATTGGGTTTCCTGCTGGGCGCGTTGCATGCGCCCCGCGCTGGCGGGCGTTGGGTCTACGCCGGTGGCGTGTTGCTGGGGGCGTTGGGTGGCGTTGCGGTAGCCGCGCGGCACCTGTGGATCCAATCGCTGCCGGCCGACCAGGTGCCCTCGTGCGGGCCGCCGCTGGACTACATGTTCAGCGCCTTCCCCTTGTCCAAGGTCCTGCGCATGGTCTTCAACGGATCGGGGGAATGCGCCAAGGTCGAGAAGGTGCTCGGCCTGCCGATGCCGGCGTGGACGCTGCTGTGGTACGTGCTGCTCGCCGCGTGGGCAGTCCGCGCCGCATGGCAGGTGCGTATGACACGCTCGCCCTCATCTCTTCCGGATACCAAGCCATGAACGTCGCCTCCATGCCTTTCCACGAAGCCGATGGCTGGCTGCCGGACTCCTGGCAGCGGCGCACGGCACTGCAGCAGCCGCATTACGAGGATCCGGCCGAGCTGGCCCGCGTGCTCGACGAGCTGGCCAGACTGCCGCCACTGGTGACCTCATGGGAGGTGCTTGCGCTCAAGCGGGCATTGGCCGAGGCGCAGGAGGGCAAGCGCTTCCTCTTGCAGGGCGGCGATTGCGCGGAAAGTTTCGCCGACTGCACCAGCCCGATCATCTCCAATCGGCTCAAGGTGCTGTTGCAGATGAGCCTGGTCCTGGTGCATGGCCTCAAGCAGCCGGTGCTGCGCGTCGGCCGTTTCGCCGGTCAATACGCCAAGCCGCGCTCGGCCGACACCGAGACGCGCGAGGGCGTGACCTTGCCGAGTTTTCGCGGCGACATCGTCAACGGACCGGCATTCACCGCGGCGGCACGGCGCGCCGATCCGCAGCGGCTGCTGCAGGCGCATGCGCATTCGGCGCTGACGATGAACTTCGTGCGGGCGCTGATCGACGGCGGCTTTGCCGATCTGCACCACCCCGAATACTGGGATCTGGCCTGGGTGGAACACGCGCCGCTCGCCGCCGAGTACCGGCGCATGGTGGCGGCGATCGGCGATTCGCTGCGCTTCATGGAAACCCTCGCCGGGCCGGTCGCCGGCTTCTCGCGGGTGGATTTCTTCACTTCCCACGAAGCGCTGGTACTGCACTACGAACAGGCGCTGACCCGGCAGGTGCCGCGCCATCCCGGCTGGTTCAATCTGTCCACGCATTTCCCCTGGATCGGCATGCGCACGGCGGCGCTCGATGGCGCGCACGTGGAATATTTCCGTGGCATCCGCAACCCGATCGCGGTCAAGGTCGGCCCGTCGGTGACGCCGGACGCGCTGCTGGCGCTGATCGACGTGCTCGATCCGGAGAACGAGCCTGGCCGGCTTACCCTGATCCATCGCATGGGCCATGCGCAGATCGCCGCCAAGCTGCCGCCCCTGCTCGATGCGGTGAAGCGCGCCGGCCGGCGCGTGCTGTGGGTCGCCGATCCGATGCACGGCAATACCGAGAGCACGTCCAACGGCTACAAGACGCGTCGCTTCGACAACATCCGCGGTGAGCTGGACCAGGCTTTCGACATCCACGCCGCCGCCGGCACCCGCCTGGGCGGCGTGCATCTGGAGCTGACCGGCGAGAACGTCACCGAATGCCTGGGCGGTGCGCGCGACCTCTCCGAGGCCGATCTCGAGCGCGCGTACAAGTCCGCCGTCGACCCGCGGCTCAATTACGAGCAATCGCTGGAGCTCGCCATGCTGATCGTGCGTAAGTCGGCGGCGACACTCGGCTGAGTCCTGCCTGGCCAGGCGTCGTCTTCAGCGTTCGGCGGCGTCCAGGAAGCGAGGCGGCCGCCAGGCGTGTGCATGCTGCTCGAAACCGTAGGCCATGGCGATCAGCGTGGGTTCGCTCCATGCCGTGCCGAACAGCACGATGCCGACCGGCAGGCCGTGCGCGAAGCCGGCCGGCACGGTGATCGACGGATAGCCGGCCATGGCCGCCGGCTGCGAGGCGCCGCCCACGGTGGGATCGCCGCTGACCACGTGATCGCCGAGCACGAGGTCGGTGACGAAGGCCGGGCCCCAGGAGGGCGCGAGCAGCGCGTCGAGGTGATCCTTGGCCAGCGCCGCGTCGATGCCCTCCGGGCCGGCCAGGCGCTTGGCCTTGGCGAGTGCCTCGCGATAGGCCGCATCGGTCAATGGCCCCTTGCGTTGCGCCTGTTCGAAAAGCTCCTGGCCGAACCATGGCATTTCCTCGTCGGCATGGTTTCGATCGAAGGCGATCAGGTCGGCCAATGACTTCACCTGCAGATTCGGCCGGGTGGCGAGATAGGCCGCAAGATCGTGCTTGAAGTCGTAGAGCAGCACGGTCATCTCCGGTCCACCGAGCTCGGCCAGGTGCGGCAGCGTCACCGGATCGACGATCACCGCGCCCTGCGCCTTCATCAGCGCGATGGCCTGTTCGAGCACGCGGTCGGCATTCGGCTCGGCGCCGGCGAGCTGGCGCACCACGCCGATGCGCTTGCCGCGCAAGCCGTCGGGGTCGAGGAAGCGGGTGTAGTCGGTGGCATGGCGATCGGCCCCGGCCGTGGCCGGATCGCGCGGATCGCTGCCGGCGATGATGCCGAGCACGATGGCGGCGTCGGTCACGCTGCGCGCCATGGGCCCGGCGGTGTCCTGGTTGTGGCTGATCGGCACGATGCCGCTGCGGCTGACCAGCCCCAGCGTCGGCTTGATGCCGACCAGGCCGTTGAACGCGGCCGGGCAGAGGATCGAGCCGTCGGTCTCGGTGCCGATCGCCACCGTGGCCAGGCCGGCGGCGATCGCCGCCCCGGAACCGGCGCTGGAGCCGCACGGGTTGCGGTCGAGCACGTAGGGGTTCTTGGTCTGTCCGCCGCGTGCGCTCCAGCCGCTGCTGGCATGGTTGGAGCGGAAGTTGGCCCATTCGCTCAGATTGGTCTTGCCGAGAATCAGGGCGCCGGCCTGGCGCAGGCGTTCGACGATGAAGGCATCGCGTGGCGCCGGCGCATCGGCCAGGGCGAGCGAGCCGGCGGTGGTCAGCATGCGGTCGCCGGTGTCGATGTTGTCCTTGAGCAGGATCGGGATGCCGTGCAGCGGGCCGCGCGTATGGGCGGCGTCCAGCTGGGCGGCGATCGACAGCGCATCGGGGTTGGTTTCGATCATCGCGTGCAGCGCCGGCCCTTGCCGGTCGATCGCCTCGATACGCGCCAGCGCCTGCGTGGCCAGCGTGCGGGCATCGAGCCTGCCGGCGGCCAGGGCCCGGCCGAGCTCGGCGATGTCGGCGGTGGCGATGGACGGCTGGACGTCCGTCGCCATGAGGCGCCCCCAACTCAGCACGCCGGCGAAGGCGAGGACGATTGCGCGTAGACCCATCTTTCCGATTCCCCTTGGCAAAAAGAACGCGACGTCCGATTCGTCGAGCACGGAACGACGACGACTGCCGCCTATAATGCGCCGATGATCGCGAGCATACGCATTTACCTGATGGCCGGGTTGCTGGCCGCTCCCGCGCTGGCCGTGGCGCAGGGAACCCACACGGTGCCGGACACGCTCGAGCAGCGTATCGCCGCCTGTACCGCTTGTCATGGCGTGCACGGCGAAGGCACGCCCAAGAGCGGTTTTTTCCCGCGGCTGGCCGGCAAACCGGTCGGTTATCTCGATCGGCAGCTCAAGGATTTCCAGGACGGCCTGCGCAAGTACGGTCCGATGGAATACATCGTGACCGGTCTGTCGCCGGCCTATCGGCATGAGATCGCCAGCTACTTTGCCGCCCAGCAGGTGCCTTACGAGCGCTCGCCGGTGCCCGCACTGCCGACCGAAGCGCTCGCCCGCGGCGAGGCGCTGGTCACCCACGGCGATCCGTCGCGCAAGGTGCCGGCCTGCCAGGCCTGTCACGGCAGCCAGCTCACCGGCGTCGAGCCGGATATCCCGGGGCTGGTCGGCCTGCCCTACGACTACATCAGCTCGCAGCTCGGCTCCTGGCGCACCGGCACGCGGGCGACCACCGCGCCGGACTGCATGGCGACCATCGCCGCCCGGCTGAGCGATGCGGACATCACCGCGGTATCGGCGTGGCTGGCCAGTCGCAGCCTGCCGGCGGACATGCACGCGCAGCCGCCGGGGTCGGTACAGCCGCCCTTGGCGTGCGGCGTGCTGGGACAACGGGAGGCCGCGCGATGAGCCGGACCGGCAAGGTGATACTCGCGCTGGCGGTGGTGATCGTGCTGCTCGCCGGCGGCTGGTGGCTGCTGCGCCAGCGCAGCACCACCGCACCCTCGCGACCGGCCAATGCCGCCGGCGTACCGGAGCGACGGCTGGACGACCCGGCGTTGATCGAGCAGGGGCGTTATCTCGCCATCCTCGGCGATTGCGCGAGTTGCCACACCCGGCGCGGCGGTACCCCCTATGCGGGCGGCCGGCGCTTGCCGACGCCTTTCGGCGACGTGCCCGCGCCCAACCTGACGCCCGATCGCGAGACTGGCCTGGGCGACTGGACGTTCGAGGATTTCTGGCGCGCATTGCACTGGGGGCAGGGGCGCGACGGCCGGCTGCTGTACCCGGTGTTTTCCTATACCTCGTTCACCAAGGTGCATCGCGACGATGCCCTGGCGCTGTTCGCCTATCTGAAATCCCTGCCGCCGGTGCGGCAGGACAATCCGACGCCGGCGCTGCCCTTCCCCTACAACATGCAGGCCAGTCTGGCCGCCTGGCGTTCGCTGTATTTCCAGCCCGGTGAGTTCGTCCCCGACCCCGCCAAATCGGCGGAGTGGAACCGCGGCGCCTATCTCGTGGAGGGCCTCGGCCATTGCAACGAATGCCACGCCCCGCGCGATGCGCTCGGCGGCACGGCCAAGAAGCCGCAGCTGTCCGGCGGACAGATTCCCGCGCAGGACTGGTATGCGCCCGATCTCAGTATGCAGGCCAACGGCGGGCTGGCCGGCTGGAGCGAGCAGGACGTGGTCGACCTGCTCAAGACGGGGCACTCGGCACGCGGCACCGCGTTCGGGCCGATGGCCGAGGTGGTGACGCAGAGCACCCAGTTTGCGACCGAGGCGGACTTGCGCGCGATGGCGACCTATCTCAAGACGCTGCCGCCGCGCCGCCCGTCCCGCGCGAGTGCCGAGGCTGGCGACGATGCCGAGCAGGTCCAGGCCGGCGCCAAGATCTATGCGGATCGCTGCGCCAGCTGCCATGGCAAGGATGGTCAGGGCGTCGCCGGCGTCTATCCACCGCTGGACGGCAATTCGGCGGTGGACGAGCCGACCGGCATCAACGCCATCCGCATCGTGCTCCTGGGCGGATTCGCGCCCACCACGGCAGCCAATCCGCGGCCGTATTCGATGCCGCCGTTCGCCCAGGAGCTCGATGACCACGACGTCGCGGCGGTGGTGAGCTACATCCGTCAGAGCTGGAGCAACCACGCCGGCACGGTGCTGGAGCGCGACGTGGCGAAGTATCGGCATACGCCGGTCGATTGATGCCGCGTCATGGCCGCGTCGACCGGCGACCGTGCGGACGGATGAAGGCTGCACGGCACGCCGCGCATCGGTCGGCTGACGCTGGCCGGCTGCCTGCCTATACTGGGCCTGCCCTACCGGCGCATCGACAGCAAGAGGCATCCCACCGTTGAATCCGTCCCCATCTGCCAAGGCCGTCAGCGCGGCCGCCCTGCGCCAGTCTGTCCTCGACGCGCTGGAAACCCTCAAGGCCAAGGACATCCGCGAAATCGACGTCCGCGGCAAGACCGCCATCACCGACCTGCTGGTGATCGCTTCCGGGACTTCCGCCCGGCACGTGAAATCCATCGCCGACGAGGTGGTGAAGTTCGCCAAACGGGCGGGCATGGTGCCGCTGGGCGTGGAGGGCGAGCAGGAGGCCGAGTGGGTGCTGGTCGATCTCGGCGACGTGGTGGTGCACGTCATGCTGCCGCGGATCCGCGAGTTCTACGGGCTGGAGCGCCTGTGGACGGTGGGCGACCGCGACCAGGACGCCACCAGCGTCGGCTGAGCGGTGCGGCCACGCCGGGCCGCCACCGACGGACCAGGGGTCAGGCAGGGGCGAGAGGTCAAGGATGCGCGCACGCATCGTCGCGGTCGGTGAACGCATGCCGGGCTGGGTGGCCGAAGGCCTGGCCGAATACCGCAAGCGGCTGGCGCACGTGCTGTCGCTCGAACTCGTCGAACTCAAGGCCGGCCTGCGCGGCAAGGGCCGGGACGAGACCCGCGCCGTGCAGGAGGAAGGCGCGGCGATGCTCGCCGCGCTGCCGCGCGATGCGCACGTGGTCGCCCTCGACGGACGCGGCAAGGCCTGGTCCAGCGAGGAACTGGCCGAGCAATGGCAGCGCTGGCGGCTGGCCGGTCGCGATCTGGCCTTCCTGATCGGCGGTGCGGACGGGCATGCGCCCGCCGTGCTCGCGCGCGCCGACCAGCGCTGGTCGCTCGGTCCGCTGACGTTGCCGCACATGCTGGTGCGGCTGGTGCTCGTCGAACAGCTCTACCGGGCCGCGACCATCACGGCGGGACATCCCTATCACCGCGGTTGAGGGGCGTTGGCTGCGGCATTCAGACGCGAGGCAAGGTGCCGCGGCGCGCGAGTAACATGCGCCTTCCCCACGCCGCCGGAGTGCTCCTTCCGTGACTGCCACGCGCATTGCCCATCCCGCCCTGGCCGCGCGGCGCATGTCGGCCGAGGAGGCCGCCGCGCTGATCGCGCCCGGCACCACGGTTGGCATGAGCGGCTTCACCGGCGCCGGTTACCCGAAGGCGGTGCCGCAGGCGCTGGCACGGCACATCCTGGCGGCCCACGGCCGCGGCGAACCGTTCGCCCTGCGCATCCTCACCGGCGCCTCCACCGCGCCCGAGCTCGACGGCGCGCTGGCCAAGGTCGGCGGCATCGAGTTCCGTCTGCCCTATCAGTCCGATCCGGAACTGCGGGCGCGCATCAATGCCGGTCAGATCGAATACATGGACATCCACTTGGGCCAGGTCGCGCAATACGCCTGGTTCGGTTTCCTCGGCAAGATCGACACCGCGCTGATCGAAGTGGCGGGCATCTTGCCCGACGGCCGCCTGATTCCTTCCACTTCGGTCGGCAACAACAAGACCTGGCTGGATCTGGCCGATCAGGTGATCCTGGAGGTGAACCACCGTCAGCCGCTCGGTCTGGACGGCATGCACGACATCTACTACGGCACCGCGTTGCCGCCGCATCGCAAGCCCATCCCGCTAGTGCACCCGGGCGACCGTATCGGCGAGCCGTATCTCAAGGTGGATCCGGCCAAGATCAAGGCGGTGGTGGAGACCGACGCGCCCGACCGGCTCGGTCGCTTCGCGCCGCCGGACGAGACCTCGCGGCGCATCGCCGGGCATCTGATCGAGTTCTTGCGTCACGAGATCCGGATGGGGCGCCTGGGCGAACACCTGCTGCCGCTGCAGTCGGGTGTCGGCAACATCGCCAATGCGGTGTTGCTGGGCCTGCGCGACGGCGGCTTCAACCAGCTCACCGCCTTCACCGAGGTGATCCAGGACGGCATGCTGGAACTCATCGGCGAGGGCGTGATCGAGACCGCCTCGGCCACGGCCCTTTCCTTGAGTCCCGAGAGCGTGGAGCGCTTCGTACGCGACATCGATCTCTACCGCCGGCGCATCGTCCTGCGTCCGCAGGAGATCTCCAACCATGCCGAGCTGGTGCGCAGGCTGGGCTGCATCGCGATCAACGGCATGGTCGAGGCCGATCTCTACGGCAACGTCAATTCCACCCACGTCGCCGGCACCAGCATCATCAACGGCATCGGCGGCTCGGGCGATTTCGCGCGCAACGGCTTTTTGTCCTGTTTCGTCACCCCGAGCACGGCCAAGGCCGGCGCCATATCCGCCATCGTGCCGATGGTCAGTCACGTCGACCATACCGAGCACGACGTGGCGGTGATCGTCACCGAGCAGGGACTGGCCGATCTGCGCGGGCTGTCGCCCAAACAGCGCGCCCGCCAGGTGATCGCGCATTGCGCCCATCCGGATTACCGCCCGCAGCTTGCGGATTATTTCGAACGCGCCCTGCGCGAAAGCCGCGGCAAGCACACGCCGCACATCCTTTCCGAGGCGCTCGCCTGGCACCAGCGTTATCTCGACACCGGCAGCATGCGGCTTTGAACGCGCCGCGGCTCCATCTGGCCTCGCGCTCGCCGCGGCGTCGCGAGCTGCTCGCCCAGCTCGGCTATCGTTTCGAGGTGGTCGACGTC
The DNA here is from genome assembly GCF_003967035.1 of Aerosticca soli. GTDB lineage: Bacteria > Pseudomonadota > Gammaproteobacteria > Xanthomonadales > Rhodanobacteraceae > Aerosticca > Aerosticca soli. The sequence goes on along the minus strand of NZ_AP018560.1, from coordinate 2,124,884 downwards.
GACGTGCCCGAGTGCCGCCTGCCGGGCGAGTCGCCGCTGAGCTACGTCGACCGGGTCGCCCAGGCCAAGGCCCGCGCCGGGCGGGACGCGCTCGCCGGGGCGGCGGATGCGCTGGTGCTCGGCGCCGACACCGAGGTGGTGCTGGACGACGAGGTCTTCGGCAAACCGCGCGATGCGGCCGATGCGCTGGCCATGCTGCGCCGTTTGTCCGGCCGCACGCACACGGTGATCTCGGTGGTATGGCTGTTGGCCGGGGAGCGCGCCGAGTCGGCACAGAGCGTCTCGCGCGTGCGCTTCGCGGCGCTGGAGGAGGCCGAGATCGCCGCCTACGTCGCCACCGGCGAGCCGTTCGGCAAGGCGGGCGGCTACGCCATCCAGGGACGCGGCGCGGCCTTCGTCGCGCATCTCCAGGGCAGCTATTCGGGCGTGGTCGGTCTGCCGTTGTTTGAAACAGCGCGATTGCTGCGTCGCTTCGGGCTCGTGCCCGGCTGACGGCTCATCCGGCCAGCGGTGCGGCGAACCAGGCCAGCGCGGCGGGCAGATTGTGCAGGCCATGGGCCAGGATCGCCGGCCACAGCGAGCCGCTGCGCAGGCGCAGCCAGGCGAGCGCGAGGCCCAGGACGAGGAGTTCGGGCATCGCCAGGAAATTGAAATCCAGGTCCGGCAGGTGCGCGAGCGCGAACAGCAGCGCGCTGCCGAGGACGGCGACAGGACCGGACCATCGACGCGCGAGTGCGGACAGCAGCACGCCGCGAAACAGCACCTCCTCGACCATCGGCGCCAGCGTGACGGCGAGCAGCGCGAGCGGGACGCGCAAGCCGATGCTCGCCGCGGCGCCCATCTCGCGCACGTGCTGGTGGATCTGCCGGTCGCCGGCCAGCAGCTGGGTCAGCCAGCCGCCGAGCAGCGGCCACGAAAGGCCGATGACGAGGGCGAGCCCGTAATCCACCGGTCGGGCGCCACGGGCCAGCCCCAGGCCGGGCACCGCGGCCGTGCGCCAGGCCAGGGGCCAGGTGCGATGCACCGCCCACAGGCTGAGTCCGCCGGCGACCGGCACGGTCAACACCACGGTCAGGGCGCGCCGGTCGGCTTCCGCCAGTAGCTCCCGGGCAGAGAGCAGCGCATACAGGCCGCTGCCCACGCCGACCTGCAGCATGAAATACAGCGCGATCGCGCCCAGCGCGCCGGCCAGCCCGGGCGCCGGCCAGGTCGGACCGGCCTGCCACCGCTGCCCTGCGAACCCGCTCATGCGGCGAGCAGCGCGCGACCCAGGCCGATGACCGCCAGCAGCAAGGTCAGCAGCCAGCCGATCGAACCCAGCAGAAAACCGCCGCCGCGGCGTTCGGCGGCCTTGAGATAGGCCAGCGCATACCACGCGCGTCCGATCACCCAGACCAGGCCGGTCAACCCCGCCCACAGCGGGAAGCCGTAGTGCGCCGCCAGCCATAGCGTGGGCAGGAACAGCACGCTGGCCTCGAGCGTATTCATCTGCACGCGGAAGGCGCGCTCGAAATCCGGATGGCCGCTGGTCGCCGGCGCCTTGATGCCATAGCGCTGGCGGGCGCGGCCCACCGCCAGCATGGTGCCGAACTGCAGCAGCACGCAGAGCAGCACAACGAGGGATGGCAGGTGTTGGGACATGCGATGCTCCTTGGGTTTCATGGTCGGCACCGTGCCGACTTCAGGGCCAAAAGCATCGCATGCGTGAGGGCCTTCGCGTCGGTGCGCAAGCCTCGTTGCGGCGCGCGCCGCAGGGCGCCTGCTAGAATCCCGCGCTGGTCTCATCCGCCCGGCGCCCGTCTTGTCCCATCCGATGCCGCATTCCTCGTCCTTGCCGTCTGCACCCCGGCGTCCCGTCGCCCGGTCCAGGGAGCGCTGACCGATGGCCTGGAATCGACCCGGGGGCAGTGGTCCGCACGAGCCCTGGCAACGCCCGCCGACGAACCGTTCGCCTCAGCAACAGCTCTGGCGCCGGCTCAAGCCGTGGTTCACCCGATTCGGCAAGGGTCCGGGCGGGCTGGCCGGCATCGTGCTGGCCTTCGTGCTGGTGCTGCTCGTGCTGGGCAGCCAGGTGGTGATCGGCACGGGCGAGGTGGGCGTGGTGCTCAGGCTCGGCCGTTATGATCGCCTGCTCGGCCCCGGCATGCATTTCAAATGGCCGCGGCCGATCGAGACCGTGGTGAAGACCGCCGCCGGACGCACCCATGCCGTCTCCGACAATGCGCTGGAGCTGACCCAGGACGGCGCGCTGGTCAACGTCGAATACACCGTCCAGTACGAGGTGGATGATCTGCGCAAGTATCTTTTCTCGGCCGAGGATGCCGATGGCACCGTGGCTGTCGCGGCCCAGGCGGCGGTGCGCGCGGTGATCGGGCAGGCGTCGCTCGACCGGCTGCTCGCCGATCGCGGCACGACCCTGGCCGATGCCGCGGCACAGGCCCTGCAGCGACGCCTGGACGCCTATGGCGTCGGCATCCGGGTGAGCGAGATCAGCCTGCAGAGCGTGAGCCCGCCGGCCGAGGTCAAGGACGCCTTCGACGATGTCGACAAGGCCCGCGAGGAGAAGTCCAGCGCCGAGGTCGAGGCGCGCGCCTATGCCGGCAAGGTGCTGCCGGCCGCACGCAGCGAGGCGGCGAAGACGCTCGCCGAGGCGCAGGCCTACAAGGCCGAGCGGGTCGCCCGGGCGCAGGGTGAGACCGCGCAGTTCAACCTGTTGCTGGCCGCCTATCGCGCCGCGCCCGCGCTCACCCGCCGGCGGTTGTGGCTCGAGACCATGGAAGAGGTGCTGGCCGGACAGCACAAGGTGATCGCCGGCGGCAACGGGCCGGTATCGGTCCAGTTGCCGTCGACGCCGGCGCCGGCGCCGGCCGCTTCCGCCGGCCAGGGCGCCGCTACACCGCAGGCCAAGCCATGAAGCTCGGTGCCGCCATCCTGCTCGCGCTGCTGGTCTTGTTGGGGCTGGACAGCGTCTACCTCGTCAACGAGGGGCAAAGCGCCCTGGTGGTCGAATTCGGCCGGCTGGTGCGCAGCGAAAAGACCCCGGGCATCCACCTCAAGCTGCCGCTCGTCGAGCGCGTGGTGCGGCTCGACGAGCGCATCCTGCAACTGGATGCCGCGCCGGAACGCTATCTCGCCGCCGGCAACCGCAACGTCAGCGTCGATTTCTATGCCAAGTGGCGCATCGCCGACGCCGCCACCTATTACCGCGCCACCCGCGCCGACCGCGTGCTCGCCGCGCAGCGCCTGACGCCGGTGCTCAAGAACGCGCTGCGCGCGGAAATCGCCAATCATGCCCTCGACGAACTGGTTGTCGAGGGCGCGGACGGCATGCTCGACGAAGTCCGCCGGCGCGTCGATGCCGGCGTGCGCGAGAGCCTGGGGGTGACCCTGGTGGACGTGCGCATCAAGCGGCTGGAGTTGCCGGCCGAGGTGCGCGAGGCCGTCTATCAGCACATGCGCGCCGAACGCCTGGCCGAGGCCGGCAGTCTGCGCGCCGCCGGCCAGGAGGCCGCGGCCAAGCTGCGCGCGGAGGCCGATCGCGACGCCCAGTCGGTGCGTGCCGAGGCCGACCGCGATGCCGCGCGCCTGCGCGGCGAGGGCGATGCCGAGGCAGCGACGATCTACGCGCAGGCCTACGGGCAGGATGCGGAGTTCTTCGCCTTCTATCGCAGCCTGGTCTCCTATCGCCGCGCCTTCAGGGATGGCAACGGGACGGTCGTCCTTAAGCCCGGCGAAGGGTTCCTCCGTTACTTCGACGACACGGATCACGCCAAGCCGTGAGCGGCCCTGGAGCGCCGCCGTCGCGCGCGAGCGCAGCAGCACAGACATCGAATCAGCGAGAGAACATCATGGGCAAGTCAGTCGTCATCCTTGGAGCCCAATGGGGGCGAGCCGAGGGTTTTCGCGGCATGCCATGAAAGGCATGCCGCGCCGGCGAGCGCCGCAGGCAGGAAGCCGCAGGCCGGGTGACTTGACGAGCGAGGGATCGCGAGTCTAGTCACCGACGTCGCCCCGCACGCAGCACAGACATCGAATCAGCGAGAGAACATCATGGGCAAGTCAGTCGTCATCCTTGGAGCCCAATGGGGGCGAGCCGAGGGTTTTCGCGGCATGCCATGAAAGGCATGCCGCGCCGGCGAGCGCCGCAGGCAGGAAGCCGCAGGCCGGGTGACTTGACGAGCGAGGGATCGCGAGTCTAGTCACCGACGTCGCCCCGCACGCAGCACAGACATCGAATCAGCGAGAGAACATCATGGGCAAGTCAGTCGTCATCCTTGGAGCCCAATGGGGGCGAGCCGAGGGTTTTCGCGGCATGCCATGAAAGGCATGCCGCGCCGGCGAGCGCCGCAGGCAGGAAGCCGCAGGCCGGGTGACTTGACGAGCGAGGGATCGCGAGTCTAGTCACCGACGTCGCCCCGCACGCAGCACAGACATCGAATCAGCGAGAGAACATCATGGGCAAGTCAGTCGTCATCCTTGGAGCCCAATGGGGGCGAGCCGAGGGTTTTCGCGGCATGCCATGAAAGGCATGCCGCGCCGGCGAGCGCCGCAGGCAGGAAGCCGCAGGCCGGGTGACTTGACGAGCGAGGGATCGCGAGTCTAGTCACCGACGTCGCCCCGCACGCAGCACAGACATCGAATCAGCGAGAGAACATCATGGGCAAGTCAGTCGTCATCCTTGGAGCCCAATGGGGCGACGAAGGCAAGGGCAAGATCGTCGATCTGCTCACCGAGCGCGTCGCCGCGGTGGCGCGTTTCCAGGGCGGCCACAACGCCGGCCACACGCTCGTCATCGGCGGCAAGAAGACCGTGCTGCACCTGATTCCCTCGGGCATCCTGCGCGACGATGCGCTGTGCCTGATCGGCAACGGCGTGGTGCTCTCGCCGGCCGCGCTCAAGCAGGAGATCGAGGAGCTGGAGACGCAGGGCGTGAACGTGCGGCCGCGGCTCAAGATCAGTCCGGCCACGCCGCTCATCATGCCCTACCACATCGCGGTGGATAAGGCGCGCGAGGCCGCCGCCGGCAAGAGCGCGATCGGCACCACCGGCCGCGGCATCGGCCCGGCCTACGAGGACAAGGTGGCCCGCCGCAGCGTGCGCGTGGCCGATCTCATGTACCCGCACGAGCTGCCGGAGAAGATCAAGGCCGCGGTGGAGTACCACAACTTCATCCTCACCCAGTGGCTGAAGGCCGAGCCGGTCGATTACCGGCAGGTGCTGGACGATGCGCTGGCTTACGGTGAATTCATCCGCCCGATGGTCGACGACGTCGCCACCATCCTGCACGACGTGCGCAAGGAAGGCGGCCACATCCTGTACGAGGGCGCGCAGGGTGCGCTGCTGGACATCGATCACGGCACCTATCCGTACGTCACATCGAGCAACACCACGATCGGCGGCGCGCTGGCCGGCACCGGCGTCGGCGCGGGCGACATCGACTACGTGCTCGGCATCTGCAAGGCCTACGCCACGCGCGTGGGCGGCGGTCCCTTCCCGACCGAGCTGAACGACGCGATGGGCGAGCGCCTGCGCAAGGTCGGCAACGAGTTCGGCGCCAGCACCGGCCGCCCGCGGCGCTGCGGCTGGATCGATCTGGTGGCGTTGAAGCGCGCGGTGCAGATCAACGGCATCAACGGCCTGGCGATCACCAAGCTCGACGTGCTCGACGGCTTGGCCCAAATCAAGGTGTGCATCGCCTACGAATACCGCGGCAAGCGCCGCGAGCTGGCGCCGCTCGATGCCGATGGCTGGGCCGAGTGCAAGCCGGTGTATCTGGAGTTTCCGGGCTGGGAGGAATCCACCGCCGGCATCCGCGAATGGGAAAAATTGCCCGCCGCCGCCCGCGCCTATCTGCGCGCGGTGGAGGAACTGTCCGGCTGCAACCTCGCCATCGTCGCCACCGGCGCGGACCGCGACGACACCATCGTGCTGGACGATCCGTTCGCCTGAGCGGTCCGGCGTAGCCAGCCGCCATCAGCAGCGGTCGCGCGCCGGTGCCGGCGGGTTGCGCCGAAGGCGCGTTTGCCGCGCGCTGTCCGCAGGGCCAGGCCGGTAAGGTCAACCATTGCGCTGCGCCGCGCGGACAATCCCCAGCCATGAGGGGCGGCGAAAGGCCCGCGCCGACGGCGTCTTCGCCGGGTTCAGCCGACGGCGTGGATGCGCACAGGGCATGAGGATGAGCCCGGGGATCAGGGCCCTTGGCGGGACACGGCCGGTATCCACGCCCGAAGCAGCAGGCCCTGCGCACCTTGGACGGGGTCGCTGGCCGGAAAGGGCAGGCTGGCGATGCGTCGGCGCATCGCGGGCGTCGGCTCGCTACGGCAGAGGTCCCAGTCCTGCCCGGGCGGATAGGCGCCCACCACCAGCAGGCTTGCGTCGGCCTCCAGACAGCAATGGCCGGTGCCGGCCGGCAGCAGCAAGGCATCGCCCGCCTGCACCGTGATCTCGCGTCCACCCGGTCCCCCCAGGATGAGCCTCGCCGTGCCGGCGGCCATACCGAGCGCCTCATGCGCGGTCGAGTGGTAGTGATGGAAATCGTAAATACCGTCGCGCCAGCGCGGAGGCCAGCCATGCGCGGCGAACAGGTGTTCGAATTGCGTGGCGGTATCCTGCGCGCCGTCGGCCGCGAGCGCGCCGCGGTACAGCAGCACCGGCAGGGTCGGATGGTTGGGCACCCATGCATGCGGCGCGAGCAGGAAGCTTTCCGTCGATGGCGGCATGGTGGACTCCAAAAAAAACCTTAAGGCCGCTCGCTGGCGGATGAGGACATGCGCGGCGAGTCATCGGGCCGACTCGCCGCAAACAGGCTGCGTATGGATCGATCCTGTGCGGGCCGGCTTTGTCCCTGGCTGAAGGGAAACCGGCCGCCTGCCGATGACTCAAGCCACGTTCGGCTCGCTGAAGGCCTCGATCTCGCCCTTGAAGGCCTCGACCGGCACGCACGAGCAGAACACGTGCTTATCGCCGTAGACGTTGTCCACGCGCGCCACCGGTGGCCAGTATTTCTGCTGCCTGAGCGAATCGAGCGGAAAGGCGGCCAGTTCGCGCGGATAGGCGTGCGTCCACTCGCTGGCGGACACTTGCGTGGCGGTGTGCGGCGCGTGCTTGAGCGGGTTGTCCTCGCGGTCGAGCTTGCCTTCCTCCACCGCGCGGATTTCCTCGCGGATCTGGATCATCGCGTCGATGAAGCGGTCGAGCTCGTGCTTGGATTCGCTCTCGGTCGGCTCGACCATCAAGGTGCCGGCGACCGGGAACGACAGCGTCGGCGCATGGAAGCCGAAGTCGATCAGCCGCTTGGCGACGTCCTCGGCGCTGATGCCGGTGGCATCCTTGATCGGGCGCAGGTCGAGGATGCACTCGTGCGCGACCAGTCCGTTGCGGCCGGTGTAGAGCGTCTGGTAGTGCGGCGCGAGCCGCTTGGCGATGTAGTTGGCGTTGAGCAGCGCCACCTGCGTGGCCTTGCGCAGTCCGGCCGCGCCCATCAGCGTGATGTACATCCAGCTGATCGGCAGGATCGACGCCGAGCCGTACGCGGCGGCAGCGACCATGCCGACGCGTTGACTGCGATCGTCCTGATCGCCGCCAGCAGGGGCGCTGGCAGGTAAAAATTTGGCCAGATGCGCCTTCACCGCGCACGGCCCCACGCCCGGTCCGCCGCCGCCGTGCGGAATGCAGAAGGTCTTGTGCAGGTTGAGGTGGCTCACGTCCGAGCCCCAGTGGCCGGGCTTGGCCAGGCCCACCAGCGCGTTCATGTTGGCGCCGTCGGTGTACACCTGCCCGCCGTGCGCGTGCACGATGCGGCAGATCTCCACCACGTCCTCCTCGAACACGCCGTGGGTGGAGGGATAGGTGAGCATGATCGCGGCGAGCCGGTCGCTGTATTTCTCGGCGGCGTGGCGGATGTCCTCGACGTCGACGTTGCCGTGCGCGTCGCAGCGGGTCACCACCACCTGCATGCCGGCCAGCTGGGCCGAAGCCGGGTTGGTGCCGTGCGCGGATTCGGGAATCAGGCAGATGTCGCGATGGCCTTCGCCGCGCGAGGCGTGGTACGCGCGAATCGCCAGCAGGCCGGCGTATTCGCCCTGCGCGCCGGAGTTGGGTTGCAGGCTGATCGCGTCGTAGCCGGTGCATTCGAGCAGCATCGCGCCCAGTTCGTCGATGAGCTGGCGATAACCCTGCGTCTGCTCCGGCGGTGCCAACGGATGGATGTCGGTGAACTCGGGCCAGGTGATCGGCAGCATCTCCGCGGTAGCGTTGAGCTTCATCGTGCAGCTGCCGAGCGGAATCATGGTGCGGTCCAGCGCCAGGTCCTTGTCGGCGAGCCGGCGCATGTAGCGCAGCAGTTCGTGTTCGCTGTGGTGGGTGTTGAACACCGGGTGGGTGAGGAACGCCGAGGTGCGCGCGAGCGCCGCGGGAATCAGCGACGGCGCGGTGGCGTCCAGCGCGTCGATGCTGGGCAGCGCGGCTTCGTCGCCGCCGAAGATGCGCCACAGGAGTTCGACGTCGGCGCGGGTGGTGGTCTCGTCCAGCGACACGCAGATCGAGCCGTTGCCGCGCACGCGCAGATTGGCGCCGAGCGACCGGGCGCGTTCCAGGATCGCGCCCGCTGCTTCGCCGGCTTCGATACACAGGGTGTCGAAGGCGCTCTCGTGCACGAGGCGCAGGCCCAGCGCACGCAGGCCCGCAGCGAGGATGGCGGTCAGGCGATGCACGCGCTGCGCGATGCGGGTCAGCCCCTCCGGCCCGTGGTACACCGCGTACATCGAGGCCATCACCGCCAGCAGCACCTGCGCGGTGCAGATGTTGGACGTGGCCTTCTCGCGGCGGATGTGCTGCTCGCGAGTCTGCAGGGTGAGCCGGTAGGCCGGCTGGCCCTCGGCATCGATCGACACACCGATCAGCCGGCCGGGCATGTGGCGCTTGAGCGCGTCGCGGCAGGCCATGAAGGCGGCGTGTGGTCCGCCGAAGCCGAGCGGCACGCCAAAGCGCTGCGTGTTGCCGACGACGATGTCCGCGCCCATCTCGCCCGGCGGCTTGAGCAAAGTCAGTGCGAGCAGGTCGGTGGCGAATACGGCCAGGGCGCCGTGGCGATGGGCGATCCCGACGTCGTGCGTCCATTCCTCGATCCAGCCGCTGGAGGCCGGGTAGGACACCAGCACGCCGAAGTAGTCGCCTTTTTCGAGGCTGGCGTGGAAGGCGTCCGTCGAGCGGGCGATGTCGAGCGCGATGCCGAGCGGCTCGGCGCGCGTGCGCAGCACCTCCAGCGTCTGCGGATGGGTGTCGCCGGCGACCAGGAACACGTGCGACTTCGACTTGGCCGCGCGCCGGGCCAGCGTCATCGCCTCGGCCGCGGCGGTGGCCTCGTCCAGCAGCGAGGCGTTGGCGATCTCCATGCCGGTGAGGTCGGCGCACATGGTCTGGAAGTTGATCAGCGCCTCCATGCGTCCCTGCGAGATTTCCGCCTGGTACGGCGTGTAGGCGGTGTACCAGGCCGGGTTTTCGAGGATGTTGCGCAGGATCACCGGCGGCGTATGCGTGCCGTAATAACCCTGGCCGATGAAGCTGCGGAAAACGCGGTTCTTTGCCGCGATCGCGCGGATGCGCGCCAGCGCTTCCTGCTCGGTCAACGCCGGCGGCAAGGCCAGCGGTTCGGCGGATTTGATGCTGGCCGGCACGATGGCGTCGGTCATCGCCTCCAGCGAATCGAAACCGAGCGTGCGCAGCATCTGCGCGATCTCTTCATCGTTCGGGCCGATGTGGCGATGGACGAAGGCGTCGTGCTGTTCGAGGTCGCGCAGCGAAGGGGTGTTCTGGTGCATGGCGGGCATCCGGCAGACAGCGTGCGAAGCCGCACGCGGGGCGCCCCTCTGTCCTTTTGCCTGAGAGTTTGGAAGCTTGCCGCTTCGTGCCCCTTCGGCGCCGGATCGAACCGGTCTCTCCAGAGTCGTCTTGCCAGCGGTGGTACTCGGGCCTGAGCGATTACGGGCGTTGCGCCTTCGGCAGCGGCTGCTCGCCGCTTCTCCCACCGGAGCCGCTGGCAAGTATAGCGTCACGCCGGCCGCCGCAGGCGTCCGCGGAAAATCCCCCATCCTTCGCCTTGAAGGTCGCGCCGGCCGCCTGCATCTAGCCGGGGCTTTCGCGTCGATCGACATCCTCTTCGATAAGGAGCTTGCCCGTGTTGTTCACTCCCTTTCAGCAGCGCAGCGTGGTCCTGCGCAACCGCATCGCGATCTCCCCGATGTGCCAGTACTCGGCCGAGGAAGGCGTGCCCGGCCCGTGGCATCTCGTGCATCTGGGCAGCCGTGCCGTGGGCGGCGCCGCCCTGGTCATCGCCGAGGCCACGGCCGTTTCCCCGGAGGGGCGCATCTCGCCCTGGGATACCGGACTCTGGAACGAGACTCAGCTGCAGGCCTGGCAGGCGATCACCCGCTTCGTGCGTGCGCAAGGGGCCGTGGCGGGCATCCAGCTGGCGCATGCCGGCCGCAAGGCGAGCACGCAGCGGCCCTGGGACGGCGGCGGCCCGCTGGCGGTGGAGGAGGGCGGCTGGACGGTGGTGGCACCCTCGGCATTGCCTTTCGATGCGGGCTGGCCGCAGCCGCAGGCGCTCGATGCGGCGGGCATCGCCAAGGTCGTCGCCGATTTCCGGGCGGCGGCAAGGCGCGCGCTGGAAGCGGGCTTCCAGCTGGTCGAGATCCATGCCGCGCACGGTTATCTGCTGCACCAGTTCCTCTCGCCGCTCAGCAATCAGCGCACCGACGCCTATGGCGGCAGTTTCGACAACCGCACGCGGCTGGTCCGCGAGGTGGTGAGCGCGGTACGCGAGGTGTGGCCGGCCGAACTGCCCCTGTGGATGCGCATTTCGGCCACCGACTGGGCCGAGGGCGGCTGGGACATCGAGCAGAGCGTGGCGCTGGCCGAGCAGGTCAAACCGCTCGGGGTGGATCTCATCGATACCTCCAGCGGTGGCCTGCTGGCGCAGGTCAAGATTCCGCTCGGCCCGGGTTACCAGGTGCCTTTCGCCAAGCGCATCCGGCAAGCGGCGGGCATCGCCACCGGCGCCGTGGGGCTCATCACCACCGCGCCGCAGGCGCAGGCCATCCTCGAGGCCGGGGATGCGGACGTCGTGCTGATCGGTCGCGAAAGCCTGCGCGATCCCTACTTCCCGCTGCGTGCGGCCCAGACCCTGGGCGTGACCGTCGAGGTGCCGGTGCAGTACCAGCGTGCCTGGCCGGCGCGATGAAGATCGGCCGGTCGGCGCGCACCGGCACGGCGTCGCGCCGACCAGTTGGTGTCCCATCGTGCGCGGCCGGCGTAGCATGCTCGCATCGAGCAGCCTCGAAGGTGCGTGGCCATGGCCGAATTCCGCAGCTTCCGCGAGTTTTATCCGTACTATCTGGGCGAGCATCGTCATCCAGTCTGCCGCCGCCTGCATCTGCTGGGCAGCACGCTGGTGCTGGCGGTGGTGTTGGTCGCGATCCTCACCGCCGACTGGCGCTGGTTGCTGCTCGCACCCGTGGTCGGCTACGGCTTCGCCTGGATCGGGCACTTCGTCTTCGAGAAGAACAGGCCGGCGACCTTCCGCCATCCGCTCTACAGCCTGCTCGGCGATTGGGTGATGTACTGGCAGGTGCTGACCGGCCGCCGCCGGCCTTGATCTGCAGCCGTCCAGGCGCGCGCCTAGCGGAACTGGCGGTGGCAGGTCTCGCAGGCTTGGGTCACCGGGCGCAGCGTCTTTTGCAGTGTCGGGCAGTCGGTCGGTGGGGCCTGCAGGGCATGGTCGATCGCGCCGGTGAGTTCTTCGGCGGCGTGGAAGAAGGCGGGGTCGGCGCCGGCGAAGACCGGGCCGATGTCGTCGGCGAGAACCCGCAGCTGACGCAGGTCCCGCATGGCATCGTCCGCCGGGCAACGTCGCGCCCGAAGCTGGGCATCCAGTCGCCCCTTGTGGAAGGCCATCAGCTCCATCAGGGCCGGCGGCAGCGGGTGGCGTATCCGCAGGGCATTCATGACGGCGGTCGCGGCAAGCAGCCCGAGCAGGCAACCCAACAACAGGAGCAGCAGTGTGCGCATGGGTGATCGACGAAAAGGCGGCAACGGAACACATGTTACTGGCCGGACGGCCGTGAATCGCCGCGTGCCGCGCCGGTTGGAACTTGCCGTCGGCTGCGGGCGGCGGCAGTGCGGGACTCTCGATGGAATCGCCCATGGATGAGTGGCCGCTGGCTCACGGCGCGCCGCCGCTCAAGGCGCGTCTGCGCGCGACGGATGAGGATTTCCAGGTCGAGGAAATCTTGGGTTACGCCGCCGACGGCCGCGGCGAGCATGTGCTGCTGTGGGTGGAAAAGCGCGATCTCACCACCGAGCAGCTGGCGCGCGCACTCGCCGCCTTCGCCGGCGTGCCGCCGCTGGCGGTGGGCTATGCCGGCCTCAAGGATCGCCATGCGCTGACCCGGCAGACCTTCAGCGTCCAGCTCGCCGGACGCGAGGAGCCGGACTGGGCCGGCTTTCCCGATCCCAGGGCGCGGATCCTCGCCGCCACGCGCCACGGCCGCAAACTGAAGCGCGGCGCGCTGCGCGGCAATCGCTTCGTGCTCACCCTGCGCGAGGTCGCCGGCGATCGCGGTGCCGCCGAGGCGCGCTTGCGGACGATCGCGGCGCGCGGGGTCCCCAACTATTTCGGCGAGCAGCGCTTCGGTCGTGGCGGTGGCAACGTCGAGCAGGCCCGCGCGATGTTCGCCGGCCGCCGTGTGGATCGCGACAAGCGCGCGTTCCTGTTGTCCGCGGCGCGCTCGCATCTTTTCAACGAGGTGCTCGGCGCGCGTGTGGCGCGCGAGGCCTGGGACCGTCCGCTGGAAGGCGAAATCTGGTCACTGGCCGGTTCGCGCTCGTGGTTTGGCCCGGTGCCGTTCGACGAGGTACTGGCCGGCCGCCTCGCGCAGGGCGACATCCACCCGTCCGGGCCGCTGTGGGGGCGCGGCGACACCCCGGCGCAAGGCGAGGCGGGGGCGCTGGAACGCGCCGTGGTCGCGGCGTACGAGGACTTGGCGCGCGGTCTTGCCGAGGCGCGCATGGACCAGGAACGCCGCCCCTTGCGTCAGCTGCCGAAAGACCTGCGCTGGCGTTGGCTGGCGGATGACGCGCTGGAACTGGCTTTCGAGCTGCCCGCGGGAGCCTATGCCACGGTGGTGGTGCGCGAGCTGGCAGGCACGATCGTGTCCGAGCGCCCATCCGTTGCAGGCAACGACACCTGAAAAACGCAGTGCCAAGGAACCTGATCGCGCGCCGGGACCAAAGGCTCGCGCAGGTGTCCGAGGCGGGTGATCGCCCCAGAGCTCGTCCGCCGTTCTTAAATTGTCAGCGCTTCAGCAAGACCACCACCGCGCCGGTGCCGCCCTGTGCCGGTCGCGCCGAGGCGAAGGCGATCACGTCGTCGCGCCGGCGCAGCAGGCGGTCGGTGAGTGCCTTCAGCACCGGGCCGCCGGCCTTCGAGCGCAGCCCCTTGCCGTGCACGATGCGCACGCAGCGCAGGCCGCGCCGACGCGCCTCGGCGAGAAAGGCGACGATGGTCGCCTGCGCCGCCGCCGCGTTCATGTGATGCAGATCGATGTCGTCCTGCACGCTGTATTGCCCGCGCTTGAGCGCCTTGAGCAGTTTCGGCGGATAGCCCTCGCGCAGGTAGGCCAGCTCCTCGCCGATTTCGAGCAGTGCGGGATCGAAGGCCAGGTCGAGCAGCTCACCCGGCACGGCGGCCTCGTCGGCGGCGAACATGCGCGCCGCCGGTGCCGGGCGCGGTGCCGGCGGCGGAGCGGGCGCGGACGGCAACGCACGAACCGGGCCCACCGCCTCGCGGAACAGGCGGATCTCCTCTTCGCTGGGCTCGGGGCTGGCACGCCGCTTCACGCCGGGCATGGTACATGCCGCTCGCCGTGGCGCCCGTGAAAGCGCCTCGCCGCTTCGGTTAGACTCGAAGGTTCCGCGAGGTGATGGCCGTGCCGACGAATCCAAGCATGCGTGTCCTGGTCAGCAACGACGATGGCGTGGATGCCCCCGGCATCCACATCCTGGCCGAACATCTGGGCGCGGTGGGCCGGGTGACGGTGGTGGCGCCGGACCGCGACCGCTCCGGCGCCAGCAACTCGCTCACGCTGGACGTGCCGATCCGCGCCACCCAGATGGACAACGGCTACTACCGCGTCGCCGGCACGCCGACCGACTGCGTGCATCTGGCCTTGGCCGGCCTGCTCGAGGAGGAACCCGACATCGTGGTGTCTGGCATCAACAACGCCTCCAACCTGGGCGACGACGTGATCTATTCGGGCACGGTGTCGGCGGCGATGGAGGGGCGTTTTCTGGGATTGCCGGCGATCGCCGTCTCGCTGGTCAGCCGCGATCACCAGGGCGTGCACTACGAGGCGGCCGCCCAGGCGGTGCTGCTGCTGATGCGTCGGCTGCTGGTCGACCCGCTGCCGGCCGACACCATTCTCAACGTCAACGTGCCGGACCGCCCCTGGGCCGAGATCCGCGGTTTCGAGGTCACCCGGCTGGGCAAGCGTCACCGCTCGGCGCCATGCATCGCGCAGACCGACCCGCGTGGGCGGCCGATCTGGTGGATCGGGCCGGCCGGCGGCGCCGAGGACGACGGTCCCGGCACCGATTTCGATGCCGTGCGTCGCGGTTATGTCTCGGTCACGCCGATCCACGTCGATCTGACCCGTTACCAGGCGCTGGAAAAGGTCAGCGGCTGGGTGCAGGCGATGACCCGCGCGATGGACGACGAGGCCGCCTGATGGCCAATCCGCCGTTGCCGCCGTCGGCATTCAAGGGCGAGGGCATGACCTCGCCGCGCGCCCGCGACCGGCTGGTGGCAAGGCTGAAGGAGGAGGGCATCCGCGATCCGCGGGTGCTGGAGGCCATCCGCGAGGTGCCGCGCCACCACTTCATCGACCAAGCGCTCCATGCGCGCGCCTACGAAAACACCGCGCTGCCGATCGGCCATGGCCAGACCATCTCGCAGCCCTGGGTGGTGGCGCGCATGAGCGAAGCGCTGCTCGAATTCGGCACGCCGCAGAAGGTGCTCGAGATCGGCACCGGCTCGGGTTACCAGGCGGCGATCCTGGCCCGGCTGGTGCCGCAGGTGTTCACCGTCGAGCGGATCGAGGAGCTGCTGCGCCAGGCCCGTCGTCGCTTTCGCCAGCTGGGGCTCGCCAACATCCGTTCCCGGCATGACGACGGCAAGCTGGGCTGGGCGGAGGAAGCCCCTTTCGACGCCATCATCCTCACCGCCGCGGGCGATGCCATCCCGTCGCGTCTGCTCGATCAGCTCGCGCCCGACGGCGTGCTGGTGGCGCCGGTCGGCTCGCCCAGCAGCCAGACCCTGATCCGCATCCATGGCGATGGCCAGGGCGGCTTCGAGCAGGAGGAGCTGTGTGCGGTGAGCTTCGTGCCGCTGCTCGGCGGCATCGGTTGATGCCCGCCCACCTTCAGGATATGCACTGATGCGCTTGTTCGGCAGCCTGTATGCCCGTGCCTTGGCCTGGGCGCGCCATCCCAGGGCGATCTATTACCTGTGCGGCTTGAGTTTCTTCGAGGCCTTCATCTTTCCGGTGATGCCCGAAGTGATGCTGATGCCGATGATGCTGGGGCGGCGCCAGCAGTCCTTCCGCTATGCCAACCTCAGCCTGGCGTTCTCGCTGCTCGGCTCGCTGGTGGGCTATCTGCTCGGCCATTTCGCCTACGAGGCGGTGCGGCCATTGTTCAGCCCACACATGCAGGCGACCGTCGCGACCTGGGTCGACCACCTGCGCACCGACATGCGCCAGCATTGGCCGGCGATGCTGGGCGCGCTGATGCTGGCCGCGCTGCAGCCGGTGATCCCGATGAAGTTCGTCACCTGGGCCGCCGGTATCGTCGGCGTGCCGGTGCTGCCGTTCCTGGCCTGCATGGCGGTGGGGCGGGGCAAGCGCGTATGGCTGCTGGCGCTGTTGATCCGCGTCTACGGCGAGCAGGCCGAGCGCGTCCTGCACCGGCACATCGAATGGATCGGCTGGTTCGCGTTGACGGCGCTGGCGGCGCTCGCGGCCTGGTGGCTGTGGCCCAAGTAGAGTCGACCGCGGCCATGAAATGCCTGGACCCTGCGGCTATGCTTGCCGGCATGACACCTTTGCGCCGACTCCTGTCGCTCGGGCTGTGCCTGCTCGCGCTCGCCGCCTGCGACGTGCGTCGTGGCGCCGTGGTGGTGCAGCCGCCCGCGCGGCACGGCGCCCAGGCATCGACGCCGCCGGGCGGCACCTATACGGTGGTGCGTGGCGACACCCTGTATTCGATCGCCTTCCGGCATGGCGTGGATTTCCGCCAGCTCGCCGCCTGGAACGACATCGCGCCGCCTTACGTCATCCATCCCGGCCAGGTGTTGCGGCTGGGGCCCGCGGGGGTACGCCCGGCGCCATCGTCACCGACCGCGCCAGCGCGCAGCGGTCAGGTCGTTGCCGGTGGGCTGCCGGCACCCAAGCCCATCACGCAGCAAAATCCTTCTGTGGCGAGCAGTCGAGCAACCCCGCCGCCCGTTGCAGAAGCGGCGCCAGCGGTCGCCGGCAAGGCCGGCCCGACGCCGGCTGGCGCCAGCAGTACGACGTCCGTGCCGGTGGCCGGCGTCGCGCCCGCGTCATCGCCGCCGCCCAGTACGGCCAAACCAGGCAGTGGCGCCGTCCGGACCAGCGAAGGCATCGCCTGGCGCTGGCCCGCAGACGGCCCGTTGATCAAGGGCTTCAACAGCGGCGATGCCATTCCCGGCATCGAGATCGCCGGCAAGGCCGGCGATCCGGTACGTGCGGCGGCGGATGGCGTGGTCGTCTACAGCGGCAATGGCCTGGTCGGCTATGGCGAGCTGGTGATCATCAAGCACAACGACAGTTTCCTGTCCGCCTACGGCCACAATCGCAAGCGACTGGTGCAGGAAGGCCAGCGCGTCAGCGCAGGCCAGGTGATCGCGGAACTGGGCGCGACCGGCGCATCCCGCGACGAGCTGCAATTCCAGATCCGCAAGGACGGCAATCCGGTCGATCCGCTGGCCTACCTGCCGCCACGCTGAGGCGGCCGTCGCCGCTCGGGACGGGGTCGCTGGCAGGAACGTCTGCCGCCGCGATGGGTTTGGCTTGCGGCGGCGTCGCGGCCGTCCGCAGGCGCGGCGTCTCGATTCAGCCTTCCGGCAGGATGAAGGCCGCGACTACGCGTCGACCCTCGCCGGCCAGGAGGTCATAGGTGCGGGCGGCAGCGGCGTTGTCCATCACTTCGATGCCGATGCCGCGGCGCAGGAACGCGGCCAGGAAGGCCCCCTCGGGAAAGATCTGCCGCACGCCGGTGCCGAGCAGCACGAGCTCCGGCTGCAGGGCGAGGATGGCATCGACCGCCGCCGCATCGAGCGCCTGCACCGTGGTGACCGGCCAGTCTTCCACCAGCGTGGCCGGCGAGAGCAGGAAGCTGCGGGTCAGCTCGCGCTCCACCACCGTGATGCTGCGCGCGCCGACCCGCCGCACATGGAGATACTCGCCCGGGAAATCCCTGGTCAGTTCCATGGCGTCAGCGCGGCAGGGCCAGTTTAGGCTCGTCCTCGTTGCGACGAAACAGCACCAGCATGTGTCCGATCTGCTGCACGGCTTCCGCGCCTGTGCCTTCCAGCAGCACATCGGCCTGCGCCGCGCGCTCCTCGCGATCGCCGGCCAGTTTCACCTTGACCAGCTCGTGCTGCAGCAGGGCACGATCGAGCTCGGCCAGCACGGCCGCGCTCGCGCCCTTGGCGCCGAGCAGGATCACCGGCGAGAGTTCATGGGCGAGACCGCGCAGATAGCGGCGCTGCGAGGAGGAGAGCGGCATGCGGCAATGACGGTTCATGGCGGAAGAGGGCACGCAGGGTATCATGCAGGGCCTGCCGATCCGAAAAAGCCGTCCCCACGCATGGCCCGCAGCAAGAGCAGTTCCCGCTGGCTGCGGGAACATTTCAACGATCCCTACGTCAAGAAGGCGCAGGCCGAGGGGCTGCGTTCCCGCGCCGTCTACAAGCTCGAGGAACTCATCGAGCGCGACCGTCTGCTCAAACCCGGCATGCAGGTGGTGGATCTGGGCGCCGCGCCGGGCGGTTGGTCGCAATTGGTGCGTCGCGAACTCGGCGATACCGGCCGGGTGATCGCGCTGGACGTCTTGCCCATGCCGGGCATCGCCGGGGTGGACTTCATCCAGGGCGATTTCCGCGAGGAAGCCGTGCTGCGGGCACTGGAAGAGCAGCTCGGCGGCCGGCAGGTCGATCTTGTGCTGTCGGACATGGCCCCCAATATGAGTGGCGTGGCTCTGTCGGACCAGATACGTGCCATGGAGTTGGCCGAACTGGCACTGGATTTCTGTCGGCATTGGCTGCGTCCGGGCGGCGCGTTCCTGGTCAAGCTGTTCCAGGGCGCCGGGTTCGACGACTACTTGCGCAGCTTGCGTGCGGAGTTCGCCCGCGTGACCATGCGTAAACCCAAGGCCTCCCGTGCGCGTTCGCGAGAGGTCTACGCACTCGCCCAGGGCCTGCATGGCCGGGGCGGGTTTCCTGATGAGAAGCAGGCATGAACGAAATGGCAAAGAATCTGTTGCTCTGGGTGATCATCGCGGTGGTGTTGCTCACCGTGTACCAGAGTTTCAACCCGCACGGCGGCTCGTCCGATCTGCCCTACAGCAGCTTCGTGCAGAACGTCGACAACGGCAACGTGGCCAGCGCCAGCATCAGCGCCGACAACCCCGCGACCATCACCGGCAAGCTCAAGGACGGCAGCGCGTTCCGCACCGTGGCGCCGGTGCTGGGCTTTTCCACCAACGGCGTGGTCAAGCAGATGCAGGACAAGGGCGTGGTGATCACCCAGGAGCCGCCCAGCAACGGGCTCACCCTGGTCAGCCTGCTGCTCAACTGGCTGCCGATGATCCTCATCATCGGTGCTTTCGTCTGGTTCATGCGGCAGATGCAGGCCGGCGCCGGCGGGCGCGGCGCGATGAGCTTCGGCCGCTCGCGCGCCAAGCTGCAGGGCGAGGACCAGGTCAAGGTGACTTTCAACGACGTCGCCGGCTGCGACGAGGCCAAGGAGGAGGTCGGCGAGCTGGTCGAGTTCCTGCGCGATCCGGGCAAGTTCCAGAAGCTCGGCGGCAAGATTCCCCGCGGCGTGCTGATGGTCGGGCCGCCCGGCACCGGCAAGACGCTGCTGGCCAAGGCCATCGCCGGCGAGGCCAAGGTGCCGTTCTTCTCGATCTCTGGCTCGGACTTCGTCGAGATGTTCGTCGGCGTCGGCGCCAGCCGCGTGCGCGACATGTTCGAGCAGGCCAAGAAGCATGCGCCGTGCATCATCTTCATCGACGAGATCGACGCCGTCGGTCGTCATCGCGGCGCGGGCTTGGGTGGCGGTCACGACGAGCGCGAACAGACCCTCAACCAGCTGCTGGTCGAGATGGACGGTTTCGAGGGTACCGAGGGCATCATCGTCATCGCCGCCACCAACCGCCCGGACGTGCTCGACCCGGCCTTGCTGCGTCCCGGGCGTTTCGATCGCCAGGTGGTGGTCGGATTGCCGGACGTGAAGGGGCGCGAGCAGATCCTCAAGGTGCACATGCGCAAGCTGCCGATCGCCAGCGACGTCAACGCCATGACCATCGCCCGCGGCACCCCGGGGTTCTCGGGCGCTGACCTTGCCAACCTGGTCAACGAGGCGGCGTTGTTCGCCGCGCGCGAGAATGCACGCGAGGTGCGCATGAGCCATTTCGACCGCGCGCGCGACAAGATCCTGATGGGTACCGAACGCCGCTCCATGGTGATGAGCGAGGAGGAAAAGCGGCTCACTGCCTACCACGAGGCCGGCCACGCCATCGTCGGCCGGCTGGTGCCCGAGCATGATCCGGTCTACAAGGTGACGATCATCCCGCGTGGCCGTGCGCTCGGCGTTACCCAGTTCCTGCCCGAGAACGACAAGTACAGCATGAACCGCGTCGCGATCGAGTCGCAGCTGTGCTCGCTCTATGGCGGCCGCGTGGCCGAGGCGTTGATCTTCGGCGAGGACAAGGTCACCACCGGCGCGTCCAACGACATCGAACGCGCCACCCGCATCGCGCGCAACATGGTGACCAAGTGGGGCCTGTCCGACGTGCTCGGTCCGATGGCCTACGGCGAGGAAGAGGACGAGGTGTTCCTGGGCCGCGCCGTCACCCAGCACAAGAATGTTTCCGACGAGACGGCGCGCAAGATCGACGAGGAAGTGCGCTCCATCCTCGAGCATGCCTATGCGCGCACGCGCCAGCTGCTCACCGACAATATCGACAAGCTGCATCTGATGGCCGATGCCCTGCTGCAGTATGAAACCATCGACGCGCAGCAGATCGACGAGATCATGGCCGGCCGGGTGCCGGGTCCGCCTGCCGATTGGAGCAAGACGCCGCTGACCGGCTCGTCCGTGCCGCCGCCGCCACCGTCGCGCGGCGATGCCGGCTCGGCGAAGGTCGGTGATCCGGCGCCGCAGAGTCGTTGAGCGGTTTTTCTTGGTTCTTCACCCAACTCCGGGGAAGGCCGCCCGGATCTTGAGGAAGAAGTAGGCGTCATCGCGGTAGCCGTAGGCGATGCGCTTGATGACCTTGATCTTGTTGTTGATGCCTTCGAGCAGGCCGGTATGCAGGGGCCAGCGCACCCGGCTGAGGATGCCGCGCCAGTAAGGTTTGAGGCATTGAGCGAAGTGGGTCAGGGCGGGGATACCGCTTTCCTGGGCATGGCGTAGCCACTGTTTCCAGGCTGCCCGCCACGCCCAGGCTGTCGGTGCGTTCCACAGCGCCTTGAGCTGTTCTTTCATCACGTAGGCCGTCATCAGCGGCCGGTTGGCCGCCAGCACCTCGTCCAGCCGGATGTGTTCGGCTTCCTTCAGGCGCCGAGGATTGCGCAGCAGCAGCCAGTGGGCGCGCTTGACCACTCGGCGCGCCGGCTTGTCGTGACGCAGCTGATTGGCCGCGTCCACCCGCACCCGGCCAATCACCTCGCGTCCGTACTTGGCGACCACGTGGAACAGGTCGTACACCACGCGGGCATTCGGGCAGTGCTGGCGCACTTCCAGGTCGAACGCCGTGTTCATGTCCATGGCCACGGCCTCGATGCGTGCGCAACGCGCCGGTCCGAGCCGTTCGAAGAACGGCCTGATCTCGACTCGCGAACGGCCGCGCCCCACCCACAGCACCCGCTTGCGCTCCACATCGACCACCACGGTGGCGTAGCGATGGCCCTTCTGGATCGCGAACTCGTCCATGGCGATCCGGCGCACGCCCTCCAGATCCACCGGCCCCAGATCGCGCTCCAGTGCCCGCCAGTCGATGGCCTTGGCCGTCTTCCAGTCGATGCCATGCCAACGCGCCGCGTGCAGCACCGACGTCACCGCGCACAGCCGGGCCACGCTGTCGGCCAGACGCCGCGTTACCCGCGCATGCGGATCCAGCCAGTCCAACTGTTCCAGCCGCGGCCCGCAGCCCTGGCAAGCCAGCCGAAGACGCGGCACGTGCAGCTCCACCGGCGCACCGAACACGGGCAACTCGCGAATGCGCCGCATCGTCCAGTCATGGATGGCCACGACCGCCTGCCCACAGCCCGTGCATTGCCGCTGCGCCCCCGGCGTCGGCTCCAACTCGATCACCAGCCAGCGCTGCTGCCTGCGCAGCTCATGACGCCACTTGCCAACTCGGTATCCCGTCCAGCCGCCCAGACGGGCCATACAAGCCTGCTCGGCCACGGCCGGCCCCAGTTTGTTGCCTAGAGAACAGCAAGTCTGACCCGTCGGCCGTGCGCCTCTCTCCACTCAGTTGGGAGAAGAACCTTTTTCTTGCCTCGAGGACTGCCGCAACTATTGACGTTCGCGGCACGAGCCGGAATAATTCCGCGTCTCGCCGCGGTGCAATGACGGCGAGCCAGTGTTTTGATCTGCGCGCCCGTAGCTCAGTTGGATAGAGTACCAGGCTACGAACTTGGTGGTCGGGAGTTCGAATCTCTCCGGGCGCGCCATTTTTCAAGAAGCGATGCCGTGCCAGTCCTGTGCTGGTCGGCGTCGAAGCGGGGCGGATGGAATGTCCCGGCGAGCACGACACGGATTGACTGGACGGTGTGCCTACCGTAGCATCGGCGAGCTTCGCGTCGCAGGATCAGCGCCGAAGGTTGGCAAGCTGCGGGGTATAGCTCAGTCTGGTAGAGCGCCAGCTTTGGGAGCTGGATGTCGGGGGTTCGAATCCCTCTGCCCCGACCATCAGGCGACATGCGGTTTCAAGCGCCTGTAGCTCAACCGGATAGAGCATCGGCCTTCTAAGCCGACGGTTGCAGGTTCGATTCCTGTCGGGCGCGCCAGATGGTTATGGTGGGCGTAGCTCAGTTGGTTAGAGTACCGGATTGTGATTCCGGTTGTCGTGGGTTCGAGTCCCATCGTCCACCCCAATTCAAAAACGCACTAGGGCCGTTAGCTCAGCTGGTAGAGCAGTTGACTCTTAATCAATTGGTCGTAGGTTCGAATCCTACACGGCCCACCACATCCAAAAGACCCGCGCTTGCGCGGGTCTTTTGCTTTCAGCGCGCCGCTCCCGGCCCGTGCCGGATAACCGGCTTTTCGGTAAAGTCCATGTCATGCGATGGCTCGTTCTCTTGATCTTGATACTGGCGGCGGCCGCGGGCGTAGCGGTGGGTGCCCTCAATGCCACGCTGGTCGACTACGACCTCGGTTTCGCGGTCGTCCGTTGGCCCAAGGGGGCCGTCCTGCTCGTCGCGCTGGTGATCGGCTGGTTGCTGGGCGGGCTGACCGCCTGGCTCGGCATGCGGCTGCAGCGTCGTAACCGCACGCCCAAGGATGGGCGTCGCCGCCGCGCCGCGACCTCGGCATGAACCTTCCATACCTGCTTGCCTTGCTGATCCCGGTGGCGTTCCTGGCCGGCTGGCTGGCCGCCAGGCGTGCTGCGGCCTACCGCTCGGACGTGCAGGTCAGTGCGCTGTCCTCTGATTATTTTCGTGGACTCAACTACCTGCTCAACGAGGAGCAGGACAAGGCGATCGAGGTCTTCCTGAAGCTCGCCGAATACAACCGTGACACGGTGGAGACCCATCTCGCCCTCGGCAATCTGTTCCGCCGCCGTGGCGAGGTCGATCGCGCCATCCGCGTGCACCAGCATCTGGTATCGCGGCCGGGCCTCACCGAGGAAATGAAGACGGTGGCCTTGCTCGAGCTCGGTGAGGACTACATGCGTGCCGGGCTGCTCGATCGCGCGGAGACACTGTTCTCCGATCTCGTCGCCATGAACGCGCATGCGCCCTCGGCGTTGCGCCATCTGGTCGCGATCTACCAGCACGAGCGCGACTGGCACAAGGCGATCGAACACGCGCGGCGTCTCGAGGCGATGACCGGCGAGTCGGAGGCGCAGACCATCGCCCAGTTCTATTGCGAACTGGCCGAACGCGCCCGCCAGCATGGCGCCTATGCGGAAGCGCGTGACTATCTGCGCCAGGCGTTTGCCTGTCAGGTCGATTGCGTGCGGGCCTACATGCTCACCGGGCGCCTGCATGCCGAGAACGGCGAGCACGCCGAGGCCGTGGAAGCCTATGAAAAGGCGGTGGCGGCTGATGTTGCCTTCGTGCCCGATATCCTGCCGCCGCTGCTGCACAGCTATGCGCGCTCGCAGCAGATGGAACGGGCCGAGCGTTTTCTGCGCGAGCTGCTGACCCGCTACCACGGCATTTCGCCGGTGCTGGCGCTGGTACGGCTCTACGAACGGCGCGACGGCGAGCGGGCGGCGATCGATTTCCTGACCTCGCAGCTGCGCCAGCGGCCTTCGGTACGCGGCCTGATGGCTTTGATCGACGCCACGCTCGACAAGGTCGATGGCGAGGCGCGGGAGAATTTCCTCATCCTGCGTGATCTCACCCGCAAATTGCTCGAAGGGCAGGCCATGTATCGCTGCAGCCGTTGCGGCTTCGGCGCCAAGGCGCATCACTGGCAATGCCCGAGCTGCAAGAGCTGGGGCACCATCCGGCCGATTCATGGCGTGGCCAACGAGTGAGCCATTCCAAGGCATGAAGATCGGGCTCTGGCCGCTCTTGACCTGTCTGCTCGCGTGGTTCGGCGTGCGCCTGGCAATCGCCTATGCGCGCCGGCGCGGGCTCTTCGATCAGCCCGGACAACGACGCTCGCACCAGGTGCCTACGCCACGCGGCGGCGGTATCGGCGTGGTGGCGGCCTTGGCCGTCGGGCTTGCGGGTCTGTGGTTGGCCAATCCGACGGATGTCGCCGGTGTCTCGATGGCGGCGTTGCTGGTCGCCTTGCTCGCGGTGGCCCTGATCGGCTGGTGGGATGATCACCGCCCCCTCGGCATCGTGCCGCGCCTCATCGTGCAGTGGGCGGCAGCCGGCCTCTTCGTGCTGGCCTGGCTCGACCATGCGGCCTGGGGGTGGTTGCCGGTGTGGATGCTGCTCGGGGTCTGGAGCATCAACCTGCACAATTTCATGGATGGCATCGACGGCCTGCTGGCGCAGCAGGGCGTCTTCGTCGGTGCGGGCATCGCCTGGCTGGCCTGGGGAGCGGGCAGTCCCACGCTTGCCGGCATGGCTGCCTGTCTGGCCGCGGCGTGCCTGGGCTTCTGGTACTACAACCGTGCACCGGCCCGCATTTTCATGGGCGACGTGGGCAGCGGCAGCATCGGTTTCATGGTTTTCGCCCTTACCGCCATGCTCTGGCGTGTCAGGCACGAGTTGCTGTGGCCCGCGCTCGTCCTGAGTTCAGCTTTTGCGATGGATGCCGGCCTCACGCTGGCTTTACGCATGCTGCGCGGAAGGCGCTGGTATGCTGCCCATCGTGAGCATTTGTACCAATGGCTGGTGCGGCGTGGATTCACGCATGCAGGGAGTTCGGGTTTGTATCTGACATGGAATCTGTGCGTGGCACTGCCGCTGGCGATCATCGCCGCGCTGCATCCGCCGGTAGCTTGGGCAGTGTGCCTGTTGACCTATCTACTGGCCGCGCTGGGATGGTGGCAAGCCCGTCGCATGCTGTATCGGCGCAAATCCCATGTCCCTGCGTAAGGTAATCGGTGCCATCCCGCCGCGTGCAGCGGTGGTGATCCACGACCTGCTGATGACCGCCTTGGCCTGGTGGCTGGCCAAGGCGTTGCGCTACATGGTGCGACCGGAGGAGGTCCAGCAATTCGGTCGGCTGGAATTTCCCATCGTGCTGCTGATCCAGGGTTTGATCTTTGCCTGGACCGGGCTTTACCGCGGTGTCTGGCGTTTTGCCAGCCTGCCGGACCTGTGGAACATCCTGCGTGCGGCGGTCGGCGGCGTGCTGGTGATCGGCCCGGTGCTGTTCCTTTACGAGCGCCTCGAGGGCGTGCCGCGTTCGGTGCTGTTGCTCTATCCCGTGCTGCTGGCGATCCTGCTAGGGGCACCGCGCCTGCTGTATCGCTTCTGGAAGGACAGCCGGCTCGATCTGTTCCGCACCAGCCACAGCAAACGGGTGCTGGTCGTCGGCGCCGACCGCGCTGGTGAGGCACTGTCGCGCGACCTGCGCCGTGACGGCGGCTACGACGTCGTCGGCTTCGTCGATGACCAGCCGCGTCTGCGCGGTGCGAGCATCAACGGGCGGCCGGTGCTCGGGCGGATCGAGCAGTTGCCACAGATCGCCGCCGAGGCCGCGGTCGACATGCTGCTGATCGCGCTGCCGGCGGCGTCGTTGGCGGAAATGCGTCGCGTGGTGGAGCTTTGCGATGCCACTGGTCTGCCCTATCGCACCCTGCCGCGGCTGGAGGACGTCGTCGCCGGCCGCGCGCAATTCAACGAAATCAAGGAGGTCGCGATCGAGGACCTGCTCGGCCGCGATGCGATCGAACTCGATTGGACGTCCATCCGCGAAACCTTGAGCGGTCGGCGCGTGCTGGTGACCGGCGGCGGCGGCTCGATCGGTTCGGAGCTGTGCCGCCAGGTCTGCCGGCTGGGCGCGCAGGCGCTGACCGTGGTCGAGATGTGCGAATACAACCTCTACCGCATCAGCCAGGAACTGCGCGGCGCCTATCCGGAGCTGGTCTTCGACGGGGTGCTGGCCGATGCCGGCGATGCGGTGGCGATGCGGCGGCTGTTTGGCCAGTACCAGCCGCAGGTAGTGCTCCACGCCGCCGCGTACAAGCATGTGCCGCTGCTGCAGCACCAGTTGCGCAGCGCCTTCCGCAACAACGTCCTGGTCACCCGTACTTTGGCCGATCTGGCCGATCTTTCCGGTTGCGAATGCTTCGTGCTCATTTCCACCGACAAGGCGGTCAATCCCACCAATGTGATGGGCGCCTGCAAGCGCATCGCCGAGATCTATTGCCAGAATCTCGATGCGCGCTCGGCGACGCGCTATCTCACCGTGCGTTTCGGCAACGTGCTCGACTCGGCCGGCTCGGTGGTGCCGCTGTTCCGCCAGCAGATCCGCGAGGGCGGTCCGGTGACCGTGACCCATCCGGAGATCACCCGTTATTTCATGACCATTCCGGAGGCCTGCCAGTTGATCCTGCAGGCGGCTAGCCTGGGTCGGGGCGGCGAGATCTTCGCGCTGGACATGGGCGAGCCGGTCAAGATCCGCGACTTGGCCGAGCAGATGATCCGCCTGGCCGGCAAGAAGCCGGGCACCGAGGTTCCCATCGTGTATACCGGGCTGCGGCCGGGGGAGAAGCTCTTCGAGGAACTGTTCCATCCACAGGAGAGTTACAGCGCCACTCGCCATGCCAAGATTTTTCTGGCCCAGCCGCGCCAGGTCGCCTGGGAGCTGTTGCAGGCGCTGCTGACCCGCGCCGCCGCGGCCGTCGACGAATACGACGAAGACGAACTGCGCCGCTGCATCTCCAGCGTGCTGCCGTCGTTCCGCTGGAGCGACGGTCCGCAGCCCGACAATGTCGTATCCATCCGCCGTAACGAATCCGGAGACAGCAAGTGAGCAAACCCCTGCGCAAGGTCGTATTCCCGGTCGCCGGCTTAGGCACCCGTTTCCTGCCGGCGACCAAGGCGGTCGCCAAGGAAATGCTTCCGGTGCTGGACCGGCCGTTGATCCAGTACGCGGTGGACGAGGCGGTAGACGCCGGTGCAGACACCCTGGTGTTCGTCACCAACCGCTACAAGCACGCCATCGCCGACTATTTCGACAAGGCCTACGAACTCGAAGCCAAGCTCGAGGAAAAGGGCAAGGAGGATCTGCTGGCCCAGGTGCAGGGCACGCTGCCCAAGCACGTGCGGGCGATCTTCGTCACCCAGCCGGAGGCGCTCGGCCTTGGCCATGCCGTGTTGTGCGCGCGGCCGGTCATCGGCGACGATGAACCCTTCGGCATCGTGCTTCCCGACGACCTCATCTGGAACCCCGCCCGCGGCGCATTGCGCCAGATGGCCGAGCTGGCCGAGGCGGAGAACGCGGGCGTCATCGCGGTGGAGGAAGTGCCGCCCGAGGACACCGACAAATACGGCATCGTCGATGCCGAGGCGACGGGCGGTCGCAGCGCGCGCATCCGCAACATGGTGGAGAAGCCCAAGCCGGCCGAGGCGCCATCCAACCTCGCCGTGGTCGGTCGCTATGTGCTGCCTGGCCGCATCTTCAGGCTGCTGGAGGAAACCCGTCCGGGCGCCGGCGGCGAGATCCAGCTCACCGACGCCATCGAGTCGCTGATCGGCGAGCAGGGCAAGGTGCTGGCCTACCGCTTCGAAGGCATCCGCTTCGACTGCGGCAACAAGGCCGGGCTCGTGCGCGCCACCATGCACATGGCGTTGCAGGATCCCAAGCTCGCCCCGATCGTGCGCGAATATGCCGCCCGTCCGTAGAGCAATGCGAAATGGTCGCAGCGACCAGCGCCCGCTGGCGGTGACATTGGTTCAATAGCGCTCGCGCGGCAGGCACCGGCGGCGTGTCGGCTCCGCGCGAGGCTTGCGCTATGCTCGCGCGACTTCAAGCCACGGCACGGAGCGCGGATGCCGATGCCCGCGAATCCTTCGTACTACCAGGCCACCGCGACGCCGTATGCGCCATATGCGCCGCTGTCCGGCCGGCACGAGACGAAAGTCGCCATCATCGGCGGCGGTTATGCCGGCCTCAACACCGCACTGGGGCTGGCCGAGCGCGGCGTGCGCGACGTCGTCCTGCTCGAGCGCGAGCGCATCGGGCACGGCGCCTCCGGTCGCAATGGCGGCTTCGTCTTCGCCGGCTACGCACTCGGCGAACAGGCGCTGCTCGATCGCCTCGGCCACGAACGCGCCCGCGCGCTGTTCCGGCTCACGCTGGATGGCGTCTCGCGCATCCGCGCCCGCATCGCGGATTACCGCATCGCCTGCGACGCGGTGGACGCGGGCGTCATCTGGGCCAACTGGTTCCGCGACCCGCAGGTGCTGCGCGAACGCCAGCGGTTGCTCGCCGAACACTACGGTGTCGAATGGGCATGGCTGCCCGCGAACGAATTGCGCGCGCTGGTACGCAGCGATCGCTACTACGACGCCCTCTACGAGCGCGACGCGCTGCATTTGCACCCGCTCAATTACGCGATCGGCCTCGCCGCCGCCGCGTCGGAGCAGGGCGTGCGCATTTACGAGGAAAGTCCGGTGCGCAGGCTCGAACGCGACGGCGCGGGCTGGCGATTGCGCACCAATGCGGGCGAGGTGCATGCCGAGCACGTCGTGCTGGCTTGCGGTGGCTATCTCGCCGGACTCGAGAAGCGCGTCGATCGCGCAGTGCTGCCGATCGCCACCTACGTGATCGCCACCGAGCCGCTGGGCGCCCGGCTGGACGAATGTCTGGCCACGCGCGCGGCGATCTACGACACCCGTTTCGCCTTCGACTATTACCGGTCGCTGCCCGACACGCGGCTGCTCTGGGGCGGGCGCATCAGCGTGCGCGATCGCTCGCCACGCGCGGTGCAGCGCCTGCTGCTGCGCGATCTGCTCAAGGTCTTTCCGCAATTGCAGGGCGTACGCGTCGAATACGCCTGGTCCGGCCTGATGAGCTACGCACGCCACCAGATGCCGCAGCTCGGCGGCGATGGTCGCGGCCTGTGGTGGGCGCAGGCCTTCGGCGGCCATGGCCTGAGTTCCACCTGCGCCGCCGGCGAACTGCTCGCCGCGGCGATCGCCGAAGGCGACCTGTCATGGCGACAATTCGAAGCCTTCGGCCTCGAGCGCGCCTGGCGCCCCTTTGGCCTGTTCGCCGCCCAAGCCAGTTACTGGCGCGCCGAAAGCCGCGATTGGCTCAAGCGCAGGATGGAAGGCTGATCAGGCTGCGGCGATAGCGAACGTCGTACACAGCTGAAAAACTGGCTTGGCGGTGATGGGTGAAGAATCAAAAAAAAGGCCACGCTTTTTTTGCGTAGCCCTTTGATTTCATTGGCGGAGAGGGTGGGATTCGAACCCACGGTACGCTTGCACGTACGCCTGATTTCGAGTCAGGTACATTCGACCACTCTGCCACCTCTCCGATGGGGTGCGTATGGTCTCACGCAGGCGGCGGATTCTACGCGAGCGAGAGCACGGGCGACAACTGTGAGGCTGGCGGGTGCGACCGGCTGGTGTGGCCGCCCCACCTCGCCGGTTCAGCCGGCTTTCTTCTTCTTCGCCAGCCGCAGCCAGGTGTCGACCACGGTGTCGGGATTGAGCGACACCGACTCGATGCCCTGGTCCATCAGCCATTCGGCAAGGTCCGGGTGGTCGCTCGGGCCCTGGCCGCAGATGCCGATGTACTTGCCCTTGGCGCGCGCGGCCTGGATGGCCATGGCGAGCAGCTTCTTCACCGCCGGGTCGCGTTCGTCGAAGAGGCCGGCGACGATGCCCGAATCGCGATCGAGGCCGAGGGTGAGCTGGGTGAGATCGTTGGAGCCGATCGAGAAGCCGTCGAAGATGTCGAGGAACTCGTCGGCGAGCAGGGCGTTGGAGGGTACCTCGCACATCATG
The DNA here is from genome assembly GCF_003967035.1 of Aerosticca soli. Lineage (GTDB taxonomy): Bacteria > Pseudomonadota > Gammaproteobacteria > Xanthomonadales > Rhodanobacteraceae > Aerosticca > Aerosticca soli. Next base: position 2,094,922 of record NZ_AP018560.1, on the reverse strand, counting down.
ATGAGCTTGAGTTCGTGCTCGCCCTGCCTGAGGCCGTTCTTCGCCAGTACCTCGATGACCTTGCGGCCTTCGCCCGGCGTGCGCACGAAGGGGATCATCACCCACGCATTGGTGAGGCCCATCGTCTCGCGCACTTTCTTCACCGCGCGGCATTCCAGCGCGAAGGCATCGGCGAAACCGGGATCGACGTAGCGGCTGGCGCCGCGGTAGCCGATCATCGGGTTTTCCTCGTGCGGCTCGTAGCGCGCGCCGCCGATCAGGCCGGCGTATTCGTTCGACTTGAAGTCCGACAACCGCACGATGACCGGCTTGGGATACACCGAGGCGGTGATGGTGGCGATGCCTTCGGCGAGGCGGTCGACGTAGAACGACACCGGATCGGCATAACCGGCCATGCGCTCGTCGATCTTGGCGCGCGTGTCGGCGTCCTGGCGGTCATATTCCAGGAGCGCCTTGGGGTGCACGCCGATGTGGCTGGCGATGATCATCTCCAGCCGCGCCAGGCCGATGCCGGCATTGGGCAGCATGCCGAAGTCGAAGGCCCGCTCGGGGTTGGCGACGTTCATCATGATCTTGAGCGGCGCCTCGGGCATGGCGCCGAGATCGGCGCTGACGCGATCGAACTTGAGCCGGCCGGCATAGACGTAGCCGGTGTCGCCCTCGGCGCAGGAGACGGTGACATCGGCGCCGTCGGGAATCGCCTCCATCGCATTGCCGGTGCCGACCACCGCCGGCACGCCGAGCTCGCGGGCGATGATCGCCGCGTGGCAGGTGCGCCCGCCGCGATTGGTGACGATGGCGGCGGCGCGCTTCATGATCGGCTCCCAGTCCGGGTCGGTCATGTCTGCCACCAGCACGTCGCCTTCCTGGAAAGTGTTCATGTGCTCGAGCGTGCGGATCACCCGCGCGCGGCCTGAGCCGATCTTCTGGCCGATGGCGCGGCCCTCGGCGAGGACCTTGCCCTTTTCCAGCAGATGGAAGCGCTCGATGCGGGTGGCGTGGCTGCGCGATTTCACCGTTTCCGGCCGCGCCTGCACGATGTAGAGCTTGCCCGAGAGCCCGTCCTTGGCCCACTCGATGTCCATCGGCCGGCCGTAGTGTTGCTCGATCACCAGGGCCTGGCTGGCCAGCTCCTGCACGTCATCGTCGTCGATGCAGAAGCGCCGGCGCAGTTCCTCCGGGGTGGGCTCGATGCGCACCCGTTCGCCGGGACGATCGGAAAACACCATGCGCTGCTGCTTGGCACCGAGGCTGCGGCGCAGGATGGCGGGCTTGCCCTGCTTGAGCGTCGGCTTGAACACGTAGAACTCGTCGGGATTGACCGCGCCCTGCACGACCATTTCGCCCAGGCCGTAGGAGCCGGTGACGAACACGACGTCGCGGAAGCCCGATTCGGTGTCCAGCGTGAACAGCACACCGGAGGCGCCGAGGTCCGAGCGCACCATCAGCTGGATGCCGGCCGACAGCGAGACCTCCTCATGCATGAAGCCGTGGTGCACGCGATAGGCGATGGCGCGGTCGTTGTAGAGCGAGGCGAACACCTCCTTGACCTTGCGCAGCACTTCCTCGGCGCCGGATACGTTGAGATAGGTCTCCTGCTGGCCGGCGAAGCTGGCATCGGGCAGGTCCTCGGCGGTGGCGGACGAGCGTACCGCCACTGCGGCATCCGGCACGCCGGCCTGGGCGCAAAGTTTGCCGTAGGCTTCGCGGATCGCCTGGTCCAGCTCGGCCGGCAACGCGGTGTCACTGACCCAGGCGCGGATCTCGCGGCCGGCAGCGGTCAGCGCGTCCACGTTCTCGACGTCGAGCCCTTCCAGGCGCTTGCGGATGCGTGCATCCAGGCCGCTCTGCGCGAGGTATTGCTGAAAGGCATAGGCCGTGGTGGCGAAGCCGCCCGGCACCGACACGCCGAGCTGCGCGAGGTTGCCGATCATTTCGCCCAGCGAGGCATTCTTGCCGCCGACCTTGCCGATGTCGGTCATGCGCACTTGATCCAGCCAGAGCACGAGTTCGTTCAAGGGGACTCTCCTTTCAGCGGGGGCGGTGGTCATATGGCCCTGTGGCGGCCCGAAGCGGGTTGCGAGGAACTGGTATTGTCGGGGCGGGGGGCGGCCGGCACAAGCAGACCACTGGCGATGCGGGCTTTGCCATCCGCATACCAGTCAGCGCGCGGCCGGCCGTGCCGTTGCGCTAAGGTGCAAGGCATACCGATCCGGGATGTCCCGCATGCAGCGCACCGTCTTTTTCATTTCCGACTCCACCGGCATCACCGCCGAGACGATCGGCAACAGCATCCTCGCCCAGTTCGAGGGCATGCAGTTCGATCGTCACCGGTTGCCGTTCATCGACACGCCGGAGAAGGCCGAGGCGGCGGCGCTGCGGATCAAGACGCGCTACGCACAGACCGGCATCCGCCCGATCGTGATCAACACCATGGCCGACCGCTCGCTGTGCGAGATCGTGGCGACCAGCGGGGCGCTGATGCTCGACGTGTTCGCGCCTTTCATCGGCCCGCTGGAAGAGGAACTCGGCGCCAAGCGTTCCGGCGCGGTGAACCGCTCGCATGGCCTGATCGATTACGAGCGCTACGAGGCGCGCATCAATGCCACCAACTACGCATTGGCCCACGACGACGGCGTGGATGTCGACTACTCGCAGGCGGAGCTGATCCTGATCGGCGTGTCGCGCTCGGGCAAGACGCCGACCTGTCTCTACATGGCCTTGCATTACGGCGTGCGCGCCGCCAATTATCCGCTGACGGACGAAGACTTAGAGCAGCTGGAGCTGCCCGCCAGGCTGCGTCCCTATCGCGATCGCCTGTTCGGCCTCACCATCGATCCGGAGCGGCTGGCGCAGATCCGCGAACAGCGCCGTCCCGGCAGCCGCTACGCCACCGTGGCGCAATGCCGATGGGAGCTCGAGCAGGCGGACCGGCTGATGCGGCGCGCCGGCATCCCTTCACTCAATACCACCCACGTCTCGATCGAGGAGATCGCGAGCAAGATCCTCGACCGTTTCGGCATCGAACGTACGCTGTTCTAGACCCGATTACCCGATTACCCGATTACCCGATTACCCGATTACAAGGAAACCGATCCATCCCATGAGCGTTGTCCTCGAGTCCCGCAAGGCCTGGCTGCCTGATCGTTTCGGCTACCTGATGGGCCTGTACGCGGAGAATTACCACCGTCTCTCGCACCTGTTCGCGCCGCAGTCGCTGGCGCCGGGCGAGTACGTCTCCGACATCGACGACGGCCTGGCGGTGCACTTGAGCGTGCAGGAACGCCACCCCTACACGCTGGAGCTCGAATTGACCTACGCCATGGTCGATGCCCACACCGGCCTGCGCACGCCTTCGGCGCAGCTGCGCATGTATACCGATGCGCATGTCGCCGAGGCGCTGCATTGTCATCCGGGGCGTCACCTGTGGCAGGTGCTGGGGCCTTTCCCGCCGGCCGATACGGTGCTGCAGCATCGCCTGCGCATGAATGGTTTTCTGTCGCGTTGGCTGGAATATCTGGCCGCGCAGGGGCACTCGCGCGGAACCTTGCAGGCCGCCGTTGCGCCTTAAAGAGAGATGGATGTAAGGGCCTTCGGGCGACATGGGATGCCGCGTCCGAAAAAACAAAACCCGCGCGAGGCGGGTTTTGCCAACAACTGGCGGAGCGGACGGGACTCGAACCCGCGACCTCCGGCGTGACAGGCCAGCATTCTAACCAGCTGAACTACCGCTCCGCTGCAACATTGGCGTCCCCACGGGGATTCGAACCCCGGTCGCCACCGTGAAAGGGTGGTGTCCTAGGCCTCTAGACGATGGGGACGGACTTGAGGTGGTGGAGCCAGCCGGGATCGAACCGGCGACCTCTTGCATGCCATGCAAGCGCTCTCCCAGCTGAGCTATGGCCCCGCCGCTGGAAGCCCGGCATCTTAGGTGGGACATCCCGGGGCGTCAAGCACCTATTGGGGTCGGTCTCGTTTTCCATCGCCCGGGCCGATCGATCGCGCTGTTAGGCTTGGTGTTCTTCGTCGGAGCAATCATGCACGTCTTGCCGTTCATCCAGGATCTCGCCGCCGTGATGCTGCTCGCCGGCCTGACCACGGTGCTTTGCCAGCGCCTGCGGCAGCCGGTCGTGCTGGGTTACATCATCGCCGGGGTGCTGGTCGGGCCGTACACCTTCCCGGTGGTGTTCATCCACGAGGACGAGACCATTCGCACCCTGGCCGAGCTCGGCATGGTGTTGTTGCTGTTTGCGCTCGGCCTGGAGTTCAGCCTGAAGAAGATGCGCGAGGTGGGCGGCCCGGCGCTGCTCGCCGCGCTGTGCGAGATCGGCCTGATGCTCGGGCTCGGCTACCTGCTCGGACGCGGCTTCGGCTGGAGCCCGCTGGATGCGCTGTTTCTGGGCGCGATGCTGTCGATGTCCTCCACCACCATCATCATGAAGGCGCTGGACGACCTGCATCTCAAGCGCGAGCGGTTCGCCCAGCTCATGTTCGGCATCCTCATCATCGAGGACGTGCTGGCGGTGGTGCTGATGACGCTGTTGACCGGCATCGCCGGCACCGGCGGCCTGGCTGCCACGGCGGCGCTGGCGGTGATCGGCCGGCTTGCGCTGTTCATGCTGGTGTCGCTGGTCGCCGGCCTGCTGGTGGTGCCGCCGGTGGTCGACTACATCGCCCGGGTCAGCCGCGACGACGTGCTGCTGGTGGTGGTGCTCGGCCTGTGCTTCGGCTTCTGTCTGCTGGTCACCGAGCTTGGCTACAGCATCGCGCTCGGTGCGTTCATGATCGGCGCGCTGGTCGGCGAGTCGGCGAGCGTGGCGCGCATCGAGCGCATCGTCGCCCCGGTGCGCGACATGTTCAGTGCGATCTTCTTCGTCTCCATCGGCATGCTGATCGACCCCCAGCACCTGGTCGATTATTGGCAGCCGATCCTGCTCATCACTCTTGCGGTGGTGCTCGGCAAGATCCTCTCCAGCGGCTTCGGTGCCTTCGTGGCCGGCTCCGATGCCCGCACCTCGCTGCGGGTGGGCATGGGGCTGGCGCAGATCGGCGAGTTCTCCTTCGTGATCGCCTCGCTCGGGCTCAGCCTGGGTGTCACCGGCAAGCAGCTCTACCCGATCGCGGTGGCGGTGTCGGCCATCACCACTTTCCTCACTCCCTATCTCATCCGTGCCGCCGATCCGCTGGCGCAATGGTTCGGCCGGCATCTGCCCGTGGCCATCACTGGGCCTGCCGACGCCTATACGGATTGGGTGGGCGGCATCCAGCTGCAGGGGCAGAGCGCGGTGGTGGTGCGGATGGTGCGCAGGCTGTGCTGGCACATCCTGGTCAACGTGATGCTGGTGGCCGCGCTGTTTCTGGTCGCGGCCCATCTGTACCGCAAGGGCTGGTTCCATTGGCCGATGCTGGCGGGGCATCGCGTCGCCGAGCGTGCGCTGGCCTGGTCACTGGCGGCGCTGCTGTCGCTGCCGATGGTGGTCGCGGTCTACCGCAAGGCCGAGGCGTTGGGGCTTCTGCTGGCGGAACTCGGCATCTCCGAACGCTTCGGCGGGGCGCAGACCCGGCGCATGCGCGGCATGGCGGCCAGGCTGGTGCCGCTCGGCGCGATGGGCGTGCTGGGGCTCTTGGTGGCGGCACTGGCCTCGATCATCCTGCCGCCGCGCCAGGTGGCGCTGTTGCTCGTGGTGCTGCTGGCGCTGCTGGTCTGGCTGTTCTGGCGACTCCTGGTGCAGATGCACGCACGCTTGCAGGGCGCGCTGCGCGATACGCTGGACCGGCCGGCGCTCGAGGATCGGCCCGCCGGTCACCAAAAACCCGCTGAACGGGGCAGGAAACTTCCCGACGGGTCCGTGGTCACAACCCCATCGTCATTGCCAAGCACTGACGAGGGCCGCAAAATGCCTTAGATCCTGCCTCCATGGGGGAGGTCGGCCGGCATTCCGGCACATTCACAGGCAATTTCAAGGAAAAGTCACGATGAAGCATATCTTGCGTCCCACGCTGATGGCGACCACGCTGGCCGTAGCATTCGGCGTGAGCGCTGGTATCCATGCCCAGGCGGTCAAATCCTCCGCGGCCGCCGCTCCCGCCGTCGACAAGGCCAAGGCCAGCTACGTGGTCGGTTGGGATCTGGCCAGCTCGCTGCCGCCGCTGGTGCGCGAGGAGGTCGACCCGGCCGCGGTGGCGCGCGCCGTGCAGGCGGCGCTTTCCGGTCAGAAGCCGACCATGAGCGAGGCCGAATACAAGGCCACCCGCGAGGCCTTCGTGGCCCGCCTGCAGGCCAAGGCCAAGGCCGAGTATGAGAAGGTGGCCGCGCAGAACAAGGCCGAGGGCGAGGCTTTCCTGGCCAAGAACAAGACCCAGCCGGGCGTGAAGACCACGGCTTCCGGCCTGCAGTATCAGGTGATCAGCGAGGGCAACGGACCGCGTCCGGGTCCGAACGACACGGTGCAGGTCAAGTATGTCGGCACTTTCATCAACGGCGAGAAGTTCGACGCCTCGGCCGATCATGGCCAGGGCGACCAGCCGGCCTCGATTCCGCTGGCCAACGTCATTCCGGGCTTCCGCGAGGGGCTGCAGCTGATGAAGACCGGCTCGCACTACAAGCTGTTCATTCCTTCCAACCTGGCTTATGGCGCGCAACCGCAGAACGGCTTTCCGCCGAACGCCACGATCATCTTCGACGTGACCTTGCTGAAGACCGGCCCGACGCCGGCCGGCCAGGCCCAGCCCCAGGGCGGTGGCGACAAGTAAGCCGGCGTTTCAAGACGCTGGACCCTAGGCGGGGCGCGAGTGCATCGCGCCCCGTTTTCTTTATGTACGGGCCGGCCGGTTGATAAAATCGGTCGTTTGGTCCGCCCTGGCGACGAGAGTCATGAAAGTCACGATCTTCGGTACCGGTTACGTGGGGCTGGTCACGGGAGCCTGCTTGGCCGAGATGGGCAATCACGTGGTGTGCGTGGACGTGGATGCGTCCAAGGTGGCCAGGCTCGAACGCGGCGAGATGCCGATCTACGAGCCGGGCCTGGAGCCGATCGTGCGGCGCAACCATGCCGCCGGGCAGCTTGCCTTCACGACCGAGGCGGCGCCGGCCATCGCGCATGGCCAGTTGATCTTCATCGCCGTCGGCACCCCGCCGGATGAGGACGGCAGCGCCGATCTGCGCTACGTGCTGGAGGTCGCCCGCACCATCGGCCGGCATCTGGACCGTTACACCGTGGTGGTGAACAAGTCCACGGTGCCGGTGGGGACGGCCGACCGGGTCCGCCAGGCGATCGCGGCGGAACTGGCCGCGCGCGAGGTCCAGGTCGAGTTCGATGTCGTCTCCAATCCCGAGTTCCTCAAGGAAGGCGATGCGGTGGCCGACTGCCTGCGTCCGGACCGCATCATCATCGGCAGCACCAGTACGCGCGCAGTGGAGCTGCTGCGCAAGCTGTATGCGCCGTTCAACCGCAATCACGAGCGCATCGTGGTGATGGATGAGCGCTCCGCCGAACTCACCAAGTACGCGGCCAACGCGATGCTGGCGACCAAGATCAGCTTCATGAACGAGATCGCCAACATCGCCGAGCGCGTCGGTGCCGACGTCGAGCTGGTGCGCCAGGGCATCGGTGCCGATCCGCGCATCGGCTATCACTTCATCTATCCGGGCGTGGGCTATGGCGGCTCGTGCTTTCCCAAGGACGTGCAGGCCTTGGAGCGCACGGCGCGCGACGCGGGCTACCAGCCGCGTCTGCTGGCCGCGGTGGAGGCCGTCAACTGCGACCAGAAGGACAAGCTCTTCGAGCTCATCGAGCGGCATTTCGCCGGCGCGTTGCAGGGACGCACCATCGCCTTGTGGGGCCTGGCCTTCAAGCCCAACACCGACGACATGCGCGAGGCGCCGAGCCGGCGCCTGATGGAGCGGCTGTGGCAGGCGGGCGCCCGGGTGCGCGCCTACGATCCGCAGGCCCGCGAGGAAACCCGCCGCATCTACGGCGATCGCCCCGACCTCGTGCTGTGCGACGGCGCCTATGCGGCGCTGGACGGCGCCGATGCGCTGGCCATCGTCACCGAATGGAAGGCCTTCCGCAGCCCGGACTTCGCGCGTATCCGCGCGGCGCTGAGCAACCCGGTGATCTTCGACGGCCGCAATCTCTACGATCCGGCCACGGTGGAAGAGGCCGGCATCGCCTACTACGGCATCGGGCGTGGCCGCACGCTCAGGCGGCCGGCATGAGCGCGGACCGGCTGGAAGCCAGGCTCGACGAGCTCGAGGTCAGGCTGGCGTTCCTCGACGAGACCGTCGCCGCGCTGGCCGCGGCCGATGCCGAGCAGTCGTTGCGCATCGTCGCGCTCGAACGCCTGCTGCGCGACCTGCGTGGCGAGCTTGCCACGCTGCGGCTGGCGCACAGTCCCGATCCGCACGGCGAGCCGCCACCACCGCATTACTGAGCGTGTGCAAAGCGGGTCTTGGCCCAAGCCTGCGCTGGCGGGTCGCGGCGTGGTGAGCTTGGGTTTTCTCGATGTCGATGTTTTTGAAGGGTGGAAAGTCATGGCCGATTCCCTGCGCGATCAATTGCTGAAGAGCGGTATCGTCAAACAGGTGCGCGAGGCCCAGCGCGTCGGGCCGCCGCGCGGCGGCAAGCCCCGTGCTGGTCAGGCCAGGCCCGCCCCGAGCGCGCGCGATGCGGCGGAAATCGATCTGGCCAAGGCTTATGCGCTGCGCGCCCAGGCCGAGGCGGCCGAGCGGCGGCGCGCGGAACAGGAGGCGGCCGAGCGCGCCCGCCTCAAGCGCGAACGCAAGGCCAAGGTGCAGGCGCTGCTCGCCGATCGCGCGCTCAACAAGCCCGATGCCGAACATGCGCGGCACTTCGAATACGGCGGCAAGATCCGCCGCGTCTACGCCGATGCCGAGCAGTTCGCCGCGATCAACCGCGGCGAGCTCGGCATCGTGCAGCACAACGGCCGCTATCTCATCGTCGAGCGCGCAGTCGCCGAAGCGGTGCATGCCGTCGAACCGGCGTTGCTTGCCTTGCTGGTCGATCCGAACGAAGCGGCCGGCGAGGATGGCATGCCGGCGGACATCGTCTGGTGACTGTGGCACCGCGTCGCGCGCCGCGATGACCGCCGGACCAAACGGCGTGCCTAGCTCGCCGATGCCGCGTCCGGCGCCTCCCGCAGCGCGGCGAGATCCCACCCGCGGCGGGGCTTGAAGCGCTCACCGTGGCGGCGCGCCAGGCGCTCCAGCCGGGCGTGGACGACCTCGACGCCTTCCTCGCGCAGATACTGGATCGGACCGCCGCGAAACGGTGCGAATCCGGTGCCGAACACCACGCCGGCATCCAGGAGGTCGGCATCATCCACCACGCCGTCGGCCAGGCAGGCCACCGCCTCGTTGACCAGCGGCAGCAACAGGCGGTCGGCGAGATCCTCGGGCATCGGCGTGTCGTCGGCGGGCTTGGGCTTCTGCGGCCGGCCGTCCTGCCAGACGTACAGACCCTCGCCGTCCTTGCGCCCGCGCTTGCCGGCGGCGAGCCTGGGTTCCAGCACGCCGGCGGGAAGCTCCAGCCCAAGGAATGGCGCAAGCTCCCGGCCGACCGCCGCGCACACGTCGAGGCCGACGGTGTCGGCCAGTTCGATCGGGCCCATCGGCATGCCGAAATCGCGTGCCGCGCGGTCGAGCAGCGGGCCGGGCACGCCTTCGCCGTACAGCCGCAGCGCTTCCAGGAGGTAGGGCATCAGCACCCGGTTGACCAGCAGGCCCGGCGTACCCGCCACCGCCAGCGGCAGCTTGCCGAGAGCGGCGGCGAATGCCAGTGCGCGTTTTTCGACCGGACCGTCCAGGCGCGGCTGGCGGCCGACCTCGACCAACGGCATGCGCGCCACCGGATTGAAGAAATGCAGGCCCAGGAAACGCTGCGGCGCGGCCAGGTCGCGCGCCAGGAGCTCGAGCGGCAGGCCGGATGTGTTGCTGGCCAGGATCGCCTCGGGCTTGAGTCTGGGCTCGATCTGCGCATACAGCGCCCGCTTGGCCTCGGCGTCCTCGACGATCGCCTCGATCACCAGATCGGCCGTGGCGATGCCATGACCCTCGACGTCCGCCTGGAGGCGTCCCATGGCCTCCTCGATCCGCCGCTCGCTGCCGAGCTTGCTCGCAAACAGCGCACGGGCCCGCGCCAGCGCCGGCGACACCAGGGCGGCCTCGCGGTCCTGCAGGGTCACCTGAAAGCCCTTGAGCGCGGCCCAGGCGGCGATGTCTGCGCCCATCACCCCGGCGCCGACCACGTGCAGCCGCGCGATGCCGTGGGCAGTTCCCTCGCCCTGATGTTTCAGGCGCTCCTGCAGGAAGAACAGGCGGATCAGGTTGCGTGCGGTGGGCGTCGCCGCCAGCCGCGCGACCGAGCGCGCCTCTAGCGCAAGCCGCTGCTCGATGTCGCCACCGCCGCGCCGCCATACCTCGATCAGGGCGAACGGGGCGGGGTAATGTTCGGGGCGCACCTTGGCCGCGGTGCGCCGGCGCACGAGCGGCGCCAGGATCTGTCGTGCCGGCCACGCATTGGTGAGCAGCGCCCGCGCCCGGCGTCCGGCCGGCAGGGGCTGCGGATGCCGCAGCAGGGCGCGGGCCTCGGCCAGCAGATCGCCGCGCGGGGCCAGCCGATGCACCAGACCGGTCGCGAGGGCGGCGCGTGCCGACAGCGCCTTGCCGGTCAGCATCAACGCGAGCGCATCCGGGGCGCCGATCAGCCGCGGCAGGCGGGCCGTGCCGCCCCAACCCGGATGGATGCCCAGCTTGACCTCGGGCAGGCCGATGCGCGTGGCCTCGTCGTCCGCGGCGATCCGTTGGCCGCAGGCCAGCGCAAGCTCGGTGCCGCCGCCCAGGCACAGCCCGTGCAGCGCCGCCACGGTGGGACAGGGCAGACGGGCCAGCGCCTCGAAGATGCGCTGGCCGCGCTCGATGTTTTCCAGCACGCTGCCTTCGCGCGCATAGGCGACGAATTCGTGGATGTCCGCGCCCACCGCAAAGCCGGACGGCTTGGCCGAGGCGATCACGACGCCGGCCGGCTGCTCGATCGCCAGCCGCTCGACGATCTGCTCCAGTTCCTCGAGCACCGCGCGCGAAAGCGCATTGACCCGGCTGTCGGCGCGATCCAGGGTCAGGGTGACCAGGCCGTCGGCGTCCTGCTCGGCCTTCCAGTGGATGAAACGGAGTCCTTCGAACATGGCGTCGGCGTCGGCTTTGAGCATGCCGCGAACATACCGCCGCATGCCGGTGAATGCGAGACGCCGCGCTTTCGGGCCGGCATGCCGTTTCGGTCAAGTGCGAACCCTGCCGCAGGCCTGTTAGGGTGCCGCGCGTCTTTCACGTTTGCCGGGGGAGTCTTCCATGTCCGTTCCGTCCTTTCTTCGGCTGCCGTGTGGCGGGGCAGCCTTGCTGCTCGCCGCCGTGCTCGCGGCGGGTGCCACGCAGGCCGGCGAATCCGACAGCGCGCGCTGGCGCCGGCAGGCGCAGGCGGTGGTCATCGTGCGCGACGACTGGGGCATCGCCCACGTGCACGGCCGCAGCGATGCCGCGGCGGTGTTCGGTGCGATCTACGCCCAGGCCGAGGACGATTTTCCGCGCATCGAGTCGAACTATCTCGATGCGCTCGGCTGGCGCGCCCAAGCCGAGGGCGAGTCGGCGCTGTGGTCGGATCTGCGCCAGCGGCTGTTCATCGACGAAGCGCAGCTTCACCGCCTGTACGGCCAAAGCCCACGCTGGCTGCGCACGTTGATGGAAGCCTGGGCCGACGGGCTCAACTACTACCTGGCCACCCATCCCCAGGTACGGCCGAAGGTCATCACGCACTTCGAGCCGTGGATGGCCTTGTCCTTCACCGAAGGCAGCATCGGCGGGGACATCGAGCGCGCTGCGCTCGGTCCCTTGCGCGATTTCTACGGTCGCGCCGGGGATGCGCCGCTGGCCGCGGCCGAGACCCTGCCGCACGAGGACGAGCCGCGCGGCTCCAACGGCATCGCCATCGCTCCGCAGCTGTCCGCGGATGGCCGCGCGCTGTTGCTCATCAATCCGCATACCTCGTTCTTTTTCCGCAGCGAATTGCAGATGCGCAGTGACGAAGGTCTCGACGTCTATGGCGCCGCGACCTGGGGGCAGTTCTTCATCTACCAGGGCTTCAATGCGCACATCGGCTGGATGCACACCTCGACCACCGCCGATGCGGTGGACGAATTCGCCGAGACCATCGTCCGCCGGGATGGCCGGCTGTTCTATCGCTACGGCAGCGAATTGCGGCCGCTCGCGGTGCGCGAGATCGCCATTCCCTGCCGGGGTACGGACGGCGCCCTGCACGAGCGCCGCTTCACCGTCTATGCCACCCATCATGGGCCGATCGTGCGGGCCGCGGACGGCCGATGGATCGCGCTGGCGCTGATGAACCGGCCGATCGAGGCGCTGGAGCAGAGCTGGCTGCGTACCAAGACGCGCGATTACGCCAGTTATCTGAAGGTGGCCGGCCTCAAGGCCAACTCCTCCAACAACACGCTGCTGGCCGACGACAAGGGCGAGATCGCCTACCTGCATCCGCAATTCATGCCGCGCCGCGACGACCGCTTCGACTACACCCGTCCGGTGGATGGCAGCGACCCGGCCACCGACTGGCATGGGCTGCATGCGCTCGATGAGCTGCCGCAGGTGCGCAATCCGCCCAATGGCTGGGTGTTCAACACCAACGACTGGCCCTATTCGGCCGCCGGCCCGTACAGCCCGCGGCGGCAGGACTACCCGCGCTACATGGACAGCGTGGGCGAGAATCCGCGTGGCCTGCATGCCTTGCGCGTGCTGGAGGGGCGCCGGGATTTCACCCTGGCCGGCCTGATCGATGCGGCGTTCGATCCCTACCTGCCCGCGTTCGCCAGCCTGCTGCCGCGTCTTCTGGCCGATTACGACGCCCTGCCGGCCGGCGATGCGCGCAAGGCCGCGCTGGCCGGGCCGATCGCCCTGCTGCGCGGCTGGGACGACCGCTGGGGCGTGACCTCGATGCCGACCACGCTGGCGGTGTTCTGGGGCGATACGCTCTGGGACGCGCTGGCACACCCTGAAGCTGGTGGCGACCCTTATGCACGCATGGCCGATCCGGCGGCCTCGTCGTCGCGCCTCGCGGCGCTGCAGCAGGCGGTGGCACGGCTCGAACGCGATTTCGGCAGCTATGGCGTGCCCTGGGGCACGGTCAACCGCTTCCAGCGCATCGACGGCGCCATCGCGCCGCATTTCGACGACACCAAGCCCAGCCTACCGGTGGCGTTCACCTCGGCCCGCTGGGGTTCGCTGGCCTCGTTCGGTGCGCGCCGTTGGCCGGGTACGCGGCGCTACTACGGCACCAGCGGCAACAGCTTCGTCGCCGTGGTCGCCTTTGGACCCGGCAAGCCCGTCGCCCGCGCGGTGAGCGCCGGCGGCGAGAGCGGCGATGCACATTCGCCGCATTTTGCCGACCAGGCCGAGCGCTATACCACCGGTGACCTGCGCGCGGTGTATTTCGACGAGGCCGAGCTGTCCGGGCACATCGAGCGGCGCTATCACCCCGGCGAATGAGTCGGCCGCGACGGGCGCAGCGCGGCGGCGATCTGGCACCAGGGAGCGGGCGAGGGGGCCTCGTCGGTGAGGCCGGCGGCGACCCAGCGCCGGAACGGCGTCAGTCGCGCGCCCAGGTCCAGGCTCATGCGGCGCAGCAGGCGCGCCGGCGCACGATCGTCGGTGAACAGCGTGGCCAGCGCCTGGGTGGCGCGGTAGAGCGGCCAGGTCGCCAGACGATGCGCGCGTTGGTAACGGCAGAGCGGCTCACGCGCCCAGAACGGCTGGCCAGCGGCGTGCGCCGCGCGTAGCTCGCGCGCCAGGGTGGCCGCGCCTAGCAGGCCGAAATTGAAGCCGTGCGCGGTCACCGGATGCATGCCCACCGCCGCATCGCCGAGCAGGGCGAACTGGTCGGCGACGAAGGCGCGGGCATACACGCCGACCAGCGGGTATGTGCAGCGCGGCCCGGCCACGCGCATCGTGCCCAGGCGATGCCGGAAACGCGCCGCCAGCTCGGCTTCCAGCGCCGCATCGTCGAGCGCGAGCAGGGCTTGCATCGCCGCCGGTGCCAGGGTCACCACCACGGACGAGGTATGCGGTTCGGCCAACGGCAGCAGCGCCAGGGTCTGGCCGCGGGCGAACCATTCCCAGGCCACGCCTTCGTGCGGCACTTCATGACGCATGCGCAGCACCAGCATGGTCTTGCCGTAGTCGTGCAGGTCGGCGGCGATGCCGGCGGCCCGGCGCAGGGCGGAGAAGCGGCTGTCGGCGGCGATCAACAGGCGCGTGCGCAGGCGGCTGCCGTCGCCAAGGTCGAGCTCCACGTGACCGTCGACGCGGCGCAGGCCGCTGGCCTCGATGCCGGTATGCAAACGCACCTGCGCGCCGCTCGAAGCCTCGAGGTAGGCGGCGCGGCGCAGGGCATGGTTGCCGACCAGCCAGCCGAGTTCGGCGCGGCCGCCGTCCTGATGGCGAAACCACAGCTGCGTGCGGGTGGCATCGTCGAGGACGCGGGCATCGCGCAACACGCCGATCTCGTCCGTCCGCAGGTGGCGCCACACCCCGAGCGAAGTCAGCAGGCTGCGCGAACGGTGCGTGAGCGCGATCTCGCGTCCGTCGTCGGGCGGCGCCGCCAGCACGGCGGCCGGCTGGCGCTCGATCAGGCTGACCGAAAGCCCGCTGCCATCCATCGCCTGCGAAAAACACAGACCGGCCGGGCCTGCGCCGACCACCACGATGTCGCTGTACGCGTGCATGCCATCATTCCGCCTTTAGGATCACAGAAAGATCGTAGGCGGCATGACCGCCCCGCGCGCTGACGCCGGTCAAGCGCTTGCGGCAGAAAAGTTCAGCCGTATCGGACCGCCACCGTTTCGCGCGGGCGTATGCCATGCGATCGCACCGCCTTACACCCCTTGTGCCAGGCGCGATCGCCCCCAAACTTGGGCACTCGCCGTGGCCGCTGCCCGGTTTTCCAAGGCCTCCCATTTCCCCAGGAGATCCATCATGAGCAAGACCCTTGCCTATGCCGCCCAGTCCGCCACCCAGCCGCTGGCGCCGTTCTCCATCGACCGCCGCGAGCCGGGTCCGCACGACGTGCAGATCGACATCCTCTATTGCGGCGTCTGTCACTCGGACCTGCACACCGCCCGCAACGAATGGAAGAACACCATCTATCCCTGCGTGCCCGGGCACGAGATCGTCGGCAAGGTGGTGGCCGTCGGCAACCACGTGACGCGCTTCAAGGTCGGCGACACCGTCGGCGTGGGCTGCATGGTCGACAGCTGCCGCACCTGCCCGTCCTGCCGGGAAGGGCTGGAGCAGTACTGCGAGAAAGGCTTCACCGGCACCTACAACGGCCCGCGCCAGGAGGATGGCGGCAACACCTACGGCGGCTATTCCGAGCGCATCGTGGTCGATGAGCAGTTCGTGCTGCGCGTGAACCACACCGAGAACCTCGCCGCGGTGGCGCCGCTCTTGTGCGCCGGCATCACCACCTATTCGCCGCTGCGCCACTGGGGTGCCGGTCCCGGCAAGAAGGTCGGCATCGTGGGGCTGGGTGGCCTCGGCCACATGGGCGTCAAGCTGGCCCACGCCATGGGCGCGCACGTGGTGCTGTTCACCACCTCGCCCGGCAAGGAGGCCGATGCCAAGCGCCTGGGTGCCGATGAGGTGGTGATCTCCAAGGATGCCGATCAGATGGCCCGCCACGCCGGCAGCATCGACCTCATCGTCAACACCGTGGCCGCGCCGCACAACCTCGATCCGTACCTCAATACCCTGAAGCGCGACGGCACCATGTGCCTGGTCGGTGCCCCGGCCGAGCCGCATCCCTCGCCGACCGTGTTCAACCTCATCTTCAAGCGCCGTGCGCTCGCCGGTTCCCTGATCGGCGGCATCGCCGAGACGCAGGAGATGCTGGACTTCTGCGCCCAGCACGGCATCGTCTCGGACATCGAGCTGATCCCGATCGACTACATCAACACCGCCTACGAGCGCATGCTCAAGAGCGACGTGAAGTACCGCTTCGTGATCGACATGGCCACGCTCAAGCAGCAGGCCAAGGCCGCCTGACGACGCGCTTCCTCCCGCCGGCTTTCGCGAGCAGGCGGGAGGAAGGTCTTCAATCGGCCTCGGCTTTCGACCTGCCGCTTTGAAGGGCAGGCAAGGCCATGCGCCTTTGGAGCCGGGCCCGCGTCATCTCGATGCCGCGGGTCCGGCCGCCTTGTGGCGCGAGAGCCTTGCTGGCGCGGGCGTCCCGCACGGAGGGACCTGTGGCCATCGGCAGCACCGGCAGTCGTCGCAGGCTCCGCCTGCATGAGCAGTCGGATCGACAGCGCGTTGGCGCATGATCGTCCCGCGTCGTCCGTGGCGCCGCCGACCCGAAGCCCGTCCATGCCGTGAAGAAAACTTACCGATCGTGAGGCTCCACATGGGTGCATATCGCAAGACCCCCGAAGCGCTGGCGCGCCTGACCCCCGAGCAGTTCCGCGTCACCCAGCTCAACGCCACCGAACGTCCGTTCCACAACGCCTATCACGACCACAAGGCACCGGGATTATATGTGGACATCGTGTCTGGCGAGCCGCTGTTCACCTCGCTGGACAAGTTCGACAGCGGCTGCGGCTGGCCGAGCTTCACCCGGCCGGTCGAGCCGGAGAACGTGGTCGAACGGCGCGACACCAGCCACGGCATGATCCGTACCGAAGTACGCTCGGCGCACGGCGACAGTCATCTGGGCCACGTCTTTCCCGACGGTCCCCGTGATCGCGGCGGATTGCGCTACTGCATCAATTCCGCAGCCTTGCGCTTCATTCCTCTGGAAGACCTGGAGCGTGAGGGTTACGGTGAGTATCGCCGCCTGTTCGAAGGAGCCGGGCGGGAGCAGGCGCCATGAACCCGCCCATCGAGCGCGCCGTCCTCGCCGGCGGCTGTTTCTGGGGCGTGCAGGAACTCATCCGGCATCTCCCGGGCGTCCTGCGCACCCGGGTCGGCTACACCGGCGGTGACGTGCCGCATGCCACCTACCGCCATCACGGCAATCATGCCGAGGCGGTGGAAGTCCTCTTCGATCCGACGCGGCTCGGCTATCGCGCCTTGCTGGAATACTTTTTCCAGATCCACGATCCCACCACGCCCAACCGGCAGGGCAATGACATCGGGCCGAGCTATCGTTCGGCGATTTTCTATACCAGTGAGGAGCAGCGCCGCATCGCGAAGGCGCTGATCGCCGACATCGACGCCTCCGGCCGCTGGCCGGGCAAGGTGGTCACCGAACTTGCGCCGGCCGGCGATTTCTGGGGGGCCGAACCCGAGCATCAGGATTACCTGCAGCGCTATCCGGACGGCTATACCTGCCATTTCGTGCGCCCGAACTGGACGCTGCCGCATCCTTCCGCGACGGAGGCCGGCGCGAAGGGCTAAAAGCGCGTCTTTCGCCGACGCTTGCGCAGTGCAAGGCCATGCCCTGGGTCGCCGCATGACGCCAATGCGGAGGATGCCGATGCGGGATATGTCCATCCCCGTTATCGGGAGAAGGCGCTTCTTTCCCTTGTCTGAGCCCTCTGCGATACGTGTTGCCCGACGCCATGGCACAAAAAACCCCGCAGCGATGCGGGGTTTTTTCGGTTCCGGCGAGGCTTTGAGCTTCCCGGAATCTGGATTGGTGCCCAAGGGGGGACTCGAACCCCCACGACTTGCGTCGCTACCACCTCAAGGTAGTGCGTCTACCAATTCCGCCACCTGGGCAGGTGTGCTGTCATCACTGCTTGCTGCTGGACCGGCTCGCTGCCGGCACGTCGCCCGCGGGCGCTGAAGCCGCGGCCGCTGGCACTTCCGAGGTGCCGCCGGCTGCATGGGCCGAGGCACCGGCGGCCGGCGCGGGCTGCGCATTCTGGGCATTCGCCGGCGGCTTGGCAAGCCCCGACATGACGCCGAGGTCGCTGTCGAGCGCGGCCTGCGGGGCGCCGCTATGGCCGAGATAGATGCCCATGCCGAGGCTGAGCAGGAAGAACAGCGTGGCCAGCACCGCGGTGGCGCGGGTCAGGAAACTCGCCGAGCCGCGCGCGCCGAACACCGTGGCGGAGGCGCCGCCGCCGAAGCCGGAACCGGCATCCGCCCCGGCACCGCGCTGGATCAGGATGAGCCCGATCATGGCCGCGGCGATCAGGATGTAGAAGACACTGAAAATGACGAACATGGATTTTGTCTTTGGGCAGCTTTTTAAGCTTCGGCCGCGGCGCAGATGGCCAGGAAGTCGGCGGCATCCAGCGAGGCGCCGCCGATCAATCCGCCATCCACGTCCGGTTGAGCGAACAGTGCGGACGCGTTGCCGGGCTTGACGCTGCCACCATAGATCACGCGGGTAAGACGGGAAATCATAGCATCCTCGGCGGCGAGTTGGCCACGGATGAAGGCATGCATGGCCTGCGCCTGTTCGGGGCTCGCCGAATGCCCCGTGCCGATGGCCCAGACCGGCTCGTAGGCGATGACCGCGGTGTCGAAGGCGGCGATGCCGTCGCGCGCCAGGATGGCGCCGAGCTGGGTGGCGATGACCTCCTCGGCCAGGCCGGCCTGGCGTTGTTGCAAGGTCTCGCCCACGCACAGGATGGGATTGAGGCCGGCGGCGCGGGCGGCGGCGAATTTGGCCGCGATCAGCTCGTCGTCCTCGCCGTGGTACTGGCGGCGCTCGGAATGGCCGACGAGCACCCACTGCGCGCCGACGTCGGCCAGCATGGCGGCCGAGACCTCGCCGGTGTAGGCGCCCTGGCCCTGATGGGCGCTCACGTCCTGCGCGCCGAGAATGACTCCGGCGTCGCCATAAGTATCGGCCAGTTCGGCCAGATAGGGCAGCGGCGGCATCACCACCACGTCCACGCGGCTCGGCAGGGCACGGGCCAGTGCGCCGACCAGGGCATGGGCCATGGTGCGGCTGCCGTGCATCTTCCAGTTGCCGGCGACGAGTTTGGTGCGCATGGAATCGACCTTTGGTTTTGGCGTCTGTTCTGGAGGTTTCCAGCTTATCGCGAAGGCGGCAAACGCCCGTGATTGACGGCCCGGGCAAGATGCATGAGGCTGCCTCGCCATTCAACTTTGCCTGGTGGATGCCATGCCGATTACACGCCCGCTCAGCCTCGTCACCGGCGCCTCGGCCGGCATCGGCGCCGCCTTCGCGCATGCGTTGGCCGAGCGCGGGCACGACCTCGTGCTGGTCGCGCGCAGGGCCGAGCGGCTGCATGCGCTGGCGGCGGTGCTGCGCGAATCCCGCGGGATCGACGTCACCGTGCTGCCGTGCGATCTCGCCCTGCGCGAGGCACCGCAGCGGCTGTGCATGGAACTTGCCGAGCGCGGCCTGGCGGTGGACTGGCTGGTCAACAATGCCGGCTATGGCGTGCCGGGCAGTTTCGTCGGCAATGACTGGCGCACGCACGAAGACTTCCTGCAGGTCTTGCTGGTCGCGCCCACTGAACTGGCCTGGCGGCTGCTGCCCGGCATGCGCGAGCGCGGCTACGGGCGCATCGTCAACGTCGCTTCGCTGGCCGGCTTCGTGCCGGGGACGGCCGGCCATACCCTGTACGCGGCGGCCAAGGCCTACATGATCAAGTTTTCCCAGTCGCTCGCGCTGGAAAACCGCGCCGCCGGCGTGAACGTGTGCGCGCTGTGCCCGGGCTTCACCCGTTCGGAATTCCATGACGTCACCGGCACCCGCGCGATCATGAACCGGCTTCCCGCCTTCATGTGGCTGGATGCCGCGGAAGTGGCGCGCCAGGGCATCGCGGCGGTCGAGCAGGGGCGCATCGTGTACGTGCCCGGGCGGGTGAACCGGCTGATCAAGGCGCTGGCCGAGGCGCTGCCCGACCGGCTGGCGCTGTGGCTGGGCTCGCGCCAGGCCCGCCGCTACCGGCGCGGCTGAGGGGTCAACCGCCGATCAGCCGCGCCAGCACGTAGGCGGTGGCCGAGGCCAGGCCGCCGACCAGCACCGTCTGCACGGCGCCGCGTCCCATGCCGATGCCGGTGAAGCGGCTCTTGACCGCGCCGAACACCGCCAGCGCCGCCAGCGTGCAGGCCGAGGAGGCGAGCAGGGCGGTCCGGGTCGACGTGGTCAGCATGTAGGGGATGAGCGGCACCAGTCCGCCCAGCACGTAGGCGCCGCCGATGGTGAGCGCGCTGCGCAGCGCGCGTCCTGGCTCCGGGGTTTCCAGGCCGAGCTCGAAGCGCATCATGAAATCCACCCATGCTTCCGGGTTGCGCCGGAACCCGGCCAGGATGGGTTCGCATTCGGCCCGGCTGAGGCCGTAGCGGGCGAAGATCTGCGCCACTTCCTCTTCCTCGCGGGCGGCCAGTTCCGCCACCTCGCGCTGCTCGCGCCGCCGTTCCGCGGCGTAATGATCGGCATCGCCGCGTGCGGCGAGATAACCGCCCAGGCCCATGGCGATGGCGCCGGCGGCGATCTCGGCGATGCCGGCGATCACCACCACGCGACTGCCGGCGGCGGCGCCGGAGAGGCCGGCCGCCAGCGCGAACGGCACGGTGAGTCCGTCGGCCATGCCGAGTACCAGGTCGCGCACGGTGTCCGAGGCGGTGAAATGGCGTTCGATGTGCGGCTTGCGCGGCATGGGCGGTTTCCCTGCGGGGTCGATGCGCACGATGGTAATCGGCAGATGCGCAAGCCTGTGGCCTTGCGTTACCGTCGCGCAAGTCCAGATCTGCAGATTCGATGCCCATGTCGCTCTATGCGCAGCATCCGCCGATGCGACAGCTGCCCTACCGCAAGCCCACCGAGGGCCGCGATTACTGGGTGTTGGACGAGGCCCTGCCCGGCATCGACGCGGTGCGCGCCCGCTGCCTGGCCAAGACCGACTGGACCTATGGCTATCCGACCACCG
The DNA here is from genome assembly GCF_003967035.1 of Aerosticca soli. Lineage (GTDB taxonomy): Bacteria > Pseudomonadota > Gammaproteobacteria > Xanthomonadales > Rhodanobacteraceae > Aerosticca > Aerosticca soli. The sequence continues at coordinate 2,073,991 of NZ_AP018560.1, read as the reverse complement.
GCGAATCCTGGCCGGGCATGCGCTCGGTGCCCGCGCTGGAGGCCGGGGAACTGGCGTTCATCGAGGACAAGGTGCGCGCCGCGCTCGGCGTGAAGCGGCTATGGGTGGAACGCGCGGCGGCCGGCGCCCGGCTCGACCACAATTGCGTGCAGGTGGTCGGCCTGGCGGAGGGGGCGGTGAAGCCGCACACCGATTCGCTAGAACTCGCACGCTACGCCGCGGTGCTCTACCTCAACCCGGCGGTGCCGGAACGCTGCGGCACCAGTTTCTTCCGCCAGCGCATGGCCGACGGACGGCTGGGCGGCAACATGGTCAGTCCGCCCTACCGTACCCTTGTCGATGCGCTGGGCACGCGGTTCGTGCCGCCGAGTGCCTTCATCGAGGACCTGCGCGTGGCCCACCGCTACAACCGGCTACTGGTGTACAAGGCGAACCTGATCCACAGCGCCAGCGCCTACTGGGGCCAGGACTTCGCCGAAAGACGGATGACCGCGGTGTTCTTCTGGATGGCCTGAAAAAACGCGCGGCTGAAGCCGTCAGGCCGCAGCCATCTGCTTGGGGATGGCGCGGTTGGTGCGGGTGATGCGGTTGGCCGCATCGACATAGACCAGCATGGGTTCGTAGCCCGCCAGTTCCGCCTCGGCGAGCTGGGCGAAGGCGGCGATGATGATGAGGTCGCCAAGCTGCACGCGGCGCGCGGCGCTGCCGTTCACCGAGATGATGCCGGAGCCTTCCTGGGCGCGCAGCGCGTAGGTGACGAAACGCTCGCCATTGCTGACGTTCCAGGCGTGGATCTGCTCGTATTCACGGATGCCGGCCGCATCCAGCAGCAGGCCGTCCACCGCGATCGAACCCTCGTAGTGGAGTTCGGCCTGGGTGACGGTGGCGCGGTGGATCTTGGCCTTGAGCATGTTGAGGTGCATGGCGCTCACGCGGCCTGCGGGCCGTCGGGGAAGGGGTCTGGCATTATCCCCGCCGGTCTCGGCCCGCCGCAACCTGCGGGTGCTCAGTCGAGCAGCAGGTTGTCGATCAGGCGGGTCTGGCCGAGGCGGGCGGCGATCAGCGCGACCAGACCGCTGCGTTCGTCCGGCTCCGGCTCTTGCAGGTCTTCGGCGCGCCGGATCGCGGCGTAGTCGACCACGAAGCCGGCCCGCTCCAGATGGGTGCGCGCCGCTTCCTCGACGATCGGGCGCGCATGGCCCTTGTGCAGCAGCTGGCGCATCTGCTGCAGGGTGGCATGGATCAGCGGCGCGCGTTGCCGTTCCTCGGCGGACAGGTACTGGTTGCGCGAACTCAAGGCCAGCCCGTCGGCCTCGCGTACGGTCGGCGCGGAAAGCACCTTCACCGGCAGGGCGAGGTCGCGCACCATGCGCTCGATCACCTTGAGCTGTTGGTAGTCCTTCTGCCCGAACACGGCAAGGTCGGGCTGCACCAGGTTGAACAGCTTGCAGACCACCGTCGCCACCCCGTCGAAGTGTCCGGGCCGGTGCGCGCCTTCCAGCACAGCGGTGATCTGCGGTACGTGGATGCTGACGCTCTGCTGCGGGCCATACGGATACATGGTGGCCACGTCGGGGGCGAACAGCAGGTCGCACGCGTGCTCGGCCAGGCCCGCCTGATCCTGCGCGAGGGTGCGCGGATAGCGGGCGAAATCCTCGTTCGGACCGAACTGGGTGGGGTTGACGAACACGCTGGCGACCACGCGGTCGACGCGGGCGCGAGCCAGCTTGATCAGCGCGAAATGACCCGCGTGCAGGTTGCCCATGGTCGGCACCAGGCCGACCGTGCGGCCTTGTGAACGCCAGGCGCGGATGGCGGCGCGCAGGCCGGCCGAGTCTTGTACCGTCTGCATGAGCGGTCCTAGGCGAAGCCGTGTTCGGCGGCCGGAAACACGCCGCGACGCACCTCATCGGCATAGGCGGCGATCGCCGCGGCCACCGAGTCGCGTCCGGCGAGGAAGTCCTTGCTGAACTTGGGCCGCTTGCCCGGCGTGATGCCGAGCATGTCGTAGCAGACCAGCACCTGGCCGTCGCAGTCCGGGCCCGCGCCGATGCCGATCACCGGGATGTCGAGCGAGCCCGTGATGCGCGCGCCCAGGCTGCTCGGCACGCCCTCGATCACCACCAGCTGCGCCCCGGCCGCCTGCACGGCGAGTGCCTCCTCGACCAGCTGGTCGGCGGCATCCCGGGCACGGCCCTGGATGCGGAAGCCGCCGAACTTGTGCACCGACTGCGGGGTGAGCCCCAGATGCGCGCACACCGGCACCGCCCGCGCGGTGAGCGCGGCGATCGCTTCCAGAATATGCGGCGCGGCGCCCTCGATCTTGACCATCGCCGCGCCACCCTCGCCGAGCAGCCGCGCGCCGGCTTCGAGCGCGTGCGCGACGTCGCGATCGGCCATGAAGGGCAGGTCGGCGACCAGCAAGGTGGCGGAAAGACCGCGCGCCACCAGCGCGGTGTGATAGACCATCTGGTCCAGCGTCACCGGCAAGGTGCTCTTGTGGCCCTGCACGACCATGCCGAGCGAATCGCCCACCAGGGCGACATCGACGCCGGCGGCCTCGAGCTGGGCGGCAAAGCTGGCGTCATAGGCGGTCAGCATGACGATGCGCTGGCCGGCGGACTTCATCGCCCGCAGGCCGGGTACGGTGACCGGCTTGCGCGCGGCGACACGTCGGGGTTCGGCGTACACGTGGGGTGTTTCCTGGCGGGGGATGCCGGCGATTATCCGGCCGCCGCCGATGCGGACTCAAGCCAGCGGCACGCAGCCTTGCGTCTCCACGCCGGCGAGCAGGACATCCACCCGGCCCAGCCCAGGCAGGACCAGGTCCGGCGCCAGGTCGGCGAGCGGCAGCAGCACGAAGGCGCGTTCGGCGATGCGCGGATGCGGCAGGGTGAGCTCGGGGGTGTCGAGCACCGTCTCTTCCATGTGCAGAAGGTCCAGGTCGAGCGTGCGCGGGCCCCAGCGCTCGGTGCCGCGCACGCGGCCGGCCGCGCGCTCGATCGCCAGCAGCGCCTCGAGCAGGGTGTTCGGCGCGAGCGTCGTCTCGAGCATCGCCACGGCGTTGAGGAAGGGCGGCTGCGCGGTCATGCCCCAGGGCGGCGTGCGATAGAGCCGCGAGCGTGCCGCCAGTTGCGTGGCGGGCAGCCGCGCGAGCGCTTCGCAGGCCCGCTCCAGCTGCCCGCGTGGATCGCCGAGGTTGCTTCCCAGGGCGACGAAGGCGCGGGTCATGCGGTGCCGGCGCGCCCACTCGTGCGCCGTCGCCGCCGCCGTTTGGGCGCCGGTGCGGCGACTTCGGGCTTCGCTTCGGCCGCGGTGCCCGCGGAAGCCGGCAGCGCGGCCGCCAACACCTCGTGCGGCAGTTGCTGGGCGTGCTCCCACCATTGACCGAGCTCGCGCAGGGCCGGCGACTCCACGCCACGCAGCAGCAGGAAATCGAACGCGGCGCGAAAACGCGGGTGGGCGAGCAGGCGGAACACCTTCTTGCGCTGGAGCTGCTCGAAACGCGGTTGCAGCAGCCAGATCTCTTCCATGGTCAGGGTGAAACGGCGCGGGATGGCCACGCGTCGGCATTGTTCGGCGACCACGTGCGCGGCGGCGCGGCTCCAGGCCTCGGCGGATTCGAGGCCGCGGCCCATCCAGGCGTGGGCGAGGTCGCGCACCTCGCCCCACAGCAGCACCGCGAACAGGAACGCCGGCGTCACCGACTTGTCGGCGGCCACGCGGGCGTCGGTATTGGCCAGTCCCTGCTCGATGAAGGCGCGCAGCGTGGCGTCGCCGCGTTCCAGCGCGCGCGCCACGGGCGGAAACAGAAAGCGCAGCAGGCCGGTGCGTTCCAGCAGGCGGAAGCTCGCCAGGCCATGCCCGGACAGGAACATCTTGAGCGACTCGTCGAACAGCCGCGCCGGCGCCACCTCGGCGAGCAGCGGGCCGAGTTCGGCCAATGGCGCGGCGGCCTTCTCGTCGATGCGGAAGTCGAGCTTGGCTGCCAGCCGCACGGCGCGCAGCATGCGCACCGGGTCCTCGCGGTAGCGCGTGGCCGGATCGCCGATCAGGTGCAGCACGCGATTCTCGATGTCCTGCATGCCGCCCACGTAGTCGCGGACGGAGAAGTCGCTGATGTCGTAATACATCGCGTTGACGCGGAAGTCCCGCCGCAGCGCGTCCTCCTCGATGCTGCCCCAGACGTTGTCGCGCACGATGCGGCCGTCGACGATGTGGCGCCCCGCGGCATCGGCCGCGCCTTCCTCGCTGACGCCGGCGCCGCGGAAGGTGGCCACCTCGACGATCTCATCGCCATAGACCACGTGCGCGAGCCGGAAGCGGCGGCCGATCAGGCGGCAGTTGCGGAAGAGTTTCTTCACCTCCTCCGGGGTCGCGTCGGTGGCGACGTCGAAATCCTTGGGGTGGCCGCCGAGCAACAGGTCGCGCACCGCACCGCCGACCAGGAAGGCCGCATAACCGGCCTCATGCAGACGATAGAGCACGCGCAGGGCGGCCTTGCTGATGTTCTTGCGCGAAATGGCGTGTTCGGCACGCGGAATGATGCGCAAAGGGGCGGCGGCCCCGGTATCGGCTTGCGAATTCAAGCGCTGCGGATCCTCGAAACGAAAAGTGGCCCGGTTGGCCCGCGCATTGGCGCCTGGGGTTTTCTCAAGGAATCGCCGCCCTACCGCGGGGACGTCTCGGGCGCCCGAAGGGCCATTGCCGGGCCAGACAATTGGGCTATACTAGCGCGCTTTCCGGTCCCGCGCTCCCATCGTCTAGTGGCCCAGGACACCGCCCTCTCAAGGCGGGAACACGAGTTCGAACCTCGTTGGGAGCGCCACTCCTTACCGCCGCGCCGGAAGCCCTGGCCAAAAAAGCACCGCAGGGCCGCCGTTTCGATCCCTCCGGTCAAGGCTTGCGCGGGCGGCCGCGTTCGCCGCCGTGCTGTGGCGGCAGCTCAAGGCAGCAGGCTGCTGAGACCGTGCTCCAGCTGGCCCTGGCGCCAGCCGGTGAGCTGTTCGGGCCAACGCGTCGTGACCACGTATTCCTCCAGCGCCTTGCGCGGGCACAGCAGCCCGGGCGGGATGTCCAGTTCCGCGGCCAGCTCGTCCACGTAGTCCTTCATGGCCGCGAGCGCCTGTTTGAGCGGTCCTTGCGGATAACCGGGAATCGGTGCGGTGGCGGCGACTTCCTCCGGCGATACCGGCTTTGCCAGCAGCGCGAACAGTTCGGCGCGCTCGCCGGCGCGCAAGGCCCGCTGGGCGCGACTGCGCGTTTCCAGTTCGCCCGGACTGCGCGGTGGCGACTGCACGAGATCGAGCGCCAGGGTGTCCTCGAGCAGCCACGGGCGCGGCCGGTTCAGCGACCGGGCCCGCTGCTCGCGCCAGTTGAGCAGCCGCCGCAGCAGCGCCTGTCGTTCCGGGTTCCAGCCGGCGGCGGCGCGTAGCGCACGCTGCGGCTGCAGATCGGCCGCACGCTGGCTGGCGCGGGCCTTCAGGCGCTCACAGTCCTCGGCGTGCCAGGCCTCGCGCTCACTGGCCTGGAGCCGTTCGCGCAATGCCTCGTGGAGCGGCTCGAGATAGCGCACGTCGAGCGCGGCATAGCTTTGCTGCGCGGCCGAAAGCGGGCGTTGCAGCCAGTCCGAGCGTGCCTCGCTCTTGTCCAGCTGGACGCCGAGCAGGGCACTGACCAGGGCGCCGTAGCTCAGCCCGAGGCCCAGACCCACGAAGGCCGCGGCGATCTGGGTGTCGAACAGCACCTGCGGGCCTTCCGGCAGCAGCGGCGCCAGCGCTTCCAGATCCTCGCCGGCGCTGTGCATGACCACGACGCCATGGTGCTGCAGACGTTCGAGCGCGGGTGCGGCGTCGAAGGCGAGCGGGTCGACGAGGGCCTGGCGGCCGTGATAACCGAGCTGCACCAGGGCCAACTGCGGAAAGAACGTATTGCGCCGCATGAATTCGGTGTCGAGTGCGAGCACGGCGGACGCCGGGACCGCGTCCAGCCAGTCCGCGAGGGCCTCGGCACGATCGATCCAGGCGGCTCCGGCCGCATCGTGCGCCGTGTCGGTATGCGATTGCCCTGTCATGCGCGCTTGCCCTATGGTGACCCACGCACGATAACAGCCCGCCGATACGCAGCCCAAATCATGCCGAGCAGTCAGACCGTCCAGCGTCAGCGCACCTTGGGGGGCATTTTGGGCGTGCTCGTGCTGGCGGTGGCGCTGGTCTATCACTTCTTCCCGCGGATGTTTCATGTCGATCCCGACGAGATCTCCGCGCGGCGCGCGCAACAGATCGGCGCGGTGCCCGGCAGTCTGGAGACGCGCCCGGCGGCGAGCGCAGGCGACGCCGAGGCGGTGGCCGGACCGCCGCTCACGCTGGCGCCCTCCAGCGTGGTCGCGCGGCGCATGGCGCGTCCGAATCAAGCCTTGCCCGAACAGCATGGCGAGGATCCGCCCCAGGTCCGCGCGCTGCTCGAACGGGCCGCCAAGGCGCTTCAGGCCGGGGAGCTGACCGGCCGCGAGGGCGCCGCGGCGCTCTACGCGCAGGCGGCGCGCATGAAGCCCGACAGCCGCCGCGCACTGGCCGGCCTCATCGAGGTGCGTAACCGGCTGCTGGCCCAGGCCGAGCAGGACATCGCTCTGGGCGACGAAGGCTCGGCGCGCGAGCTGCTCGCCACGCTGCGCACGCTGCCCGACAGCGAGGAGGCGGTCGACCAGCTCGAACACGAGCTCGAAGTCCTGCGCCAGGTGCGGCCGCTGCTGACCCGTGCGGCGGCCCTGTTGCAGCAGGGACACGCCGATCAGCCCCCCGGCAACAATGCGCTGCAGATCTACCGGCAAGTGCTCAAGCTCGACCCGCACAACGCGGTGGCCGAGCAGGGACTGCTGCAGGTCCAGCGTGCCGTGCTGGACCGCGCGCTGGCGGCGGTGGCGCAGAACGACTTCGCCAGCGCCGCGCGCGCCCTGCAGCAGGCCGCGGCCATCGTGCCCGATTCGCCGCAATGGCAGGACGCCCGTTCGCGCATCGAAGACATCCGCCGCCAGCGTGTGGGCGGGCTGTTGGCGCAGGCGCGCTCGGCGCTGGATGCCGGCAACGTCGCGCTCGCCGTCCAGTTGGCCGCGCAGGCCCGGGCCGTCGACCCCGACGCGCCCGAACTGGCCGCGTTCGATGAAAGCCTGACCAATGCGCGGCTGTATGGCGGCTATCGGCCGGGGCAGATCTTCATCGATCGTCTGGCCGATCTGCCGGGACAGGCGCCGGCGATGGTGGTGATCCCGGCCGGACGCTTCATCATGGGCGCTGCCGATGACGAGCGCGGACATACCGACGCCGAGGTGCCGGCCCACCAGGTGACGATCGCCAGGGGGTTCGCGCTTGGGCGCACCGAGGTGACCGTCGGCGAGTTCCGTGCCTTCGTCAAGGCCAGCGGTTATCGTCCCGATTCGGAGCGTCTGGGCGGCGCCAGTGTCTACGACGAGCGCAGCGGCGCCTTGCGCGAGGACAGACAGGCGAGCTGGCGCGACGATTACGCAGGCCACCCGGCCGCGGACAACCTGCCGGTGGTCAACGTGTCGTGGAACGATGCTCAGGCCTATGCCGCGTGGCTCTCGCAGCACACCGGCAAGCGTTACCGCCTGCCCAGCGAGGCGGAGTTCGAATATGCGTTGCGCGGCGGTACCCGCACCCGTTACTGGTGGGGGGAAGGTAACCCGACGCAGGCGGTGGAAAACCTGACCGGCAGCGGCGACCGTTCGCCGCGTGGACGGCGCTGGAGCCATGCCTTTCCCCATTACCGCGACGGTTATTGGGGGCCGGCACCGGTGATGAGCTTCGCGACCAATCCATTCGGGCTCTACGACATCGACGGCAACGTTTCCGAATGGGTGGCCGACTGCTGGCACGACAATTATCTGCGCGCCCCGCAGGACGGCAGCGCCTGGCTCAATCCCGGTTGCACGGTGCACGTGGTGCGCGGCGGCTCCTGGGGCAGTTCGCCCGAGCAGGCGCGCTCGGCCTTCCGTCAAGCGGCAGCGGCCGACACGCGCAGCGGCCGGGTCGGCTTTCGCCTCATGCGCGAGCTTTGAGGTCCGCGCAGGCGTGCCTTTTACCGGGCGATCGGCGACAAAAAAACCCCGCACGAGGCGGGGTTTTTCAACTGGTACCGGTGATAGGACTCGAACCTACACGGCATCGCTGCCAGCGGATTTTGAGTCCGCCGCGTCTACCATTCCGCCACACCGGCGTGTGAAGCAGCCATTATGCCTTGCCTCAGTGCACGGGGTCGAGCCCCAGTGCCCGTTCGCGACGCACATACCAGGAATCCTCGGGTAGCGGTTCGAATACGGCGCAGTGCGTCATCGCCCCGGCATAGATGTGCAGACTCACCGCGATGGTGTCCTCGCTGGGGTTGCGGATGGTGTGGTACTCGTGCGGCGGGATCAGGCTGCCGGCCGAACCCGGTCCGGCCTGGATCGCGCCGACCGGCTGGAAGCGGTAGCGGTCGGCGCGGCTGTCCAGCGGATCGTATTGGGTGACCTCGAGTTCACCGCTGCAGACGCCTTCGACGCACCACATGCCGGCATGGTCGTGGATCAGCGTGCCTTGGCCGGGGGCCCAGGTCATCGCCACCACGCTGTAGCCCAAGGTGTCGCTGCGATAGAGCTCGCGGCGGGCGTAGCGGCCAGCGGCCGGCTCGAACACGCATGGCGGCAGCTGGAGCGTGTCGCTGCGGATCAGCCGGCACAGGGCATGGCGCAGCTGATCGGTGATGGCCGGCAGCGCGCCCTGGGCGACGGCGGCGTCGATGACGCCGATCAGTGCGTGGCAGCCCGGAAACTCGATGGTGAGCATGGCTTTGCGATCCTCCACCCAAGCAGGGCATGTAGCTGGCCGATCCGGTCAGCGTGGTTCGTTGCGTCCGGCCAGGGTCGCCATGAAAGCGCCGATGGCCGGGCCATAGTGGGCGATGTCGACCAGGAAGGCATCGTGCCCCTGCGGCGAATCCATGGCAATGAAGTCGACCTCGGCGCCGCCGGCACGCAGGCCCTGGGCGATCTGTTCCTGCTGTTCGAGCGGGAACAGGATGTCGGTACCCGCGCCGAGCACCAGCGCACGTTCCAGCTGGATGCGCCGCAGGCCCGCGTGCACGTCGCCATCGCCGTAGCCGGCGACGTCGAACCAGTCGCTGGCACGGGAAAGGTACAGATAGCAGTTGGGATCGAAACTGCGCACGAAACGTTGCGCATGTGCCTGCAGGTAACGCTCGACCTCGAATTCGTAGCCGAACGGTTCATCGTCGCGATGTTCCGAATCGAGCCGAATGCGGGCGAAGCGACCCTTCCATTCCATCGCCGAGCGATAGGTGATGACACCGAGCTTGCGCGCGATGCTCATGCCCGCTTCCGGGTATTTGCCGCCGGGCCGGGCCGGGATGTCGTAGTTGCCGTGGTCCCACTGCGGATCGAGGCGGATGGCCTCGCGCTGCAGCGAGCGGATGGCAATGGCGAACGGCTGCGCCTGCGGCGCGGTATTCACGCTGATGTGCGCCCCGGCGCTGCCCGGATGCTGCAGCAGATACGCCAGTGCGCTCATGCCGCCCATCGAACAGCCGATGAGGCAGGCCAGGCGCCCGATGCCCAGGCCTTCGTGGGCCAGCGACCAGGCCGCATTGGCCACGTCCTCGAGCGATAGCGCGGGAAAGCGCAGGCGGTAGGGTTGTCCGGTGGCCGGATCGATCGAGGCCGGCCCCGTCGAGCCCTTGTCGCTGCCCAGCGAATTGACACAAACCACGTACCAGCGGTCGGTATCGATCGGCTTGCCCGGGCCGATCATCGCCTCCCACCAGCCCGGCGAGGGATCGTCGGCACTGGAGGCGGCATGCGCGCTCGGCGACAGCCCGGTGAGGATGAGCACGGCGTTGTCGCGGGCATCGTTCAGCCGGCCCCAGGTCTCATAGGCCACGCGTGCGCCGTGCAGCGCACCGCCCCGTTTCATCGGAAACGGCGAAGGCAGGGCGTGGTAGCGCCGTGCGTCGCCCACTCTCAGCGCACCCGGTCGAGGGTGATCGCGACCCGCGCGCCGTCCTTGAGCTCGACCACGCCGGCATCGCCTTCGAGATCGCCGGGTTGGGCGAGCGCCTGGCCGCTCTTGCTGACGCGCGCGCCGACGAACACCCGGCGCGCCGAGGAGAGCCGATGTTGCGGCGTCATCGCCATCGCATCGGTCAGCGTCACGGTGGCCGGCAGCGTGGCGGCGTCGAGCCTGGCCACCGCGAGCGGCATCGCCGGCCCCTGCGCATCGCGGGCATAGACGAACAAGGTGTCGCCCTTGCCGATCCGCCCGGCCAGGGCGGGGGCGACACGCACCTCAACGGTAAGGGCGACACCAGTCGCCGGCGGCTGGGACGCCGCGGTGGAGGATGCGGCCGTGGGCGTCTGCGGCGGCGATGGGGTAGCGTCCATCGCCATCGGCGGCTGGCCCAGCCGGCGCTTGGCTTCGTCGATCTGTGCGGCGACTGACTGCGCGACCGGGGATCCCGCCTTAAGTTGCGGCAGCAGCCGCTGCCAGTGTTCGATGGCTTCCTGGTAATGATCCTGTTGATAGGCGGCGATGCCGAGCAGCCACAACGCACGCTGATTGTCCGGCTCGCGTGCGGCCACGCGTTGGAGCAGCTCGAGCGCGCGGCCTTCGAGCCGGTGATCGGGGCGTGCCTGGGCGTCGGCCTCGGCCCAGCCCAGCATGGCGGTGGTGTCATCGGGCGCGCGTTCGAGCAGTCGCCCGAAGGCCTCGCGCGCCTCGGCCGGTCGCTGCAGGGCGAGCAGGGTACGGCCGAGCAGCGCCCAGCCCTGCGCATCGTCAGGCTGCTCGGCCAGATGCTTGCGCAGGGCGGCGATGGCCTGGTCGATGTCGCCGGCAGTCGGTTCACGGGTGACGCCCTGCAGTGCGGCGGGCGTGCCGATGGCCATATACAGCCCCACCGCGACCAGCGGCAGGGCGAAGGCCATGCCGAGCGCGAGTGCCAAGGTGCCGCGGGTATGTCCGCCCTGGCGGCGGGCCGCCTTGAGCAAGGGCACCAGCAGCAGGGCCAGGGCGACGCAGAGCATCAGCGCCGCAAGCAGGAAGAACATCACCCTCACCAGTCGTCTCCCGGCTCGGCGGCGGTTTTGGCGGCGCTGGCCGCGCGGCTGCGACGGCGCACGGTGATGCCGACGGCGAGGGCGCCGGCGACGAGGATCAGTGCCGGGCCGAACCACAGCAGCAGCGTGCCGCGATCGAGCGGCGGGTCGTACAGCACGAACTTCGAATAGCGGGCGACCAGGTACTGCTTGATCTCCTCGTCGCTCTTGCCCTGCTGCATCAGCTCGAACACCTCGTGGCGCAGGTCGCGGGCGAGCTCGGCGTTGGAGTCGGCGAGGTTCTCGTTCTGGCAGACCAGGCAGCGCAGTTGCGCGGTGAGCTTCTGGAAGCGCACTTCCTCGGCGTGATCCTTGAACGGCAGCGGATCGATCGCCTGCGCATGGGCGGTGCCGATGACCGCGAACAGCAGGGCGCACAGCAAGGTACGCATCGCCCTGGCCATCAGCGCGCCTCCCGTTGCAGCTCGGCGATGCGCGGTTTGAGTTCCTGCTCGATGAGCTCGGGGGTGAACGGGCCGATGCGCTTGTAGCGGATCACGCCCTTGGCATCGACGAGGAAACTTTCCGGCGCGCCGTACACGCCGAAGTCGATCGCGGTGCGGCCCTCGCGGTCGGCGATCACCCGGTCGTAGGGGTTGCCGTGCTGCGCGAGCCAGGCCTTGGCGTCGGCGGGATCGTCCTTGTAGTCGTAGCCGATCACCGGAATGCCGAGCTGCCTGCCTTCGGCCATCAGCACCGGGTGTTCCTCGGCGCAGGCCACGCACCAGCTGGCGAACACGTTGATGAGATAGGGCTTGCCGAGCAGATCGGCCTTGCGCAGCGTGCGTGATGGATCATCCAGATACGGCAGGCTGAAGTCGGGCGCGTTCTTGCCGATCAACGGCGAGGGCACCTCGCGCTGATCGTGGCCGGTGTTCCACCAGATGCCGAAACCGAACAGCGCGACCAGCAGCAGGAAACCGAACAGCGGCAACAGCCGGTTCATGCGCGCGACTCCTGCGCGGTGGCCGTCGGTGATGCGGCCGTCATGTCGGCGTCCTGCGTGGCGGCGGTGGCCGCGCGGCGCGTGCGGAAGCGCCGGTCCGCCGCGCTGACGAAGCCGCCCAGCATCATCAGCAGGCCGCCGGCCCAGATCCAGCGCACGAACGGTTTTTCGTAGAGCCTGAGCGCCCATGCGCCTTCGGGGTGTTGCGGGTCCATCGGTTCGCCGAGCGCGACATAGAGGTCACGGGTGATGCCGGGGACGATCGCCGATTCGGTCTGCACCTGACCGCGCAGGTAGGTGCGCTTTTGCGGATGCATCAGCGCGAGCGGGCGATCGTCGTGGAACACCCGCACGGTGCCCTGCACGCCGTGCCAGTTGGGCCCGGCGCTTTCGCTCACGCCCTCGAAGCGGAAGCGATACGCGCCCAGTCGCTGCTCCTCGCCCGGCGCCATGCGCACATCGCGGGTGACGCTGAGCGATTCGGAGAGCATGACACCGATCAGGAACACGCCGACGCCGAAGTGCGCGAGCAGCATGCCGGCCATTTCCGCCGGATAGCGCCGGCCACGCGGCATCTCGCGCCAGCGCTTGAAGGCGTACAGCAGCACGCCCACGCCGACCCACACCGCGCCGGCCACACCGGCGACGGCCCGGGCCTGGCCATGGGTGAGGAAGGCGGCGACGAGGGCGCAGGCCAGTGCGGCCACGGTCACGCGCAGCAGCACGCGCTTGAGCAGCCCGGCATCGCCCGCGCCGCCCCAGCGCAGGAACGGCCCGAACGGCAGCAGCAGCACCACCGGCAGCATCAGCAGGGTGAACAGGAAGCCGAAATACGGCGGCCCCACCGACACCTTGCCGAGGTTGAGCGCATCGCCGATCAGCGGGAACAGCGTGCCGAGCAGCACCATCGCCGCGGCGACGGTGAGCATCAGGTTGCCGATCAGGATCGCGCTCTCGCGCGAGACGACGCCGAACGGCTTGCCGCCGGCCACCTTCGGCGCGCGCAGTGCGTACAAGAGCAGCGAGCCGCCGACCACTACGGTGAGGAAGCCCAGGATGAACAGGCCGCGGCGCGGATCGGAGGCGAACGCATGCACCGAGGTCAGCACGCCCGAGCGCACCAGGAAGGTGCCGAGCAGCGACAGCGAGAAGGCGAAGATCGACAAGAGGATGGTCCACGCGCGCAGGCTGCCGCGCTTCTCGGTCACCGCCTGCGCGTGTACCAGCGCGGCGCCGACCAGCCACGGCATGAAGCTCGCGTTTTCCACCGGGTCCCAGAACCACCAGCCGCCCCAGCCGAGCTCGGCGTAGGCCCACCAGCTGCCGGCGACGATGCCGGCGGAAAGGAATCCCCAGGCTACGTTGGTCCACGGCCGCGACCAGCGCACCCACGCCTGTTCCAGCTCGCCGCCGAGCAGACCGGCGATGGCGAAGGCGAAGGCCACCGAGAAGCCGACGTAACCCATGTAGATCACCGGCGGGTGGAAGGTCATGCCGGGATCCTGCAGGACCGGATTCAGATCGCCGCCGTCGGCCGGCATCGGCAGCAGACGCTCGAACGGGTTGGAGGTGAACAGGATGAAGGCGAGGAAGCCGACGCCGATCAGGCCGAGTACGCCGACCACGCGGGCCAGGAAGGCTTCCGGCAACTGCCGGCTGAGCGCGATCAGCGCCACCGTCCACACGTTGAGGATGGTGACCCACAGCAGCATCGAGCCCTCGTGCGCGCCCCACACCGCGGCGATGCGGTAGTACCAGGGCAGCGCGAGGTTGGAGTTGTCAGCGACGTAGCGCACCGAGAAATCGCACTGCAGGAACGCCCACGCCAGCAGCACGAAGGCGGTGCCGACGAACACCGCCTGTCCGGCGGCGGCCGGCCGCGCCAGCGCCATCAGTGCGCGGTTGCCGCGCCAGGCGCCGACGATCGGCAGCACGCCCTGGGCGAGCGCGAGCAGCAGGGCGAGGATCAGCGCGAATTGACCGAGTTCCGGCGTCATGGGCGGCTCTCCCGGTCGGTCCGCCCGACCTGCTTGCCCTGATGCGCCTTGGCCATCGCGTCCTTGAGTTCCTTGGGCATGTAGGTCTCGTCGTGCTTGGCGAGCACCTCGGTGGCGACGAAGCGCGCGTTGTCCATGTGGCCGGTGGCGATCACCGACTGGTTGTCGCGGAACAGGTCGGGCAGGATGCCGGTGTACTCGACCGGCATGGCGCCGCCCGCGTCCACCACGGTGAAGGTGACTTTCAGCGAGTCGGGATCGCGCCGGATCGAGCCGGACTTGACCATGCCGCCCAGGCGGAAGGTGGCATAGCCATTGGCGGCGCCCGAGTGCACCTGGCTCGGCGTGAACAGGTAATTCATGTTCCGCTGCAGGGCGAAGACGCCGAGCCCGATCGCCACCCCGGCGGCGGCGAGCACGAGCAGGACGAGGGTGAGGCGGCGTTTGCGGGTCGGATTCATCGAACGTCGGAGGTTTCGGGTGGGCGCGACCGGCGTGTCTGCCGGGCGAGACGTGCGCGCAATTCACGCAACAGGCGCCGGCGGCGCAGCACCGGTGCGAGGAAGTCGGCGGCGAGCACCAGCACGAACACCGCATAGGCTGGCCACACATAGGCCGCATAGCCGCCCATGGCGAGAAAGCCGCTCATCCGCGCCCCTCGCCCAGGGCGATCTGCCGCACCCAGTCCTTGCCGCTCTCCAGCGCGAGCAGGTCCGTGCGCACGCGGCCGCACAGGCTGGCGAGGTAATAGAGCTTGGTGGCGAGCATCATGGTCAGCAGCGGCCAGAGCATGTCCGCGCTGATCTTCGACGGTCCCAGCAGGCGCACGGTGGAACCCTGGTGCAGGGTGTTCCACCAGTTCACCGAGAAATGCACGATCGGCACGTTGATGATGCCGATCAGCGCGAGGAAGGCGGCAGCGCGCGCGCCCTGGCGGCGATCCTCGAAGGCGTGATAGAGACCGATCACGCCCAGGTACAGGAACAGCAGCACCAGTTCGGAGGTCAGCCGCGCGTCCCAGGTCCACCAGGTGCCCCACATCGGCTTGCCCCACAGCGAGCCGGTGACCAGGGTGATGAAGGTGAAGGCCGCACCGATCGGTGCTGACTCCATCGCCACCACTTCGGCCAGCTTCACCCGCCAGATCAGCGCGACGAACGCCGCCACCGCCATCACGCCGTAGACGAACAGGCCCATCCACGCGCAGGGCACGTGGATGAAGATGATCCGGTAGGCGTCGCCCTGCTGGTAGTCGGCCGGCGCCAGCACCAGACCGCCGTACAGCGCCACCGCGCCGAGCAGCACGGCGAGCGCGAGCGCCCACGGCCGCAGCCAGCCGGCCACGCGGTAGAAGACCGGCGGCGAGCCGAGCTTGTGCACCCACAAGGGAATCCACTTGGCCATGTCGTCAAGCGTCCAGCGCGATACGGAGGGCGGCAGCGCAAGCCAGCGGAGCCAGGACCAGTGCCAGGGCGAGGCCGGCGCCGAGCCAGGCGACCGGCGCGGCCCACGGCAGCCCTTGCTGCGCGGCGGCCACGGCGCCGGCGGCGAAGATCACCACCGGCACGCCGAGCGGCAGCAGCATCAGCGCCAGCAGCATACCAGAGCGCCGGGTGCCGGCCGTCAGCGCGACCAGCACCGCGCCGAGCAGGCTGATCAGCGGTGTCGCCAGCAGCAGCGCCAGCAGCAGGGTCGGCAGCACCGCGCCCGGCAGGTGCAGCATGCCCGCCAACAGCGGCGCCACCACGATCAGCGGCAGTGCGGTGGTCATCCAGTGGGCGAGGATCTTCATGCCCAGCAGCGGCGCCAGCGGCTGCGGTGCCAGCACCAGCTGCTCCAGCGAGCCGTCCTCGAGGTCGCTGCGGAACATCGCGTCGAGTGCGAGCAGCATGGCCAGCAGCACGGTCACCAGCACCACGCCGCCGGCGATCCGGCGCAACAGCGGCTCGTCCGGACCGAGCGCGAAGGGAAACAGCGTGGCGACGATGAGCGCATACAGCACCGGCATGGCGATGTCGCCGCGCCGCCGCCAGGCCAGCAGCAGGTCGCGACGCAGCACGGCGGCGCAGGCGTGGGCAAGGGGCGCATTCATGCGTGCAGACGGATCCGCCGCGGCTGCCCGCCGTGGAAGCTGACCGCGCCGTGGCTGGTCACCAGCGCGCTGCCGCCGGCCTCGACGTGCCGCTCCAGCAGGCGGTTGACCAGCGCGATGCCGGCCCGGTCCAGGTTGGCGTAGGGCTCGTCCAGCAGCCACAGCGTGCCGGGCAGGAGCAGCAGGCGGGCGAGCGCGGCGCGCTTTTTCTGGCCGGCGGAAAGCCGCCGCACCGGTTCGTCCTCATAGCCGGCGAGGCCCACCTCGTCCAGCACGCCGTCGATGTCTAGGCCGCTCCGCGTGCCATGCAGGCCGGCGGCGACGGCGAGGTTTTCGCGCGGGCTGAGATCGCCCTTGAGGCCCAGCTGATGGCCGAGCAGCAGGACCTCGCCGGCGTTGTCCTCGCGCCGCCACGGCGCGCCGCGCCAGTACAGCGCGCCGGCATCCACGTGCAGCAGGCCGGCGAGCAGGCGCAGCAATGTGGTCTTGCCACTGCCGTTGTCGCCTTCCACCAGCGCGAGCTCGCCCTCCTCGAGACGGAAGTCGAGCGGCCCGAACACGGGCTCGTCGGCGCGCAGGAAAGACAGCGCGCGCGCTTCCAGCAGTGCGGGCGGGGCGGGAGCGCTCATAGCCGGTGCTCCCGGTGCCATTGCGCAAGGTTCCTGAGTGGCTGACGCACGTACGGGCTCATCTGGATGACGCGCAGCAGGGCACGGTTGAACAGTGTCCCGATCCGGTCCATCGGCCGGTCGATGTCGATGAACAGCACCGCGCGCAGCTCGTCGGTGTCGTTGCGCACCTCGTGCTCGTAGCTGTCGTCGAACAGGATCACCTTGCCCTCGTGCCAGTGCAGGATCTGATCGTCGACGCGAATCCACACGTTGCGCCAGTCCGCCGGCACCTTGAGCCCGAGATGCGCGCGGATCACCGCGCGGGTCGGTCCCTTGTGCGGGGCGATGTGATAGTGCGGCTTGAGGATGGAGAACATCGCGCTGCGCATGCCGGGCAGCGTGTCCAGCACGGCGGCGGTGCGCGGACACAGCGCGCAGTTGTGGTCCACGCGCTTGCCGTAGACGTAGAAGCCGAAGGTCTTCCAGTTGTCGCCCTTGGAGATGCGCTTCTGGTCCGGCGAGATCTGGTGGAACGCGGGGAGTTCCTCCGGATGCTCGAGCAGGTGGTCCAGTTCCGCGCGGATCTCGCGCCAGGCGCCTTCCAGACGCGGCACCCAGTCGAAGTAGTGGTTGTCGATCACCGGCGTCGTCGGAATCCGCGAATGCCGGGCCTGGAAGCGTCCATTCCAGCGCAGGAAGTGCTTGCCGCCCTTGATCAGCAGGCGACGCCACAGCGGGGCTTGGTCGGGGTTGGCCACGGGGTGCTAGATCCTGTCCGGTGGAGGCGTCTGGTCGGCCCGCCGTTGCGCAGACGCGACGGCGCTCGCGGGACCGGTTTGCGGGGAAGCGAGCGCACCATCGATCGCGGCCAACGCCTGGGCCAGCACTTCGGGATAGGGCCGGCGCGCATCGATGTCGACGATCGTGGCGCCGTTGTAGCGCAATCGCCGCATGACCGCGATCTTGTCGCGCAATTCGTCCAGGCCGTGATCGGGCTTGCGCGCGTGCGCGGTGGCCTCGTCGATGTCGAGGCGGATCACCAGCAAGGGCACGTGCGCCGCCATCCACTGATAGAGCCGCAACTCGCTGGCGGCCAGCCGGCGCACCAGCCCGTTGCCGCCAGGGGTCTTGGCCAGTTGCGGGCCGTCGAAGCGGAAGCCCGGCACCTCGGCTTGCGGATAGCGGTCGGTGACGATGAGCACGCCGCGCCGGCACTTGCGCAACAGGCGGCGGAATGGGTGCGCGCCAGCGCGAAAGCAGGTAGATGACCACGGCGGCGGCGGTTCCGGGCGGCGCGGACTTGCGTGCATGGACCTCCTCGGACTTGCGCCGCAGATAGCGGTCCAGCGGCCGGCCGACCAGCGGCAGCGTGGCGATCCAGTCGGCGATGCGGCCGGAGGATTGGCCGAGATAGAGCTGCTCGACCAGCCCCTGCCGGCGCAGCTCGGCGACGAGACGGGCGGCCAGCGTCGACTTGCCGGCACCGTCGCTGCCGACGATGGCGATGACGCGCACCGGCTGGCGTTTTGGGGAAGGCTCTAAGGATGAAGGCACGCCGGCTCTGAAGTTGCACAGCAAACCTGCTGATTTTACTCCATGAACGTGTCGGCATGCTTTCAAAAAATCGGTCATCCCGTCGACCGACGGCTGAAATTTGTAATCGTGCGTGCATCAAAACCAAATTAAGTTTTAACACACCAGTCGCCCCTGTGGGCAATCACAGCCAGCGCAGTTTGACGGGCCATTCACCCCGCCCATGCAGGTAAGCGAGCTGGCCGAAACGGCGCATGAGCCGGTCGAGCTCGGCGGTCTCCGGCCCCACCACGAACAGGCTGGGTTCGTGCCAGCCTTCCGGCCCCAGGCCGATGGCCGGATGGATGTCCCGCGTGGCCGGCAGCGCACGCAGGGCGGCATAGAGCGCCTGCTGGGCGGCAAGATTGGCTGCGTCGGAAGTCGGGCGCGACTGCGGGTTGCAGGCGGTGACGTGTGCCCAGGGCGCCCCCGCGATCGCATGGGCGAGCCCGGCCGGCGGCGGCTGGTCCACCGTGAACCGGAACCAGGTGGCGGGCGTCAGCCACACGAGGTAACGCGAGCGGCGAAAGGCGGCGTCGAGTCCAGGGTCCATCGTGGGCTCACGGCAAGGGTGGAAGCATGGCCTGCAGCCGGCCGGCGGCGTGATCCAGATCGACTCGCGCCGCGTCGCCGCCGGCTTCGGCCAGCAGCGCGTCGAGCAGGGCGTCCTGGGCCGCGCCGCGGGTCAGCGCATAGGCGTAGGGCAGGCAGGTGAAGCTCACCATGCGGTAGCGGGACATGAAGTGCCGCGGCGCGCGTTCGGCCAGACGCAACCCCAAGGCACGGCGCGCGAGGTAATGCGGATCGACCACGCCATCGCGCATTTCCCGATAGTTTTCCAAGGCCATGCGCGCGATGGCGTCGGCCTGCGGTTGGCGCAGGCGCTGGAACTCGGCGAAGGCCGTGGCCGGCGCGGTGTCGGCAAGCAGGTCGGACAGCAGCAGGGCGTCTTCGAAGCCGCAATTCATGCCCTGGCCGTGGAAGGGCACGATGGCGTGGGCCGCATCGCCGAGCAGCACGGCGCGGTCGTCGAGATGCCAGTGCGCGAGACGCAGCGTGGCCAGCCGGCCGACCGGGTGGGCCGCGTAATCCGTGGCAAAGCGCGGAATCAGCGGCAGCAGATCGGGAAAATCGGCGGCGAAGAAGGCTTCGGCCGCCGCCGGATCGGCCAGCCGCGCGAAGCTCGCCCCCTCACCGGTCAGCGGCAAGAACAGGGTGACGGTGAAGCTGCCGTCGGCATTGGGCAGGGCAATGCACATGTAGCCGCCGCGCGGCCAGATGTGCAGTGCGTGGGGCTCCAAGGCAAAGCGCTCGCCGTCCCGGCCGCCCGGCCCTGGATGGCGTGGCGCAATCGTGAGCTCCTTGTAACCGTGATCCAGCGGCTCGATGTGTTCGCCGAGCGGGGTGACCTCGGCCATGGCCGCCCGCAGGGCCGAGCCGGCGCCGTCGGCGCCCAGCCATACGCCGGCCTCGACTTCACGCGCGATGCCGCGGCCGTCGGCCAGACGTAGCCGGCGGCGGGAGAAATCCACGCCTACCAGGGCCTGACCGAAATGGAAGCGTGCGCCGGCGGCTTCGGCAGCGTCGATCAGCAGGCGGTTCAACGCCGCCCTGGACAGGGACCAGAGCACCTCCCGGTCGTCCACGCCATAGCGGTGCAGTTCGGCGTTCCCCGCGCCGGCATGGATCATCCGGCCGCGCATCATCACGGCCTGGGCGAGTGCGCTTTCGGCTAGACCGGCAGTGCGCAGGGCCTTAAGGCCGCGCTCGGCCAGGGCAAGATTGATCGAGCGTCCGCCGGTGAACCCATCCAGCCGCGGATCAGGACGTTTTTCGAAGACCTCGACGGCCAGGCCGCGCAAGGCCAGCAAGCGGGCGAGCAGGGCACCGACCAGGCCGGCGCCGATCACGGTGAAGGCGGGGCGACGCTTCATCGGCCGCGCGATGCAGCCGGTGCCGGCATGTCAGGGCTTGCGGCCACTCTTGCCGCTGGGCGGGGGCTGGTGAGCGGTCGCTACGTCGATGAAGCCGCGCTGCATCGATTTCCACAGGTCGAGATTGCGCTCGGTCAGCTCGTTGAGCATGGTCCAGGGCGTCTGCCCCATCAGGCTGTTGAGCTGGCTGCGGAACTGCTGCTGCTGATCGAGAAAGACCTGCAGGCTGCGCTCCAAGTACGGCCCCATGAAGCCCTGCAGCGAATCGCCGTAGAAGCGGATGATCTGACTGAGCAGCTGCGGAGAGAGCATCGGCTGCCCTTTCTCCTCGTGCTCGGAAATGATCTGCAGCAGGACCGAACGGGTCAGGTCCTCGCCGCTCTTGGCATCGCGGACTTCGAAAGACTCGCCGTCCAGCACCAGTTGACGCACCTCCTCCAGGGTGATGTAGCTGGAGATCTCGGTGTCGTACAGGCGCCGGTTGGGGTATTTCTTGATGATGCGCAGGGTGTTTTTGGGTTGTTGTGCCATGCGCAAAAAACTAGCAGAAGCGCGCGAAGGACGCCAGCTCAAGGTTTGCTGCGCGGGAAAGGCGCAGCAAAAGCCGGGCTATCCGCGGTCAGGGCCGGGCCGAACAGGCGGCGGGCGTTGTCCAGGCAGGCGGCGGCGATGGTCTCGACGGGCTCGCCGCGCAGTTCGGCGACACAGGCGATCACTTCCGCCACGCAGGCAGGCTCGTTGCGCTCGCCGCGGCGCGAGACGGGTGGTTGATCGGGCGCGTCGCTTTCCAGCAACAGGTATTCCAGCGGCATCTGCGCCACCAGGCGACGCAGCCGGTGGGCCCGCGGGTAGGTCAGTGGCCCGCCGATGCCTATGTAAAACCCCCGCTCCCACAGCTGCCGGGCCTGCTCGGGACTGCCGGAAAAACTGTGCACCACGCCACGCAGTCCCGGCATGCCGCGCAGGGTCCGCACGATTTCCTCGAAGGCGCGCCGGCCATGCACGATGACCGGCAACGCCCAGCGGCGGGCGATCTGCAGCTGGGCATGGAAGAAAACCCGCTGCCGATCGAGGTCGCTCTCGGCATGGAAACCGTCGAGGCCGATTTCGCCGATCGCCACGGCCGCGTGATTCTGCAGCCAGCTTTCCAGGGCCGAGAGATCTTGCGCGTCGTGTGTCGCGACGGACAGCGGATGGATGCCATAGGCGGCAAAAACGCCCCGTCGCGCGGCGCATAGACCGGCGATGCGCGGCCAGTGCCGCCGCTCGACGGCCGGCACGATGAAGGCCTCGACGCCCGCGTGCAGGGCGCGCGCGATGACCTCGTCACGGTCCGGATCGAAGGCGTCATCGTCCAGATGGACATGGGTATCGATGAGCGGGGTGCTATGCACGGCGACGCGGCCTTGATTTTTTCAGGAATAACATCATTGCTGCGGCATTCAGCCGGAACTTTCACAATTTGCGGGCACCCAAGCCTGGTGCCTTAGGCATTTCAAGGAGGCGGTCATGAACAAGGTAATGCTCCGCGTGTTGAGTCTGGGTATGGCCGGCAGCTGCGTCCTGGGGCTGGCTGCTTGCAATCGCGATGCCAGTGCCGACCCGGGCACAGCCTCGGCGGCCGCCGAGGCGGCCGGTCCCAAGTACGCCAAGGTGGTCAGCGTCGAGCCGGTCCGCGAAACGATCCATAAGCCGCATGAGGTCTGCCACGACGAGGTCGTCCGGCATGTCGAGCCGCCGAGTGACCAGCACCAGATCGCCGGTACCGCCATCGGTGCCGTGGTCGGCGGTGTTCTCGGCCATCAGATCGGCGGCGGCAGCGGTCGGACCCTGGCCACCGTCGCCGGCGCCGTCGGTGGCGGCTATGCGGGCAAGAAAATCCAGGAGGGCAACCAGCATGGCACGGTGAGCACGACCACGCGCAAGCGCTGCGAGACGGTGACCGAATCGACCACCCAGATCGTCGGCTACGACGTCCGCTATGAATACAACGGTGTGACCCGTACCGTACGCATGGATCATGATCCGGGCGACCGGGTCGAGATCCAGGAAGGCGTCGTCGCCGTTTCCGACGCGCACTGAAGGAGAACAGCGATGCTCAGAGCTTCTGCCTCGTCGGTGGGTCGGGCATGCGCCATGGCCGGGCTCCTGGCGCTTGCCGGATGTCATGGCGCGCCGTACTACCGCACCGGCTATCCCCCGGTCGTGCATCGCAGTCCAGTGGATGATTGCGCCACTTGCGGCACGGTCCGCAGCGTACAGACGCTGGCGATGTCCGGCGATCTGCGCGCGATGCGCGGTATTCCGGCCGCCGACATCGGTCCCGCTCCGGCGGCTTCGCAGGCCTCGGACGCGGCGCGGGGTGATCCATCCGTATGGCAGGTCGTGATCGAACGCGACGACAAGCTCTATGCCACGGTGACCCAGCGTGAGGATCCCCAGGTGCATGAGGGCGAGCGCGTCGAGGTGCGCGGCGGCAGGGTGTTCCTGCGCTGAAGCGCGGGCATATCCCGCGTCTCCCCGGTAAGGGCGGATGGCTTGCCATCCGCCTTCGTCGTGCTGGGGACAAAGGCCGCCGCGACTAGTTGACCGCGTAGAAGCGATGGTCGCCAATCGTGGTGACCGCGCGCTTGGAAGGCCAGCCGGGTGCCACGGTGACGCTGGCGAAATGATCGGCATGCGGAACATACAGGCGGCGTGCCTGCGCCGGCAGTTCCCAATTGCTGATCGATTCGCCGGCAATTTTCCATGCCTTCTGGAAGGCGCCGAGGTTGTCGATCTCGAAATTGCCGGGCGTGGTGCTGATGGCGAACTGGTGGGGTGAGGCCACCACCTTGCAGACGGTGTCGCCCCATTGGCCGCGTTCGCGGCGACGCAGGGCGACTTCGGCCACGGCCATCTGGCCCACGGTGGTTTCGCTGCGGGCCTCCAGATACACGGTAGCCGCCAGGCAGGCCTGGTCGGCAATGGGCTGGGGGAGCACGGACGCTGCCCACAACAGCAAAGATAGCTTCATATTGTCTGCCTCCAACGTGCTGTACGCGCCGGCCGTCGAGCGGGTCGGAGCGCCGTTGCGGTGGACGGGCGGGCAGGCCGTTCCACCTGGATTTTCCGTGCGGCAGAAACCTTCAAGGCCGCACGACTTGCCACGGGATTGTGGCCATCCACCGGCTGATCCGGCGCCGGCGGAAGATACGAATGCGGCCCTGCGGGCCGCGGCATCCCACACCTTGGGTGGCGATGCGTCCTGTCATGCCGGCCAGCGCCGGCGTCTTTGCCGATCCAGAAAACCTTCGGTTCGGCAACCTAATCAAGCTGCCCCGCCAAGGGGGGTGCATGCTTTGAGCCGGCCGAGCCTAGTCGGCTCCCGCCGGCGAGGCAAGTTTTTCGGGTCTCCGGTTCACGTCATACTCATCTTTGTGCAGGGTTCACGGCGGGAACGAGGCCAGCCATTCGACACGCGTTCCGGCCAGCGTCAGGGGGGCAAGGCTGAGTGTTTGCGCCAGCTCATCGTGCAGGATGGCAAGGGCCTCGGCGCCTTCGTCGACGGCGGCCACGTCCAGCAACTGCACGGGTCCGGTCGTGCTCTCCAAGACGGTTCCGGGCGGCACTGGCCGGCTCAGGCGCACGTGATGCAGGTGGTGCTTGTGGCCGCCGCGGTAATGCAGCCGGGCCACGATCTCCTGCCCGGGGTAGCAGCCCTTGTCCAGCGCCGTCGCCTGCAGATGACGCAGCCCGAGTGCGGGCGGCAGCAGCGTGTCGAGTAGCGATTCGGTCGGCAGCCAAGGCCAGCCGGCGCGGATCTGCTCGAGCCGCCAGCGCGAGTCGCCGTACCGACCGATCACCAGCGCATGGCGGCCGCAACCGAGGATGAGATCGTCCGCCTTGGCCTCGACGAGTCCGCACGCCAGTGCCGGTGCCGTCCCCAGGGCGAGTCCCGTGGCGGCCTCGATGCGCACCTTCGAGCGCAGTACGTACAGGCCGAGCGCCCGGGCCAGGGGCGCGGCCGCGCCGCCACGCAGCAGCAGGAGCAGGCGCTCGTCCTCGAGCCGCAGCAGGTGGAACAGCGCCCGCACCCGGCCGCGCGCGTCCAGCCAGGCACTGAATTGCCACCGCGAGGGTTCGAGCGCCGCGACGTTGCTGCTGAACTGTGCCTGCGCGAAAGCCAGGGTGTCGGCACCCTGCAGAGTGATGAGTTCGGCGGAGTAGGGCGTATCCATGGCCGCATGGTAGCCCCGCGAAGGCGTCGCCAGTGTCATGCGGGCGGGCCTTTCCAAGGTTGTGTCGAAAACGCGCTGGTATTAGGCTTCGCGGGCTCGATCAATCCCCATGTCCGACGAACTCTCTCCCCGCAAGCCCGAGCCCGTCCCGCCGTCCGAAGCACGGCCGGATGCGTCGCGGCCGATCAAGGACGAGCGGCAGCCGCCCGCGCCGGATCCGACGCGCTATGGCGACTGGGAGAAGAACGGTCGCTGCATCGATTTCTGATCGCTTGGCGTCGCACGTGGACGGTCGAACGCACGCATTCTGAAAACTCCATGAGGGCAGTCACCATGCCAGCCACCCGACGACCGCTTTCGCCCCATCTGCAGATCTACAAGTGGCAAGTGCAGATGGTGACGTCGATCCTGCATCGCGCTACCGGCATCGCATTGGCCGTCGGCACCCTGCTGCTGGCCTGGGCGCTGGTCGCGCTGGCGCAGGGCGATGCCGCCTATGCGCGCTTCAAGGCCGTGATCGGCAGTCCGCTGGGCATCGTGCTCCTGGTCGGCTGGAGCTGGTCGCTGTTCTTCCATCTGTGCAACGGCATCCGCCATCTCCTGCAGGACGCGGGGCTGGGGTATGCGGTCGCCCAGTTCGTGCGCTCGAGCTGGCTTGCCGTGGTGGGCAGCGTGGTGCTGCTGGTGCTGGTTTGGGGTTATGTGCTGATGGCCGGAGGTGGCGTATGAGCGCCGAGGCGAAAGACGTCAACAACGAGGCCGATCTGCGCCATCCGCTCAAGCGGGCGCGCGGGCTCGGTTCGGCCAAGGCCGGCGCCGGTCACTGGTGGACGCAGCGGGTCACCGCCGCCGCGCTTGCGCCGCTGGTGATTTGGCTGGTCATCCTGGTCCTTTCCTTGCTGCACGCCGATGCGGCCGGCGCGCGGGCCCTGGTGGCGCGGCCCTGGAACGCCTTGCTGTTGATCGCGTTCGTGATCGCCGCCGCCTGGCATGCGGTGCTCGGGCTGCAGGTCATCGTCGAGGATTATGTCCACACGCCCTGGAAAGCGCTGACCTTGCTGGTGGTGATCAAGTTTCTCGCGGTGCTGGGTGCACTGGCGAGCGTGCTGGCCGTGCTGCGCATCGCGCTGGGAGCCTGAAGTCCAGATGGAAAGCTACAAGATCCAACAGCACAAGTACGACGTGGTGGTGGTCGGCGCCGGCGGCGCCGGCCTGCGTGCCACCTTCGGCCTGGCCGAGAAGGGCCTCAAGGCCGCGTGCCTGACCAAGGTGTTCCCGACCCGCTCGCATACGGTGGCGGCGCAGGGCGGCATCTCGGCCGCGCTCGGCAACATGGGCGAGGACGACTGGCGCTTCCATTTCTACGACACCATCAAGGGGTCGGACTGGCTTGGCGACCAGGACGCCATCGAGTACATGTGCCGCGAGGCGATTCCCGCGGTGATCGAGCTCGAGCACTACGGCGTGCCGTTCTCGCGCACGGCGGAGGGCAAGATCTACCAGCGCCCGTTCGGCGGCATGACCACGCACTACGGCAAGGGCACCGCGCAGCGTACTTGTGCCGCCGCCGACCGCACCGGACACGCCATCCTGCATACGCTCTACCAGCAGGCGTTGGCGCACAAGGCGACCTTCTTCATCGAATACTTCGCCATCGATCTCATCTTCGATGCCGAGGGCGTCTGCCGGGGCGTGCTCGCCCTGGACATGAACGAGGGCACCTTGCATTTTTTCCGCGGACATGCGGTGGTGCTGGCGACCGGCGGCTACGGCCGGGTGTATTTCAGCGCCACCTCGGCGCACACCTGCACCGGCGACGGCGGCGGCATGGTGCTGCGCGCGGGACTCGCGCTGCAGGACATGGAGTTCGTGCAGTTCCACCCGACCGGCATCTACGGCTCCGGATGCCTGATCACCGAGGGCGTGCGCGGCGAGGGTGGCTATCTCACCAATGCCAATGGCGAGCGTTTCATGGAGCGCTACGCGCCCAACGCCAAGGACCTGGCCTCGCGCGACGTAGTCAGCCGGGCGATGACCATCGAGATCCGCGAAGGCCGCGGCGTCGGCGAGCACAAAGATCACATCCATCTCAACCTGATGCACCTGGGTGCCGAGGTGATCCACGAGCGGCTGCCCGGCATCGCCGAATCCGCGCGCATCTTCGCCGGCGTCGACGTCACCAAGGAACCGATTCCGGTGCTGCCCACCGTGCACTACAACATGGGCGGCATCCCGACCAACTACCACGGCGAGGTGGTACAGAAGCGCGGGGACGACGTCGATGCCGTGGTGCCGGGCTTGTTCGCGGTGGGCGAGGCCGCCTGCGTTTCCGTGCACGGCGCCAACCGGCTGGGTTCCAATTCGCTGCTCGATCTGGTGGTGTTCGGCCGCGCGGTGGCCAACCGCTGCGCCGAGATCATCAAGCCCAACGCGCCGCACAAGGACCTGCCGGCCAGCGTGCTCGACCAGGCGCTCGGGCGTTTCGACGGCCTGCGCCACGCCAAGGGCGAGCTGCCCACCGCTAAGATCCGCACCGACATGCAGCGCACCATGCAGAACGACGCGGCGGTCTTCCGCACCGGTGAATCCCTGCGCGAGGGTTGCCAGAAGATCAGCCAGATCTACGACAGCTTCCAGCACGTGCGCGTCAGCGACCGTTCGCTGGTATGGAACTCCGACCTCACCGAGACGCTGGAGCTTTCCAACCTGCTCGCGCAGGCGGTGGCGACGATTTATTCGGCCGAACAGCGCACCGAGAGCCGCGGCGCCCACGCGCGCGAGGATTTCCCCGAGAGCGACGACGTCAACTGGCAGAAGCACACCCTGGCCTGGGTGGACGAGAAGGGCAAGGCGCGTTTCGACTATCGGCCGGTGCACATGTACACGATGACCAGCGACGTCGACGTGGTGCCGCCCAAGAAACGCGTCTATTGATCGGATCTGCTGTTTTATCGCCGTGCGGCGCCCATGGGGCAGCCGGTCGGCACGAACCGCGAGGCAACCCATGGCAGAGTTTTCGCTACCCAAGCATTCGAAGATCCAGCCGGGCAAGCATTACCCGGCCAAGGGCGCCAAGAAGCCGCGCACGTTCCGCATCTATCGCTGGAACCCGGACGACGGCCAGAACCCGCGCATGGATACCTACGAGGTCGATCTCGCCGCGTGCGGGCCGATGGTCCTGGACGCCTTGCTCAAGATCAAGAACGAGATCGACTCCACCCTGACACTGCGCCGCTCGTGCCGCGAGGGCATCTGCGGTTCGTGCGCGATGAACATCGACGGCACCAACACGCTGGCCTGCACCAAGGCGATCGACGATTGCGGTGGCGGCGAGGTGGTCATCTATCCCCTGCCGCACATGCCGGTGGTGAAGGACCTGGTGCCCGATCTCACCCATTTCTACGCCCAGCTCGCCTCCGTGCGCCCCTGGCTGCGTACGCAGAGCCCGGCGCCGGCGGACAAGGAGCGCCTGCAGTCGCCCGAGGATCGCAAGCAACTCGACGGGCTGTACGAGTGCATCCTGTGCGCCTGCTGCTCCACGTCCTGCCCGAGTTATTGGTGGAACGGTGACCGCTATCTCGGCCCGGCCGTGCTGCTGCAGGCCTACCGCTGGATCGTGGACAGCCGCGACGAGGACACCGGCGCACGGCTCGACGAGCTCGAGGATCCCTTCAAGCTCTACCGCTGCCACACCATCATGAACTGCGCGCGCACCTGCCCCAAGGGCCTGAACCCGGCCAAGGCGATCGCCGAGATCAAGAAGCTGATCGTGGAGCGGCGCGGCGGCGATTGAGCGCAGTGCGCCCAGGGGTTCCGGCATGAACGACGAGGACGCGTGCTACCGGCGGCTGCGCTGGCGTTGCCGGCGTGGGACCCGCGAGCTGGATGCGCTCTTCGGCGGCTGGCTGGAGGCCCATTACGCGCGGGCCGGCGAGGCCGAGCGGGCGGCCTTCGAGGCCTTGCTCGAGGTCCAGGATCCCGAGTTGTGGGACTGGGTGCTCGGCCACGCGCGGCCGCCGCGGGCCGACTGGCAGGACATCATCGATGCCATCCGCGCCAGCCATCGGCTTTGACTACCGCCCGTCGCGGCTGTTCCCGCGGGTGGCTTTGGGCGGTGGCGCGCTCGCCCTGCTCGCGGTCGGTTTGAGCGGGCTGCCCTGGTGGCTCAAGCTGCCGTGCGCGCTGCTCGCCGTGCTCGCCACCGTCCGCGCGTTGCGCACGGCGACGCGCCTGCCCGTGCGTGCGGTGGGCTGGAGCGCCGATGGCCGCTGGACGCTGCATCTGGCCGGCGGCGAGGAGGTCGCGGCGACCCTGGCCTCGCAGCGCGTGCTCGGTGAACTGATCGTGCTGCGCCTGCGTCTGCCGTCGCACGGCGAGCTGGCCCTGCTGCTCGGGCCCGACAACAGCGATGCCGACCTGCGCCGGCGCCTGCGCATGCGTCTTGCCGCTGCGGGCCGGCCCGGCGCCGACGCGGCCGGGCGCGGCCGGCGCGGATGACGGATAATGCGCCGCTTCGGGCGGCCCGCCGCCGACGCCTTTGCGATCCGTCTGCATGTTCCGACCGCTCGAACTCTTCATCGGCCTGCGTTACACCCGCGCCAAGCGGCGCAACCGCTTCATCTCCTTCATCTCGACCGTCTCCATCGTCTGCATCGCGATCAGCGTGACCGCGCTCATCACCGTGATGTCGGTGATGAACGGCTTCGACGACGAGCTGCGCTCGCGCATCCTGGGCGCGATCTCCCACGCCACCGTTTCCAGTCTCGACGGCCAGGGCATCGCCGACTGGCCGCGCGCATTGCGCATCGCCGCCGCCAATCCGCACGTCAAGGGCGCCGCGCCCTATGTGGAGACCGAGGCTTTCCTGCAGGCGCGCCGGCCGAGCGGTGCGCTGGTGCGCGGCATCGATCCGGCCACCGAGCCCAAGGTGTCGGACATCGACCGGCACATGATCGCCGGCCGCCTGGACGCGCTGGTGCCGGGCGGCTGGAACATCGTGCTCGGACGCGAGCTGGCGATGACCCTCGGCGTCGACGTCGGCGACCGCGTCACCATGGCGGTACCGGAGTTTCGCGCCACGCCGATGGGCAGCGTGCCGCGCCTGCGCGCCTTCCACGTGGTCGGCATCTTCGAGATGGGCATGCAGGAGTTCGATTCGGGCCTGGCCCTCATTCACCTGCAGGATGCCGAGCGCCTGAACGGTCTGACCGGCCCAGCCGGCATCCGGCTCAAGCTCGACGACCTGTTCAATGCCCGCATGGTGGCGCATCAGCTGGCCGACGCGCTGGGGCAGGTCTACCGCGTGGAAACCTGGATGGACAGCCATGCCAACTTTTTCTCCGCGATCGCGATGGAGAAGAAAGTGATGTTCATCATCCTCTCGCTGATCATCCTGGTCGCGGTGATCAACCTGATCTCGATGCTGATGATGCTGGTCACCGACAAGCAGGCCGACATCGCCATCCTGCGCACGCTGGGCGCGACGCCGGGCAGCATCATGCTCACCTTCATGGTGCAGGGCGTGCTGGTCGGGTTGGTCGGTACAGCCTTCGGCGTCGCCCTGGGCTCGCTGTTGTCGTGGCGGCTGCCCGGCATCGTCAAGTGGATCGAACACCTGACCGGGGTCACCTTCCTCTCGCCCGACGTCTATTACATCAGCGAGCTGCCGAGCAAGCTCGCCGCGGGCGACGTGGCCGGCGTCGCTCTCATCACCTTTCTGTTCTCGCTGCTCGCCACCTTGTATCCGGCCTGGCGCGCCTCACGGACCCAGCCGGCACAGGCCCTGCGCTATGAGTGAATCCCGCCCATCGCCCGATGTCGTGCTGTGCGCCCGCCACGTGGCCAAGACCTATGAGGACGGCGGCCTGACCACCCAGGTCCTGACCGACGTGAACTTCGCGCTCGGGCGTGGCGAGACGCTGGCCATCGTCGGTGCCTCCGGCTCGGGCAAGAGCACCTTGCTGCACATCCTGGGCGGTTTGGATACCTTGAGTGCGGGCGAGGTCGAGGTCGAGGGGCGCGTGCTGTCCGCCCTTTCCGATGCCGAGCGCGGGCGCGTGCGCAACCGCTCGCTGGGCTTCATCTACCAGTTCCACCACCTGCTCCCCGAGTTCACCGCGCTGGAAAACGTGTGCATGCCGCTCTTGATCCGCGGCAGCGCGATCGCCGAGGCGCGCAAACAGGCGAAGCTGCTGCTCGAACGCGTCGGCCTGGGCGCCCGGCTCGAGCACAAGCCGGCCGAGCTTTCCGGCGGCGAACGCCAGCGCTGTGCGGTGGCGCGGGCCCTGGTCACGCGCCCGGCCTGTGTGCTCGGCGACGAACCCACCGGCAACCTCGACGAAGCCAATGCCGCCCAGGTCTATGCCTTGATGCTGGAACTCAACCGCGAGGTCGGTACCAGCTTCGTGCTGGTCACCCACGACCAGCGCCTGGCCGCACGCATGGATCGCACGCTGCGTCTGCACAACGGCGTGCTGGAGCCGTATTTCCAGACCTGACCACCCCCGCGCATGGGCGGGCGCTGCGGGTGGACGGGTGCGGCGCCAGCGTCCGAAGCCGGCCGCGGGTGAAGCGATCCACGGGCGTTTGCCCGGTGACGCGCGATGCCTCTCGAGGTCATTCAAAGCGGCGACTGCGAGCGTGTCGCTCGTCGTTGCGCCGCGCGGGCTGGCAGTGCCGGCGATCGATATGCCGAGAATCCTGGGCAGGAGGGATGCCCGCCCGCCGCGGGCGGTGGCGGCTGTCAGGGCCATGCGGCGGACGCCTACGCTTTCCCCGCCGACGGACCGGGCGGGCCGGATTAGGCTGACTGTCCCAGGGAGGCGGCGAGGCGACGCGAACCATGCCAGGGGTGCGCACCACGGCGATCGCCGTGCTCATCGGGGTGCTCATCGTGCAGACCTGGGCGCGCTTGCCGTCTGGATGGGTGCTTGCCCTGCTCGGGTTGGGTGCCGGCGCATGGGCCTTGCGTGCGCCGCGACCGTGGCTGCGCGTGCCGGCCTTGGCGCTGCTGGCGTGCGCCTGGGCCGCCTGGCGAGGCGGCATCGCCTTCGATGCGCGTCTGCCGCGGGAACTGGAAGGGCGCGACATCGTCGTCACCGGACGGGTGGCGGAACTGGCGCAGGCGCGTGCCGATGCCACTCGGCTGGTGCTCGACGTGGACGCGGCTCATCTCGACGGCGACCCGCTGCCCTTGCGTGGCCGGGTGGAAGTGAGCTGGTACGGGGCCGCGTCCCTGCCGGCACCCTGCAGCCGATGGCGCCTGCTGCTGCGTTTGCGCCGGCCGCGCGGACTGCTCGATCCCGGCGGCCATGACGGCGAGCGCAGCGCGCTCAGCCGTGGCACGGTGGCAGTGGGCTATGTGCGCGAGGATGCCGGCAACGCGCCGCTCGGGGACGCCGGCGGCTTTTGCCTGGACGCCCTGCGCGCGGCGGTCGCCGCGGCCATCGCGCACGCCGTGCCCGACGTCCACGATGCCGCCTTGCTGCGCGCCTTGAGCGTGGGCGATACGCGCGGTCTGGACAATACCGACTGGGCGGTGGCGCGGGCCAACGGCATCGCCCATCTGATCGCCATTTCCGGGTTCCATGTCGGCCTGGCCGGGCTTGCCGGTGCGGGACTCGTCACGCTGCTCTATGCGCTTGCTCCCACGCTCGCCCTGCGGATGCCGCGGCAGCCGGTGCAGGCGCTCGCCGCGCTGGCGGTCGCCGCCGGTTACGGCCTGCTGGCGGGCCTGGCGCTGCCCACGCTGCGTACGGTGTTGATGATCGCGGTGGCCACGCTCGCCCGCTGCGGGCGGCGTCATGCGTCCGGCAGTCAGGCGCTGGCCCTGGCGCTCATGGTCATGCTGGTCGTCGATCCACTGGCGGTGCTCGATGCGGGATTCTGGCTGTCCTTCGTCGGCGTCGCCTTCCTGATGGCCTGCCTGAACGAACGGGGCGCAGGCTGGCGCGGCCTCGTGCACGAGCTCACCGTCGGGCAGTGGCTGATGACGCTTTCACTGCTGCCGCTCAGCCTGTGGTTTTTCGGCGAGGCGTCGCTGGTCGGGGCGCTGTCCAACCTGCTGGCGGTGCCGCTGGTGAGTTTCCTGATCGTGCCGCTGGCGCTGGCCGGGACCGCGGTGCTGCCGGTCTGCCCGCCGCTGGCCGGCCTGTTGTGGCGGGGCGCGGCCTGGCTGGTGCATGGCATGTGGTGGCTGCTGGAGTACCTGGCAGGCTGGCCGGGCGCGCACTGGCACCTGCCGGCCGTCTCGTTGCCGGCGCTGATGCTGGCCACGCTCGGCTCACTCTGGCTGTTCGCGCCGCGCGGCATACCTGCGCGTCCGCTGGGCGCGCTGCTGTTCCTGCCGCTGCTGTGGCCGCCGCGTCCGGCTTTGGCTGACGGCGCTTTCCGCATCTACATGCTGGACGTCGGCCAGGGGCTGTCGGTGGCGGTGGAGACGGCGCACCACGCGCTGCTTTACGACGCGGGTGCGGCCTACCCCTCCGGCTTCGACCTCGGCGCGGCGGTGGTGACGCCGGCGTTGCATGCGCTCGGTATCGATCGGCTGGACGTGCTGATGGTGAGCCACGCCGACAACGATCACGCCGGCGGCGCGGCGGCCGTGGCCGCAGTCTTTCCCGAGGCTACGCGCTGGGCCGGCGAGCCGGCGCGCATGCGCATGCCGACCGGCGCCTGCCGGGCAGGCCAGCACTGGCAATGGGACGGCGTGCGGCTGCGCGTGTTGTGGCCGTCGGCGGAGGCTGCGCCTGTGGCCAAGGGCAACCAGCGTTCCTGCGTGTTGCTGGTCGAAGGCGCCGGCGGTCGGCTGCTGCTCACCGGCGACATCGACCGGCGCGTCGAGCCGGCGGTGGCCGCGGCGGTACCGGCCGGCGATGGCCGCGCGTTGATCCTGCAGGTGCCGCACCACGGCAGCCGCAGCTCTTCCAGCGCGGCGTTCATCGCCGCACTCGAGCCGAGCCTGGCGCTGGTTTCGGCCGGCTGGCGTAACCGTTTCGGGCATCCGCATCCGCTGGTGGTGCAGCGCTATCGCCAGGCCGGTATCGAGCTGCTCGACACCGCGGAAGATGGCGCGCTGGCCGTGGAGGTGCCGCCGGAGGGCGTCCCCCGGGTGCTGCGCCGCTGGCGACCGGACACGCCACGCTACTGGCGTGAATGAGTTCACGCCGCGCCTTGCGTCGGTGCGTCGGAGGAGCAGGGGGCGGCTGTTATCATCAGCTTGTTTTCCGCAATGGTTTTTTCGAGGGGTCATCCCGCGTGCTCGATATCCTGCTTGCCGGTGGCTGGGCGATGGTGCCCATCCTCATTTGCTCGGCAGTCGCCCTGGCGATCGTGCTGGAGCGCTGCTGGACGCTGCGCCGCAAGGCCGTGCTGCCGCCGGGTCTGGGCGAGGAGGTGCGCGCATGGGCGCGCCGCGGCCAGCTCGATCCGGCCCACCTCCAGGCCCTCGCCGAGGGTTCGCCGCTTGGCCAGCTGCTGGCCGCCGCGCTGTCGGTGCGCAACCGTCCGCGCGAGGAAATCAAGGAGCGCATCGAGGACACCGGCCGCCACGTCGTGCATCGCATGGAGCGCTACCTCACCACGCTCGGTACCATCGCGCTGATCGGCCCGCTGCTCGGCCTGCTCGGCACGGTGATCGGCCTGATCCGCATGTTCATGCAGGTGATGGCCGGCGGCATGGCCGACCCGACGCGCATGGCCGGCGGCATCGGCGAGGCGCTGATCTGTACCGCCAGCGGCCTGGTCGTGGCGATTCCGGCCTACGTGCTGCACCGCTATTTCCGCGCCAAGGTGGACGGCTACTGCGTGGAGATGGAGCAGCAGGCCACCTTGCTGCTCGACGAGCTCACCGCCGCCGCGCCGGCGGCGCCGAGGTCGCGGCGGGCGGCCGGCCAGGAAGCGGGCTGAAAAGGCCATGCGCATCGGCAACGACCGCCGCGACGATTTCGAGATCAACGTGGTCTCGCTCATCGACGTGCTGCTGACCCTGCTCATGTTCTTCGTGCTGACCACCACCTTCGTGCAGCACGCCCGGCTCAAGGTGACGCTGCCGCGCGCCAGCGCCGAGGAGCGCGAGCTCAAGGCCGAGGCGCTGACCGTGATGATCGACCGCGACGGCCATTGCTATATCGGCAGCGACGAGGTGCAGGGATCCGGCGTCGAGCCGCTCAAGCAGGCGATCGTGCGGGTCGCGGGCGAGGATCGCGAGCGGCCGGTGGTCATCCGCGCCGATGCGATGACGCCGCACCAGTACGTGGTGACGGCGATGGACGCGCTGGGCCAGCTCGGCTTCACCCGGCTGTCCATCGCCACCACGCCCGAACACGGTGACGGCAAGCCGTGAGCGCGGCCAAGCGCAAACTCGACTGGACGCAGACCTGGCGCGTCTACCGGCGGCTGCTGGGCTATCTCGCGCCCTACCGCTGGGTGGGCGTGGGGACCGTGGTCGGGCTCATCCTCGATGCCCTCGGTCTCACCGTGTTCGTGCAGCTCATCAAGCCGATGATCGACGGCCTGTTCGTCGAGAAGGATCCGCAGACGATCTTCTGGCTGCCGATCGTCATCCTCATCGTGGCGGCGGTGCGTGGCGTGGCCTCGTATGTCTCCGACTACGGCATGGGGCTGCTCGGTCGCGGCGTGGTCAAGGACATCCGCAAGGACGTGTTCGCAAGCTACCTGCGGCTGCCGGTGGCGCACTTCGTCCAAGAGGCGTCCGGCCAGCAGATCTCGCGCATCACCTATACCGCCGACCAGGTCGCCAAGGCCTCCACCTCGGCGTTCAAGTCGATGCTGCAGGACAGCCTGCTGGCGGTGGGCATGGTCGGCACCATGCTCTACAACAGCCCTTATCTGGCGCTCGCCCTGCTGCTGATGGTGCCGAGCATGGTCGGCGTGGTGACCTGGATCAGCCGCCGCTACCGGCGCATGAGCCGGCGCGTGCAGGACACCATGGGCTCGGTGGCCGAGGCGGTGCGCGAGGTGGTCGACGGCCACCGCGAGGTGCGCATCTTCGGTGCCCAGCAGCTCGAACAGCGGCGTTTCGACGAGGTGGCCGAACGCACGGCGAAGTTCAACCTCAAGATCTCCTCCACCGCGGCGCTGTCCAGCGCGCTGGTGCAGACCACCGCGGCGCTGGCGCTGGCCGGCATCGTCTGGCTGGCCACCCGGCCGTGGGAGATCGAGCGCATGACCGCCGGCACCTTCACCGCGGTGATGTTCGCGATGACCGGCCTGATGACCCCGCTCAAGCGCCTGACCAATGTGCAGGGCGACATCCAGCGCGGCGTGGCCGCCGCCGAGGAGTTGTTCGAGGTGATCGACCTGCCGCCCGAGCCCGCCGGCGGCAAGCCGATCGCCGGCCGTTGCCGGGGCGACATCCGCTTCGAGGGCGTCAGCCTGGCCTACACGGGCGCCACCATGCGCGCCCTGCACGACATCGACCTGCATTGCGCACCCGGCACGGTGACCGCGCTGGTCGGCCGCTCCGGCAGCGGCAAAACCAGCCTGGTCAGCCTGCTGCCAAGGTTTGTCGAACCCAGCGAAGGACGCATCCTGCTCGACGGCGAGGATTACCTCGACTTCGAACTTGCCTCGTTGCGTCGGCAGATCGCCTGGGTCGGCCAGCACGTGATGCTGTTCGACGGCACGGTGGCGGAGAACATCGCCTACGGGGAACTGGCCGGCGCGAGCGAGGCCGACATCATCGCCGCGGCCGAGGCGGCCAACGCGATGGAGTTCATCGCCCAGTTGCCGCAGGGCATCCATACCCTCATCGGCGAGGGCGGCAAGCGCCTGTCCGGCGGCCAGCGCCAGCGCATCGCCATCGCCCGCGCCATCCTCAAGAACGCGCCGATCCTGATCCTCGACGAGGCCACCAGCGCGCTCGACACGCATTCGGAGCGGCTGATCCAGCAGGCGCTCAGGACGCTGATGCGCAACCGCACCACACTGGTGGTCGCGCATCGGCTGTCCACCATCGAGGGCGCCGACCAGATCGTGGTGCTGGAGCGGGGACGCATCGTCGAGCGCGGCACGCATGCCGAGCTGCTCGCGCTCGGCGGGCATTACGCCACGCTGCATCGCCTGCAGTTCCACGATCGTCCCGCCGACTGAGTCCACGCGATGGCGCTGGCCGATACGCTGATCGCGGCCTGGTATGGCGATCGCCGGCCGCCGTGGTGGACCTTGCCGCTGGCGGCGTTGTACGGCGCCCTCGTGACGGGTCGGCGCGCACTCTACGCGCGCGGCCTGTGGCGCAGACAGCGGTTACCGGTGCCGGTCGTCGTGGTCGGCAATCTCACCGCCGGCGGCACCGGCAAGACGCCGCTGACACTGGTGCTGACCGACGCACTGCGCGCCCGCGGCTGGCGGCCCGGCGTGGTCAGCCGCGGCTACGGCGGAAGCCGGCGCGGGCCGCTGCTGCTCGACGAACAGGCCGACCCGACCGAGGTCGGCGACGAGCCGTGCCTGATCCACGCACACGGCGTGCCGGTGGCGATCGGCCGCGACCGGCCGGCGGCCGCACGATTGCTGCTCGATGCCGGTTGCGACGTGATCGTCGCCGACGACGGCCTGCAGCACTACCG
Source organism: Aerosticca soli (assembly GCF_003967035.1). Lineage (GTDB taxonomy): Bacteria > Pseudomonadota > Gammaproteobacteria > Xanthomonadales > Rhodanobacteraceae > Aerosticca > Aerosticca soli. The sequence continues at coordinate 2,036,871 of NZ_AP018560.1, read as the reverse complement.
CCTGGCGCGCGACGTCGAGATCTGCGTGGTCGATGGCATGCGCGGTTTCGGCAATGGCCGCCTGCTGCCGGCCGGGCCGCTGCGCGAACCGGTTTCGCGGTTGCGCACGGTCGATTTCCTCGTCTGCAACGGCGGCGAGCGCGAGGGTATGTGGCCGATGCGCCTGGTGGGCGACGAAGCCGTCAATCTGGCCGCTGCGCGCCGCGTGCCGTTGCGCGACTTCGCCGGCCACAGGGTCCATGCGGTTGCCGCGATCGGCAACCCGCAGCGCTTCTTCGCCGACCTGCGCCGGCAGGGCATCGAGCCGATCGAGCATGCCTTCCCCGATCACCACGCCTTCGCGCCCGAAGAACTCGATTTCGGCGACGGGCTGCCGGTGCTGATGACCGACAAAGACGCGATCAAGTGCCGGCGTTTCGCACGCGCGCATTGGTGGCGCGTGCCGGTGCGCGCGATGCTGCCGCCCACTTTCTTCGCCGCGGTGGCGGCGCGGCTACAGGCCGTGCGCGGCCTTTCAAGGCAGTGACACAGCGTGTGGGTTCCAAGGGAAGCGGGGATTGCCGCGGCATGCGGCGCTGCACCGCGCGTCACGCCGGTGATGGCCGGCGATGATGGCGTTCGGCCGACCGCCACGCCATGCCTCGTCTCCCCGTGTCATTGCCGGCATTCAGACTTGCGCTTGCCCGTCCGCCGGACAATCGGCTATGCTTCATCGTATTAACGCATTAGTACATTATGAAGCGCCGACTGCTCGACCCGGAAACGCCGCTGGAAGACGCCGAACGCGGGCTGTGCGAGGCGTTGCTGTCGCTGCGCAGCGCCGAGGAGATGCAGGCGTTCCTGCACGATCTGTGCACGCCGGCCGAGCTGGAGGCATTGGTCGATCGCTGGCGGGTGGTGCCGTATCTGCTCGATGGGCTGTCCTATCGCGAGATCCACGAGCGCACCGCGGTCAGCATCACCACCATCGGCCGGGTGGCGCGTTACCTCAACCAGGGCCATGGCGGTTACCTCGCCGCCGCTGCCCGCGCCGCGCGCCGTCGCGCGGCCACACGCAAGGCAAGAACATGAATCCACGCGACCGTCTGCGCATCGCCATGCAGAAATCCGGCCGGCTCACCGAGCCCGGGCTCGACCTGCTCAAGCGTTGCGGCCTCACCTTCCGCCAGAGCCGCGACCGGCTGTTCTGCTTCGGCGAGGGCGAGCCGGTGGATCTCTTGCTGGTGCGTGATGACGACATCCCCGGGCTGATCGCGCAGGGCGTGTGCGATCTTGGCATCGTCGGGCGCAACGTGCTCGTCGAATTCTCGCTCACGCAGGGCCGCGAAGCGGCGCCGCTCACCGAATGGCGCGGGCTGGGGTTCGGCCGTTGCCGGCTTGCGATCGCGGTGCCGCAGGGCATGGATTACCGCTCGGTGCGGGATCTGGAAGGCCTGCGCATCGCCACCTCGTATCCCGGCCTGCTCGGTCGCTGGCTTGCCGAGCAGGGCATCGCGGCCGAGGTGGTGACGCTCGCCGGCTCGGTGGAGATCGCCCCGCGCCTGGGCACCGCCGACGTCATCTGCGACCTGGTGCAAAGCGGCGGCACGCTCGCCGCCAACCAGCTCAAGGAGGTCGAGACGGTGCTGGAGAGCGAGGCCGTGCTGGTCGGACCGAGCACGCTGCCGGTGGACGAACGTGGCGACATGCTGGAACTCCTGTTCAAGCGCCTGGACGGCGTGCTGCAGGTGCGCGAGTCGCGGCTGCTGCTGCTGCAGACTCCGCGGCATGCGCTGGAGGAGGTCATCCGGTTGCTGCCCGGCGGTCCGCAGCCCACGGTGTTGCCGGTGGCCGGGCAACCCGACCAGCTGATGCTGCAGGCGCTGTGCGCGGGCGAGGTGAGCTGGCGCCAGCTCGAGGAGATCAAGAAGGCCGGCGCGCGCGAACTGCTGGTCCTGCCGGTGGAGAAGATGCTCGCATGAAACGCATCGACTGGAACACGCTCGACGAGGCCGGACGCGTCGCCGCGCTGGCACGCCCCGCGCAGTCGCGCAGTGCCGAACTCAAGGCTGGCGTCGCCGCGATCATCGACCAGGTGCGCACGCAGGGCGACGCGGCGTTGCGCGCGTTCTGCGCCCGCTACGACGGCGTGACGCTGGACGCGCTCGAAGTCGATGCGGCGGAATTCGCCCAGGCCGAGGCGGTGCTGGATGCCGCGCTCAAGGCGGCGATCCGCGAGGCCGCCGCGCGCATCGAGCATTTCCACCGTGGCGCCGCGCCGCAGGCGGTGGCGGTGGAGACGGCGCCCGGCGTGCGCGTGGAACGCGTGCTGCGGCCGATCGCGCGGGTCGGCCTGTACGTGCCGGCCGGCAGTGCGCCGCTGCCGTCCACTGCCTTGATGCTCGGCGTGCCGGCGCGGCTCGCCGGCTGTCCCGAGACCGTGCTGTGCTCGCCCGCCCGCGCCGATGGACGCTGCGATCCGGCGGTGCTGTATGCCGCCCGCGTCGCCGGTGTGCAGCGGGTGTTCAAGCTCGGCGGTGCGCAGGCGATCGCGGCGATGGCCTACGGTACCGCTTCGGTGCCGCGTTGCGACAAGCTGTTCGGCCCGGGCAATGCCTGGGTCACCGAGGCCAAGCAGCAGGTCGCCGCCGATCCGGATGGCGCGGCCATCGACATGCCGGCCGGGCCGTCGGAAGTGCTGGTGATCGCCGATGCCGACGCCGACCCGGCGTTCGTCGCCGCGGACCTGCTTTCGCAGGCCGAGCATGGCGCCGATTCGCAGGCGATCCTCTTGAGTCCGTCATCGGCGCTGATCGAGCGCGTGGCCGCGGAGGTCGCGCGCCAGTGCGAGGCGCTGCCGCGTCGCGCGATCGCCGCGCAGGCGCTCGCGCAGAGCCGCCTGATCGAGGTGGCCTCGCTGGAGCAGGCGGTCATGGTGAGCAACCGTTACGCGCCCGAGCATCTCATCCTGCAGGTGGCCGCGCCGCGCGCGCTGTTGCCACAGGTGCAAAGCGCCGGCTCGGTGTTCCTGGGCGCGTGGACGCCCGAGGCGGTCGGCGACTACTGCAGCGGCAGCAACCACGTGCTGCCGACCTACGGTTACGCGCGCAGCCACAGCGGCGTGTCGGTGGCGAGTTTCCAGAAGCAGATCACCGTGCAGGAACTAAGCGCCGAGGGCTTGCGCGCGATCGGTCCGTGCACGGCGACGCTGGCCGCCGCCGAGCAGCTCGAGGCGCATCGCCGCGCGGTGAGCCTGCGCCTGGCCGCACTCGAAGCGATGGAGACGCGCGCATGAACGTGCTCGATCTCGCCCGTCCGGACATCCGTGCCCTGCAGCCGTATTCCTCCGCGCGCATGGAGGCCAGCGGCGGCGAGGTGCTGCTCAACGCCAATGAATCGCCGTGCCCGCCGTTCGAGGCCGCCGGAGCGGTCAACCGTTATCCCGATCCGCAACCGGCCGCGCTGGTCGAGGCGCTGGCATCGCTGTACGGCGTGTCCGCCGCGAACGTGCTGGTCGGGCGCGGCAGCGACGAGGCGATCGACCTGCTGGTGCGCGCGTTCTGCCGCGCCGGGCAGGACGCGGTGCTGATCCAGCCGCCGACCTTCGGCATGTACGCGGTGTGCGCGCGCATCCAGGGTGCCGATGTCATCGAGGTGCCGCTCGACGCGCATTTCGCGCTCGACGTGGACGCCGTGCTCGCCGCACTGACGCCGGCGGTCAAGCTGGTCTTCGTGTGCTCGCCGAACAATCCGAGCGGACGCGCAGTGCCGCGCGAGGCCATCGAGCGTCTGGCCCGGGCGCTCGCGGGACGCGCGCTGCTGGTGGTGGACGAGGCCTACGTCGAATTCGCCGAGGCCGGCAGCGTCGTCGATCTGTTGCCGCGCCATCCGCATCTGGCTGTGCTGCGCACGCTGTCCAAGGCATGGGCGCTGGCCGGCGCGCGCGTGGGTGCCTTGCTCGCGGATCCGGCGGTGATCGAGCTGCTGCGCCGGATCATGCCACCCTATCCGCTGCCGACGCCGTGCGTGGAGCTGGCCTTGCGCGCGCTTGCCCCGGAAAGTCGCGCGCAGACCGCCGCGCGCATCGCGCAGATCCGCGCGATGCGTGCCCGCCTCGCGCAGGCGCTGGCCACGCTGCCGGGCGTCACGGCGGTGCTGCCTTCGGAAGCCAATTTCCTCGCCGTGCGGTTTGCCGATGCCGGCGAGGCCTACCGGCGCTTGCGCCAGGCCGGCATCGTCGTGCGTGACGTGCGCCGGTATCCGGGGCTGGGCGATGCGCTGCGCATCAGCATCGGCACGCCGGAGGAAAACGAGCGCGTGCTGGCGGCCCTTGCCTTAGGTCAGGCCACCGGCGATGCGGCCGACTCCTCGAAGCATGCGTCCGCGGCTGACCGCGCGGCCGCCGAGCGGATGACAGTCACCACGGGGTCACCCCGCGCCGAGCGATCACCGTCATGAACGCAACCCGCAAGATCCTGTTCCTCGACCGCGACGGCTGCCTGATCGTCGAGCCGCCCGACGAGCAGATCGACAGCTACGAAAAGCTCGACCTCATGCCCGGCGTCATCGCCGCGCTGCAGCGCTTCGTCGCCGCCGGCTACGAGCTGGTGATGGTCACCAACCAGGATGGCCTCGGCACCGCGAGCTTTCCGGAAGAACATTTCCGCGGCCCGCAGTCGCTGCTGCTGCGCATCCTCGCCTCGCAGGGCATCGTCTTTCGCGAGGTGCTGGTCGATGCCAGCTTCGTCCACGAGGGCAAGGACACCCGCAAGCCCGGCGTCGGCATGCTGCGGCATTACCTGGCCGACGACGGCTGGAGCCGTGCCGATTCGCTGGTGATCGGCGATCGCGACACCGACCTGCAACTGGCCGCCAATCTCGGCGTGCGCGGTCTACGCGTGGGGCCGCAGGGGCTGGACTGGGCCACGCTCGCCCATCGCGTGCTGGACGCGCCGCGCATCGCCACGGTGAGCCGGCGCACCCGCGAGACGCGCGTCGAGGTGTGCGTGGATCTGGACCGCGTCGCGGAGCCGAAGGTGCACACCGGCCTTGCCTTCTTCGACCACATGCTGGAGCAGCTCGGCAAGCACGGCGGCTTCGCGCTCGAACTGCGTTGCGAGGGCGACCTTGCCGTGGACGAGCACCACACGGTCGAGGACAGCGCGCTCGCGCTCGGCCAGGCGTTGCGCCAGGCGCTCGGCGACAAGCGCGGCATCGGCCGCTACGGCTTTGCGTCGGAGTCCCCGCACGCATCGCCGGATGCGGATCGCTACACGGTCACGCTGCCGATGGACGAGACACTGGCGAGCGCGGCGCTCGATCTGTCCGGACGGCCGTATCTCGTGTTCGAAGGCAGCTTCCCGCGTGAGCGCGTGGGCGAGCTGCCGACCGAACTGGTGCCGCATTGCTTCCGCTCGCTGTGCGAGACGCTGGGCGCCAACCTGCATTTGTCGGTGCGCGGCGAGAACGCACACCACATGGTCGAGGGCTGCTTCAAGGCGGTGGCGCGCGCGCTGCGCCAGGCGATCCGCCGCGAGGGCAGCGAGCTGCCCAGCACCAAGGGGGCCTTGTAGATGGCGATCGTATTGGTCGATGCCGGCGGCACCAACATCGGTTCGGTGCGCTACGCGCTGCAACGGCTCGGCGTGGATGCCGAGCTCAGTGCCGATGCGGCGACGATCCGCGCCGCCGACAAGGTGATCCTGCCTGGCGTCGGCGCCGCCGGTCCCGGCATGGCTCGCTTGCGCGAGCTCGGTCTCGTCGAAGTGGTGCGCTCGCTGACCCGGCCGGTGCTCGGCGTGTGCCTGGGCATGCAGCTGCTGTGCGCGCATTCGGAAGAAGGCGACACCGCTTGCCTCGGCCTGATCGACGCGCCGGTGCGGCGCTTCGCCGAGACGCCGGCGCTGCGCGTGCCGCAGATGGGCTGGAACCGCATCGAGGCCACGCGCGCGCATCCGCTCACCGAGGGTCTCGGCGAGGAAGCCTGGGCCTATTTCGTGCACAGTTATGCAGTGCCGGTCGGGCCGTGGACGCTGGCCACCGCCGATTACGGCGGACCGTTCTCGGCGCTCGTCGCGCAGGGCAACTTTCACGGCATGCAGTTCCACCCCGAACGCTCCGCCGCGCTCGGTGCGCGCCTGCTCCAGAGGTTCCTCGCGCTATGAATGCCCCCGGCGATTTCACCGTCATTCCGGCACTCGACCTGCGCGAGGGCAAGGTGGTGCGGCTCGCGCAGGGCGACTATGCGCGCATGACGGTCTATGCGGACGATCCGCTGCCGCTGGCCTCGGGTTATGCCGAGGCCGGCGCGCACTGGCTGCACGTGGTCGACCTGGACGGCGCGCGCGCGGGCCGGCTCGACAATCTCGAAGCGATCGCCGCCATCGCGCGGCTGGGCCTGCGCGTGCAGGCTGGCGGCGGTGTGCGCGCGGAAGATGACCTGCATCGGCTGTTCGATGCCGGCGTCGCGCGCGTGGTGCTGGGCAGCGTGGCGATCCGGTCGCCCGAGACCGTCGCCGCCTGGCTCGAAACCTACGGCAGCGAGCGCATCACCCTCGCGCTCGATACCCGTCGCAGCGGGGACCGCTGGACGCTGCCCAGTGCGGGCTGGACCGCTGCCGAGTCGCGCACGCTGGACGAACTCGCGCCCTGGTACGCAATGCACGGCGCGCGGCATCTGCTGTGCACCGACATCGACCGCGACGGCATGCTCGCCGGCTTCAACCTCGCGCTTTATCGCCACCTTGCGCAGCGGGTGCCGCAGCTCGCCGTGCAGGCTTCCGGCGGCGTGCGTTCGCCCGATGACATCCGTGCCGCGCGGGCTGCCGGCGCGCGCGGCGTCATTCTCGGCCGCGCCCTGCTCGAAGGCCGTTTCACCCTGGCGGAGGCGCTCGCATGCTGAGCCGTCGCATCATTCCGTGCCTGGACGTGCGCCAAGGCAAGGTGGTCAAGGGCGTGCGTTTCCGCGACCACGTGGTGATGGGCGAGATCGTCGAGCTCGCCCTGCGCTACCGCGACGAGGGCGCCGACGAGCTGGTGTTCTACGACATCACCGCAAGCCCCGAAGGGCGCAGCGTCGAGCGCGCCTGGGTGGAGCGCGTCGCGCGCGTGATCGACATCCCGTTCTGCGTGGCCGGCGGCATCCGCTCGGTGGAAGAAGCGCGCGCGGTGCTGCATGCCGGTGCCGACAAGATCTCGATCAACTCGCCGGCGCTGGAACGCCCTTCGCTCATCGACGAGCTGGCCGAAGCCTTTGGCGTGCAGTGCGTGGTGGTCGGCATCGACAGCCTGCGCGACGCGGACGGGGAGTGGCGGGTGCGCCAGTACACCGGCGATCCGTCGCGCACCCGCGCGCTCGCGCGGCGCACGCTGGACTGGGTGGCCGAGGTGCAGCGCCGCGGCGCCGGCGAGATCGTGCTCAACTGCATGGGCAGCGACGGCGTGCGCCAGGGCTATGACCTCGAACAGCTTGCCGCGGTGCGCGCGATCTGCCGCGTGCCGCTGGTCGCCTCCGGCGGCGCCGGCGCGCCCGAGCATTTTCGCGCCGCCTTCCTCGATGCCGATGTCGATGGCGCGCTGGCCGCCAGCGTGTTCCATGCCGGCCTCATCGCCATTCCCGAACTCAAACGCTACCTGCGCGCGCAGGGCGTGATCATGCGCCCGTGACGATGAAGGATGCCGCCATGAACACGACGCCAGCGAACACGGACGCGACGCCCACACCCGACTGGGCCAAGGGCGGCGGCCTCTTGCCCGCTATCGTCCAGCACTGGCGCAGCGGCGAGGTGCTGATGCTGGGCTACATGAATGCCGAGGCGCTGGCCCGCACGCTCGACAGCGGCAAGGTCACCTTCTGGAGCCGCAGCAAGGAGCGGTTGTGGACCAAGGGCGAGACCTCCGGCCACGTGCTGGTCTTCAAGTCCCTGCGGCTCGATTGCGATGCCGATGCCTTGCTGGTGCAGGCCGAGCCGCACGGGCCGACCTGCCACACCGGCACCACGAGCTGCTTCGGCGCGGATGCGCGGCCGCCGCTCGGCTTTCTGGCCGAGCTCGACGCATTGATCGCGCGTCGCCACGCCGAGCGCCCCGCGGGCAGCTACACCACGCGCTTGTTCGAGGGCGGCACTCGCCGCATCGCGCAGAAGGTCGGCGAGGAGGGCGTGGAAGCCGCGCTCGCCGGTGTCGCCGAGGATGACGCCGCGCTGCTCGGCGAGGCGGCCGATCTCCTGTTCCATCTTGCCGTGCTGCTGCGCGCGCGCGGACTGTCGCTGGCCGACGCGGTGCGCGTACTCGCCGCACGGCACAAGCCGGCTGAATGATGGCCTCTTAGCTCAGCGCGACGCGCCGGCCCGTGTCATCCGCAGCGGAGCCGGCGCGAAGGGCAGGGGCGCGCCGTTCGCCGCGGCCCGGCGCCACTGCGCGAGCTGATCGGCGATGCCCGCGCCGATGGCGATCTGCGGCTCGGACGGCGTGAGGTTTTGCTGGCGTTCCCAGCCGGCGATCTCGGCCTGCGCCTGATGGAAAGCGGCGATGAAGTCGTTGCTGCGGTTCAACGCATCGATGAGCCAGGCGCGGCCGAAGTAGGTCACGTCCGCGTCGCTGCCGCATCCGAACGAGCTGCGGTCGGCGCGCGCGGCGGTGAGTACCAGCGTGCCCGGCCCACGCAGGGCGGGGATGAAACCGCCGCTGTAGCAGGCGTTGACCACCACCACTTTCCAGCGGAACGGGCGTTTGCGCAGCATGCCCGCAAGCCCGTCGGCGTCGAGCTGGTCGAGCGGCAGCGGGTCCAGGTCCACCAGCAGGGTGTGATCCTCGCTGCCGTGACTGGTGAGATAGAGCACCAGGATGTCCTGCGCCGGGTCCATCGTCCGCGCCAAGCCGTCCAGCGCCGCTTCCAGATTGCTCCAGCTCGCCAGTGGCCGCCGCTCCAGGGTGGCCGGGTGATTCTCCAGCACGAGCGCGTGGGCGGTAGAACCGAAGCGGCGCACGAACAGTCGCGCGGCATATTCGGCCTCGTTGCGGAACACGTCCTCGGCGCCGTCACCGGCGAAGGCGACGAGATAGAGATTGGGCTTGCCGGGCACGCGCGGCCCCAGACTGGCCAGCGCCTCGTCGAGCAGGCCGGGCTGGGCGTAGATCACCTGTTCGGGGGTCGGCGCATCCTCGGGCCAGGCATCGGTCTCGCCCGTATCGGCATCGCTCGCCGTCGTGCTCGCACTGGCCGGTGCGGCGGTCGCCGAAGTTGCGGCGACCGCCGGCGGGCCGTTGACCGAAAGCGCAGGGTGTCGCGCCTCCCGCTGCCAGGCGAGCGTCAGCAGCACGCCGGCGGCAAAGGCGGCGAGGGCGATCGTCGGTGTGCGCAGAGACATCGGCAAGGCGTGCGGCGAGACGTTCGATCAAAGCGCGATGGCGTCGAAGCTCGCGTAGACCGGATGGCGTGGCGCCGTCGGCGGTGACTGCGGCGGCCGCACCAGCCAGCCGGTGCGCAGACCCGCGGCGGCAGCGGCGTCGAGTTCCTCCACCACGTCGGACAGGAACAGGATGCGCGCGGCGGGCTCGCCGATCGCCTCGGCGATGCGCGCATAGGACGCAGGCTCGCGCTTGGGGCCGGTCTCGGTATCGAAATAGCCGCTGAAGAGCGGCGTCAGGTCGCCGGCCTCGCTGTGGAGGAAGAACAACTGCTGCGCCGGCACCGAGCCGGAGGAATACACGTACAACCTGATGCCCGCCGCATGCCAGGCGCGCAATGTGGCCGGCACGTCCGGATAGATGTGGGTGCGAAAGGCGCCGGCCGCATAGCCTTCCGCCCAGATCATGCCCTGCAGCGCTTTCAGCGCGGTGGACTTGCGGTCTTCATCGATCCAGCGCAGCAGCAGCTCGATCACTTCCTGCCGCGAGGCCTCGACATAGCCGGCTTCCTTGGCCGCCTCGCTCAGCCAGTGCTGCACCTCGGGCTGGTCGGCGTGGGTTTCCACGAAGGCGGGCAGGTGCTGGCGCGCATAGGGAAACAAGACGTCCTTGACGAAGGAGATCGCACTGGTGGTGCCTTCGATGTCGGTGACGATGGCGGCGATGGTGGTCATGGCGATGATGTGGAAAAGCGGCGGCCCAGTTTAAGGAAATGCTGGAAATGCCGCCCGTTGGATTTTTCAGCGCGCGGCGGTGCGGTACACGCCCGCGCCGCGCTCCAGGCATCGGCGGATGCCTTGCTGCCTGCTGGGCAGGCGAGCCGAATGGATCGGCGCTTGCCTAATCGACCAGGCCGTCCGCAGCGCCGGAACGGGACGATGGCGGCTGCCTTTTGAAGGGGTGCAAGGCGCCCATGCCCGCACACACGCAAAAGGCCGCGGCCACGATGCGTGTCCCCGCTCAGTGCGTCGCGGCGAGCGGTTCCATGCGCGGAAAACGTTCGGCGATGTCGGCACCGGTGAAGCGCGCGACCCAGCCGTCCGCGTTGGTAAACAGGCGGATGGCGACGAACGACGGCACTTCGCCCATGTCGAACCAGTGGCGGGTGCCGTCGGGCACGCCGATCAGGTCGCCCTGCTCGCACAAGACCTCGTAGATGCCATCGTCCAGATGCAGCGTGAACAGCCCTGCGCCGGCGACGAAGAAGCGCACCTCGTCCTCGCTGTGGGTATGTTCGCTCAGGAATTTCTGCCGCAGCGCGGCGCGGTCCGGATGGTCCGGGGCGATGCTGATCACGTCGACCGAGCGGTAGCCTTCCTCATCCATCAGCCGCTGGATGTCGGCGCGATAGGCGGCGATGACTTCCTCCGGCGCGGCGCCCGGCGCGATCGGCTGACTGGCCTCCCAGCGCTCGAAGCGCACGCCGACACGGGCGAGCGCGCGGGCGATGTCCTCATGCACGGTGTGGACCGTCCGCGGGGTCTCGGGCCGGGTCTCGTCGAAGATGCGCAGGCGGCTCATGTGGAAAGTCTCCTCAAATCGAGTTCGCAGCCGAGCAGGAAATCCAGCGCCTCCAGGTGACGGCGCGCCTCGGCCATGTCGCGGCCCCAGGCATACAGGCCGTGTCCGTCGATCAGATAGGCATGCAGTGGCCGGCCATCATCGAGCCAGGCGGCGACGCGTGATTCGAGCTCGGGCATGTGCTGGGTATTGGGGAATACCGGAATCTCGAGCACGCTGTCATGCGAGTGGAAGCCGGTGATGGCCTTCTGCAGTTCCCAGCCGGCCAGCCGCACCACGCCCTCGCGCGCGAACAGGCGCGAGGCCACGCTCTGCGCGCGTGAATGGGTATGCAGCACCGCGTTCACCTGCGGCCACAGTCGATAGAGCTGGGTATGCAGGCCGGTTTCGGCACTCGGCCGGGCCGTGCTGCCGACGGGGCGCCCCTGCAAATCGACCAGCATGACATCGTCCGGACCGAGCCGGCTCTTGTCGCGTCCGGAGATGGTGATGGCGGCATGCCCGTCGTCCACGCGCATGGAGAAGTTGCCGCTGGTCGCCGGCATCCAGCCGCGTGCGGCCAATTCGCGGGCGTGCTCGGCAATGGCCTGCGCGCAACTTGAAAAATCGCTCATGGAGAAGGCCTGGGTGGGCGCACGCGGCATGGCCTAATAGACGTCCAAACGATTGCTGACTATAGCATGCGCGTGGTGCCGGCTAATGCGATTCATTCGCGCCTCGCCTTTTGGCTTGGGCGTAACATCCGCGCCAGGTGCCGGCCTTGGCCGGTATGTCTGTCACGAGGAGATTGCCCATGTCGAACGAGAAAGACATCGAATCGCGTCGCCGCTTCCTTAAGATCGCCGCCGGAACCACGGCCGCGGCGCTCGTCGTCGGCAGCCTGCCGCGCTTCGCCCGTGCGGCCGATCTGCCGCATCTGGCCGAGACCGATCCCACCGCCAAGGCCCTGGGTTATGTCGAGGATGCTTCCAAGACGACCAATCCCAAGCACAAGGCCGGTGACACTTGTTCGAACTGCCAGTTCTACGGCGGCGGTGCGAGCTATGGTCCCTGTCAGCTGTTCCCCGGCAAGGCCGTGAGCGCGAAGGGTTGGTGCGTCTCGCACACGCCGAAGAAAGCCTGAGCCAGGCGCGCTTCGCCTCTGCCCAAAGGCCGGCCCCTGTGCCGGCCTTTTTGCTGTCCGGCCTTGAACGCACATAGGGCAGCCCGTGCGCGTCAGGCCGGGAGCTGACCTGCCTGGCGCGCCGGGCGGCGGTCCGTGGCCACTGCCAAGTGCTATCCACGGACCGGGGATGATACCCCAGCCGGCGGGGCCCGTCGCAATGGGCGCTGCGGGTCACCATCACATATATCATTGATTTTAAAAATAATTTTTTAGATCCGGCATTGGCCGTGCCCTGAAGGGTCACGCCGGATGGCCCGCCGTGACGTCACGCCGACGCTCCATCGGCCGATTTCACCGGGATTTCGGCCATGCCCAATCCGCTCACAAAAAATCCCGGACGCATTCTTCAAACTGCAACGCTGGAAGAGGCAGGGGCTTTCGAGCCCCATGTGTCGTGACACGGAACATGCCTCAGCGGTGAGTCAGTTGGACAGCCAATGAAGAAGCAGTTGTGTGTGCTTGCATGCGGGATGTGGGTCGCCGGGCTCCATGCCAATGATCAGGTCCATGCCCGCGGGTTCTTGCCGGACAGTCATCTGGATCTTTCCTTCCGCAACGCCTACATGGACCGTGATCACGGCTATCTGGGCGAGAAGGCCGAATGGGGCCAGACGGCCAATGCGCGATTCGTTTCCGGATACACCCAGGGCGCGGTCGGCCTTGGCGTGGATGCCTTCGTGCTGTCTGCGGTGAATCTCGACCGCAGTGCGCATCAGGCGGGCGATCCGGGCATCGATTTTTTTAAGCCCGATGCGCAGGGCCGGCCCGCTCACGATCTCCTGCGTACGGGTGTCGCGGTCAAGGCGCGCGTTTCCAGCACGGTGATCACCTACGGCGATCAGATGCCGCGCCTGCCGGTGCTGAGCGCCGACACCACGCGTCTGCTTCCGGAAAGCTACACCGGCGTGCTGGTGACTTCGCAGGAAGTGGACGGACTCGTGCTGCATGCGGGCCGTTTCACCCGCGAGGCGCGCAAAAGTGCGGACGGACGGGACAGCGGTGGCCTGGGCCGGATCGACGTACTAGGCGGCAGCTACGCCTTCAACGAGCAGCTCACCGCCTCGCTCTACGCTTCCGAAAACAAGAACGTCGCCGCCAAGCGTTTCGCGCGCATCAAATACGTGCTGCCGCTACAGGATGCGCGCAGTCTCACTTTCAATCTGAACGGCTACAGGACCCGCTTGAACAAGGCTTTCGCCGTCAGAAACTTCGATGGCGGCCGCGACAACACGATCTGGAGCGTGTCCGCCAACTATGTCGTCGGCGCGCATGGCTTCCTGCTCGCCCACCAGCGCAGCAGTGGCGACACCGGCTATCACTACGGCTGGTACCAGAATGCGGGCGGACTGGGGGACGGCGGCGCCACGATCTGGCTTGCCAATTCCTACTGGTCGGACTTCGATGGCGAGGACGAGCGCTCTTGGCAGGCGCGCTACAGCGTCGATCTGGGCAAGTACGGCCTGACGGGCTTGAGCTATCTCATTGCCTACGTCACCGGCAGCGACATCAAGACCGCGCAAACCGACCACGGCCACGAGCACGAGGTCTTCAACCAGCTGAGATACATCGTGCAGAGCGGCCCGGCCAAGGGACTGGCCTTCAAGTTGCGCGCCTCATGGCTGCACGTGTCCGGCGATGCCCACGCGTATTTCAAGGGCGGCAAGGAAGTGCGCGTGTTCGTCGATTATCCGCTGCAGGCCTTCTGAACGACCTGCCGCGTTCGCGCGGTGGTTCAGCCGTGCAGATAGCTGTGCCGCCGGCCATAGCCGAAATAGATACCGAAGCCGATCGCCGTCCAGACCAGCATCAGCAGCCAGTTGAACCAGGCCATGAACCCGAGCAGGGCCAGGCAGCTCAGCACACCGGCGGGACAGATCGCCCACGCCCAGGGCACTCTGAAGCCGCGGTGCAGCTGCGGCGCGGTGTAGCGCAGGATCAGCACGCCGGCGCACACCGCGACGAAGGCGATCAGCGTGCCCATCGAGGTGAGATCGGCCAGCAGGTCGAGCGGGAAGACCGCCGCCAGCAGCGCGATGCCGGCTCCGGTGACCAGCGTGTTGAGGTGTGGCGTGCGATAGCGCGGGTGGACGCGGCTGAACACCGGCGGCAGCAGCCCATCGCGCGCCATGATCATGAAGATGCGCGGCTGGGCGATGATCATGACCAGGATCACCGACGACAGGCCGATCATCGCGCCGATCTCCACCACCAGCCGCAGCCAGCCGAGCTGCGGATAAGGACGGATCGCGGTGACCACCGGCTCGCTGGTGCCGAGCTGGTCGTAGCGGGTGAGCCCGGTCAGCACCGCGGCCATGGCGAGATAAAGCACGGTGCAGATCACCAGCGAGAGCAGGATGCCGAAAGGCAGATCGCGCTGCGGGTTCTTGCATTCCTGCGCCGCGGTCGACGTGGCCTCGAAGCCGATGTAGGCGAAGAACACCATCGCCGCGCCGCGCATGATGCCCGACCAGCCGTACTTGCCCGGGCCTTCATTGGGCGGGATGAACGGATGCCAGTTGGCCGGATTGATGTAGCGGTAGCCGGCCACCACCACGATCACGATCAGACCGACCTTGAGCGCGACCATCAGCACGTTGAGTCCCGAGGACTCGCGGATGCCGACGTAGCAGAGCGCGGTCAGCGCGAGCACGATCGCCACCGCCGGCAGATTGAACAGGTGCCCGGTGGCGACCAGATGCCCGTCGGTGAAGGCCAGCGGCGCCTCGGTCAGCGCCTTGGGCAGATGGACGCCGACATGATCCAGCAGGCTGGTGAAATAGCCGGTCCAGCTTGCCGCCACCGCCGAGGCGGAGATGCCGTATTCGAGCACCATGTTCCAGCCGATGAACCATGCCGCGAGTTCGCCCAGGGTGGCGTAGGCGTACGAATACGAGCTGCCTGAGACCGGGATGAGCGTGGCAAATTCGGCATAGCACAGCGCGGTGAAACCGCTGCAGATGGCCGCCAGCACGAAGGAGATCAAGACCGCGGGCCCGGCGTGCTCGGCGGCGGCCTGGCCGGTAACCACGAAGATGCCGGTGCCGATCACGGCGCCGATGCCGAGCGCGGTGATGCCCCAGGGACCCAAGGTGCGGCGCAGTGCCGGACCGTGGCTCGGATCGTCGATGGCGGAAAAATCGGTCTTGCGCGCGATGAGCTGCTTGAGCATGGACATCCCGATCAGCGATCCGTCGTGACTTTGAAACCTGGCGGAAGCGCGCTAAACCGGTTCGGTGCCGTTGGCCAGATGGCTCTTGCGGTGGCCGTAGAGGAAATACACAACCAGGCCGATCGCCGCCCATGCGAAGAACACGACGATCGTCTTCAGCGACAGGTTGAGGAACAGCAGCAGGCAACCGAGCACCGCCAGCGGGCAGACCAGCCAGGCCAGTGGCGTGCGGAAGGACCGCGGCCGGTCGGGCTGGGTGACGCGCAGCACCAGCACGCCGGCGGCCACCATCATGAAGGCGAACAGCGTGCCCGAATTGGTGACGTCCGCCAGCGCGCCGACCGGAAACAGCGCGCCGAACAGCGACACGAACAGGCCGGTGATGAGCGTGATCACGTAGGGCGTATGGAAGCGCGGATGGATCGCCGTCAGCCGGCCGGGCAGCAGCCCGTCGCGGGCCATGGTGAAGAAGATCCGCGTCTGTCCGTAGGTCATGGTGAGGATCACCGAGGGCAGGGCGATGCTCGCCGCCGCGCCGACCAGGTCGCCCCAGCGGTTGTGACCCAGCAGGCGCAGTGCATGGGCCAGCGCCTCCTTGCTGCAGACCAGGGCGTCGGAACCCTTGCAGGCCGCGGCCATCGCCGGCGTGCCCGGCTGCAGCGGCGCGCCGTCGCTGCCGACCACGGGCTGCGCGCCGACGGCGCCGATCGCGCCGTAGCTCACCAGCAGGTAATACACCGTGCAGACGCCGAGCGAGCCGATCAGGCCGATCGGGATGTTGCGATTGGGGTTGCGGGTTTCCTCGGCGGCGGTGGAAACCGCATCGAAGCCGACATAGGCGAAGAAGATCGACGCCGCCGCGCCGAGCACGCCGATGCCGCCCATCGGGCTGCCCCAGCCGTTGGGCACGAACGGGTGGAAGTTGGCCTCCTGCACGCGCGGCAGCGCGAGCACGATGAACACCGTCAGCGCGATGACTTTGACCAGCACCAGGAAGGTGTTGACCATCGCCGACTTGGAGGTGCCTAAGACCAGCAGCAGCGTGATCACCACGCCGATCAGGAAGGCGAGCAGGTTGAACGAGCCGCCATCCAGGGGGCCGGCGCGCAGGAACTCGGGCAGGCCCAGGCCGTGACTGGCGAGCAGGCCATTCATGTACCCCGACCAGCCCACGCACACCGTGCTCGCGGCGATGGTGTATTCCAGCACCAGCGCCCAGCCGACCACCCAGGCCGGGCCTTCGCCCATCACGCCGTAGGTGTAGGTGTAGGCCGAGCCGGCCACCGGCACCATCGAGGCCAGCTCCGCGTAGGCCAGGGCGGCCAGCGCGCACACCACCGCGGCGATCACGAACGAGATCATCATGCCCGGCCCGGCCTTCTGCCCGGCCTCGGCGGTAAGCACGAAGATGCCGGTGCCGATGATCGCGCCGATACCCAGGAAGGTGAGCTGGATCGGCCCGAGCTGACGCTTGAGCGCCTTCTTTTCGGCAGTGGCGAGGATGAGATCGAGCGGCTTGACGCGCTTGAAGAGCATGCGGTGATTACCCCGTGGATGGCCGCCGCGTTTCGCTCTGCAGGAGCTTTCGAGGAAAGGCAGGCAGCGATTGGGGCAACCTTAGCCGAGCATGGAAAGGGCGACAAGCGCCGTGCGCCGTTACCATGCACTGCATCTTGCATGGTGCGCCGCACGAAATGTCTGCCTCTTACGACTTGCTGGATGCGTTGCAACGTCACCGCGACGAGGACCCCGGCGCGGTCGAGACATTCATCGCCTTCTTCGCCTCATCGCCGGCAGTCTTCGAGCGCACGCACGCGGCCGGACATTTCACCGGTTCGGCCTGGGTGGTGAGCGCCGACGGCAGGCGCACACTCCTCACCCACCACCGCAAACTCGACCGCTGGTTGCAGCCCGGCGGCCATGCCGACGGCGAGCGCGACTTGAGCTGCGTGGCGTTGCGCGAGGCCTGCGAGGAAACCGGTCTGGGCGGGCTGCGCGTCGAGGAGGCCATCTTCGATCTGGACCGTCATTTCATTCCCGCCCGCGGCCTCGAGCCCGGTCACTGGCATTACGACGTGCGCTACGTGGTGCGCGCCGGCCGCGACGAGGACTTCACCGTGAGCGAGGAATCGCACGCGCTGGCCTGGGTGCCGGTGCGCAGCCTCGTCGACGATCCGCACGTGGATGCCTCCCTGCGCCGCATGGCGCGCAAGTGGCTGGCGCGCGGCTGAGCGGTCCGGCCGTGGCTGAAGGTGTTTTTTAGCGACGGACACCCGGGCGCGGGCCGCGTCCGGTCTGCGTCGCGGCGCAAGAAGGGGCATTTGCGGCCCGGCTTGTCGGCTGCGAGTGGTCGCCCGCTCAGGCGTATTTGCCCGGCGCCGGATGGACGTGCCCGCAGGCCGTACAGGTGCGCGCCGCCCGCGAGCGGTAGAAACGCTCGAACACCGGCGGGAAATCGCGCTCGATATCGGCCAGCGTGAAATATTCCTCGTACAGCTTGTGGTTGCAGCGCTCGCAGAACCACAGCAGGCCATCGCGCTCGTGCGGCAGGCGCCGGCGTTCGACCACCAGGCCGATGGAACCGGGCATGCGCTGCGGCGAATGCGGCACGCGCGGCGGCAGGTAGAACACCTCGCCGGCGCGGATCGGGATGTCGCGCGCGATGCCCTCGTCCTGCACCTTGAGCACCATCTCGCCTTCCAGCTGATGGAAGAACTCCGGGCCTTCGTCGTAGTGGTAGTCGGTGCGCGCGTTCGGTCCACCGACGATCATCACGATGAAGTCGCCATCGACGATGCACTTGTTGCCCACCGGCGGCTCGAGCAGGTGGCGGTGCTCGTCGATCCAGCGCTTGAGGTCGATGGGTGGTGTCAGGGCCATGGCATGGGCCTCGTGGCGGCAGATGGTTGCCGATCGGAGCAGCGATGAGGGCGGCGAAGCCTTGGGCGATGATGCGTGCACGAGGCGCCGCGCGGCAGACCTTGGTGCAGGATCGCGCCATTCACGGCGGCGCCGGCGAGAGCGCACGCCGATTCACACCTCCAGCGTGGCGAGATCGCCCTTTTCCTCCAGCCACTGCTTGCGTTCACCGGCGCGTTTCTTGGCCAGCAGCAGGTCCATGAGCTGCGCGGTGGCCGCATCGTCGTCCACGGTCAGCTGCACCAGCCGCCGGGTGTCCGGGTGGATGGTCGATTCGCGCAGCTGCGCCGGGTTCATCTCGCCCAGGCCCTTGAAGCGGGTGACGCTGACTGCACCCTTCATCTTCTCGCGCTCGACGCGGGCGAGCAGGGCGTTCTTCTCGCTTTCGTCCAGGCAGTAGAACACCTGCTTGCCGACGTCGACGCGAAACAGCGGCGGCATCGCCACGAACACGTGGCCCTGGCGCACCAGCGCGGGAAAATGCTTCAGGAACAGCGCCGAGAGCAGCGTGGCGATGTGCAGGCCGTCCGAATCGGCATCGGCCAGGATGATGACCTTGCCGTAGCGCAGGCCGGAGAGATCGTCCTTGCCCGGGTCGCAGCCGATCGCCACCGCCAGGTTGTGCACCTCCTCCGAGGCCAGCACCGCGCTGGATTCGACTTCCCAGGTGTTGAGGATCTTGCCGCGCAACGGCAGGATCGCCTGGAACTCCTTGTCGCGCGCCTGCTTGGCGCTGCCGCCGGCGGAGTCGCCCTCGACCAGGAACAGCTCGGTGCGGGAAAGATCGGTGGCGCTGCAGTCGGCGAGCTTGCCGGGCAGCGCCGGGCCTTGCGTGATCTTCTTGCGCACCACCTGCTTGGCCGCCTTCAGCCGTGCGCTGGCGCGCTCGATGGCGAGCTGGGCGATCTTCTCGCCCCACGCGACGTGCTGGTTGAGCCACAGGCTGAAGGCGTCGTGCACCACGCCCTCGACCAGCGCGGCGGCATCGCGCGAGGACAGGCGCTCCTTGGTCTGACCGGCGAATTGCGGATCCTGCAGTTTCACGCTGAGCACGAAGGCCAGCCGCTCCCAGACGTCCTCCGGCGCCAGCTTGACGCCGCGCGGCAAAAGATCGCGAATGTCGCAGAACTCGCGCAGCGCGTTGGTGAGCCCGGAACGCAGGCCGTTGACGTGGGTGCCGCCCTGCACGGTGGGAATCAGGTTGACGTAGCTTTCCTGCACCAGCTCGCCCTCGATCACCCAGGCCAGGGCGACGTCCAGGGCCTCGGAGCCGCGATCCATGCGATGCACGAACGGCTCGTCGGGGAGGGTCTCCAAACCCTCCAGCGCGCCGCGCAGGTAATCGCGCAGGCCGTCCTCGTAATGCCATTCGCTGACTTCGCCGCTGGCCTCGTCGACGAGCCTCACGTGCAATCCGGCGCACAGCACCGCCTTGGCGCGCAGCAGGTGCTTGAGCCGGGACAGGGAGATCTTGGGCGAGTCGAAGTATTTCGGGTCCGGCCAGAAACGCACGGTGGTGCCGGTTTTCTTCTTCGGCACCGTGCCGATCACTTCCAGCTCGCTGGCGCGATCGCCATGCGCGAAGGCCATGCGGTAGACCTGGCCGTCGCGGCGGATGGTCACCTCCACGCGGCTGGAGAGCGCATTCACCACCGACACGCCGACGCCGTGCAGGCCGCCGGAAAAACTGTAGTTGCGGCCAGAGAACTTGCCGCCCGCGTGCAGGCGGGTGAGGATCAGCTCGACACCGGGAATGCCTTCCTCCGGGTGGATGTCCACCGGCATGCCGCGGCCGTCGTCGCTCACCTCGACCGAGCCGTCGGTGTGCACGATCACCTCGATGTGCGTGGCATGGCCGGCCAGCGCCTCGTCCACCGCGTTGTCGATCACCTCCTGCGCGAGATGGTTCGGGCGGGTGGTGTCGGTGTACATGCCCGGCCGGCGCTTGACCGGGTCCAGACCGGAGAGGACTTCGATGTCGGCGGCGTTGTAGCGGCTGCTCATGGGGAGGGTGACCGGAAGCGGGGCGGCAGGATGGCGGCGACGGCGGGAGGGGTCAAGCCGCTCACAGCGGCGCGCAGTGCCGTTCCAGCCAGGCGAGGTCGGCCCCTTCCAGCAACGGCGCGAGCGCGGCGCGCACGGTCGCGTGGTAGTCGTCGAGCCAGGCGCGTTCCTCGGGGTTGAGCAGCGCCGGCTCCAGCGCGCGGCGATCGAACGGACACAGGGTCAGCGTCTCGAAGGCGAGGAATTCGCCGAACTCGCCGTGCTCGGTCTCGACCACCACGGCGAGGTTCTCGTGGCGGATGCCGTGCCGGCCGGGCTTGTATACGCCCGGCTCGATCGAGCTGATCATGCCCGGTTCCAGCGCCACCAGCGCGGCGCCCGAGGCCGGCGGGCGGATGCCGTGCGGGCCTTCGTGCACGTTGAGGAAATAACCCACGCCGTGGCCGGTGCCGTGGCCGTAGTCCAGACCAGCCGCCCACAGCGGCGCGCGGGCGAGCGCATCGAGCTGCGGGCCGCTCGCGCCTTTCGGAAAACGCACGCGGCTGAGCGCGATCAGGCCCTTCATCACCAGCGTGGCGTCGCGGCGCTGCTCGGCGCTGGTCTCGCCGAGCGCCAGCACGCGGGTGATGTCGGTGGTGCCGCCCAGATACTGGCCGCCGGAGTCGATGAGCAGCAGGCCGCGGCGTTCCAGCGTCGCATGGGCCTCCGGCGTGGCGCGATAGTGCGGCAGCGCGCCGTTGGCCTGGTAGGCGGCGATGGTGGCGAAGCTCTCGCCGACGAAGTCCTCCTGCGCGGCGCGCTCCTCGCGCAGCAGCGCATCGACGTCGAGCTCGGTCTGCCGCATGCCGGCGGCGAGGCGATCCTCCAGCCGGCGGAAGGCGCGGACCAGGGCGGCGCCGTCGCGGCGCATGGTCTTTCGGATGTGCGCGAGCTCGCAGGCGTTCTTGCGAGCCTTGAAGTGCGTGCTCGGCTGGCCGGCCTCGATCCTGCGCACGTGTGCCGGCAACGCGTCGATCACCGCGCAGACCACGCGGGCGGGGTCGAACAGCAGCGCATCGTCTGCGCCGAGCCTGGCCAGGGCCGCGGTCACGGCGGCGTAGTCGGCCAGACGCACGCCATCGGCGGCGAGCGCGGCAAGCGTGTCCTCGTCGAACTGGCTGCGCTCGGCGAACAGCGTGGCGGTGTCGGCGTCGATCAGGCAGTGGGCGAGAAAGACCGGGTTGTAGGCGACGTCGGCGCCGCGCAGGTTGGTCAGCCAGGCGATGTCGTCCAGGCTGGAGAGCAGGTGATGGCTGGCGCCGTGACCACGCATGGCCTCGCGCAGCCGGGCGAGCTTCTCCGCGCGGCCGGTGCAGGCATAGGCCGCGGCATGGGCGAACACCGGCGCGTGCGGCAGGTCGGGACGGTCGGTCCAGACCTCGCCAGGCAGGTCGAGATTGGTGCGCAACGTCGCGCCGTTTTCCTTAAGCAGCCGCTCGAGCTGCCGGCGCGTGGCCAGGGCGAGGCTGTCGCCGGCCACCGCGAGCACGTCGCCGCGGCGCAGACGTTGCCGCAGCCAGTCGAGGTGTTCGGGGGCATGGGCCACCCGCTGCCGCATCAGCGCGATGCCGCTGCCGGCCAGTTCGCGTTCGGCCTGCTCGAAATAGCGCGCGTCGGTCCACAGCCCGGCGTCTGTCGCGGTCACCACCAGGGTGCCGGCCGAGCCGGTGAAGCCGGACAGCCACGCCCGCGCGGCCCAGTGTGCGGGCAGGTATTCGGAAAGGTGCGGATCGGCGGTGGGGACCAGGCAGGCGCTGACGCCGTGCCGGACCATGGCCTGGCGCAGCGCGGCCAGGCGGGTGGGGATGGGGGCATTCATCCGCACCATGCTAACGCCCAACCCGGCGGTGAATCGAGACTCGCCTTCGCCTCGCGGCGCACCGCCCGGTGCGGCTAAAATGCCGAGTTTCCGGCACGGCGGTTTTCCATGACTCCCCTCATCTTCGTCACCGGCGGCGTGGTGTCCTCGCTCGGCAAGGGCATCGCGGCGGCGTCGCTTGCGTCCATCCTCGAGGCGCGCGGGCTTTCGGTCACCATGATGAAGCTCGATCCGTACATCAACGTGGATCCGGGCACCATGAGCCCGTTCCAGCATGGCGAGGTGTACGTCACCGACGACGGCGCCGAGACCGACCTCGACCTCGGCCATTACGAGCGCTTCGTGCACACCCGGCTCACCGGCAAGAACTCGGTCACCACCGGCAAGATCTACGAGAGCGTGATCCGCAAGGAGCGCCGCGGCGACTATCTCGGCGCCACCGTGCAGGTGATCCCGCACATCACCGACGAGATCAAGCACGCGATCCACGAGGCCACGCGCGGCTTCGACGTGGCGCTGGTGGAGATCGGCGGCACCGTCGGCGACATCGAGTCGCTGCCGTTCCTGGAGGCGATCCGCCAGCTGCGCATCGAGCACGGCCCGGAAAAGAGCCTGTTCATGCATCTCACCCTGGTGCCCTTCATCAAGGCCGCCGGCGAGATCAAGACCAAGCCCACCCAGCATTCGGTGAAGGAGCTGCGCTCGATCGGCATCCAGCCGGACATCCTGCTGTGCCGCTGCGAGCAGCCGCTGCCGGAAGGCGAGCGGCGCAAGATCGCGCTGTTCACCAACGTGCCGGAGGATGCCGTGATCAGCGCGGTGGACGTCGACGTCATCTACAAGACTCCGCTGTGGCTGCACGAGCAGGGCCTGGACGACATCGTCGTGCGCCGGCTCGGGCTCGAAGCCGGTCCGGCGGATCTTTCCGCCTGGCAGCGCACCGTGGATGCGGTGCTGCATCCCAAGGACGAGGTCACCATCGCCATCTGCGGCAAGTACGTCGAGCACAAAGACGCCTACAAATCCCTGGGCGAAGCCCTGCGCCACGGCGGCATCAAGCAGCAGACGCGGGTGAACCTCAAGTGGATCGACGCCGAACAGATCGAGGCCGAGGGCGCGGCGAAAGTGCTGGCCGGCGTCGACGGCATCCTGGTGCCGGGCGGCTTCGGCAAGCGCGGCTTCGAAGGCAAGGTGCAGGCGGCCAGGTACGCCCGCGAGCACAAGGTGCCGTACTTCGGCATCTGCTATGGCATGCACGCGGCGGTGGTGGATTTCGCCCGTCACGTCGCCGGCCTGGAAGGCGCCGATTCCAGCGAGAACGACCGCAACACGCCGCATCCGGTGATCGCGCTGATCACCGAGTGGACCACCGCCAGCGGCGCGGTGGAGACCCGCGACGAACGTTCGGACCTCGGCGGCACGATGCGGCTGGGCGCACAGGAATGCCGGCTCAAGGCCGGCACCCTGGCGCGCGAGCTGTATGGTCGCGAGGTGGTGCGCGAGCGCCATCGGCACCGCTACGAATTCAACAACCGCTACCGGCAGATGTTCGAGGACCTGGGGCTGGTCATCTCCGGCAAGTCGATGGACGATCTGCTGGTCGAGATGATCGAGCTGCCGCGCCAGCAGCATCCGTGGTTCCTGGCCTGCCAGGCCCATCCGGAATTCACTTCCACCCCGCGCGAGGGCCACCCGCTGTTCATCGGTTTCATCCAGGCCGCGCGCGAGTACAAGGCCGTCCGCGAGGGCGTGCGGCTGGCCCGCGAGGTGACGGCATGAGGCCGTACGAGGTGCGCGCATGAAGCTCTGCGGTTTCGAGGTCGGCCTGGACCGGCCCTTGTTCCTGATCGCCGGCCCCTGCGTGGTGGAATCCGAGCAGTTGCAGGTCGACACCGCCGGGCGGCTCAGGGAGATCACCCGGCGGCTCGGCATCCCCTTCATCTTCAAGTCCAGCTTCGACAAGGCCAACCGTTCCTCGGGCGCGAGCTTTCGCGGCCTGGGCATGGAGGAGGGGCTGCGCATCCTCGCCGAGGTCAAGCGCCAGGTCGGCGTGCCGGTGCTCACCGACGTGCACGAATACACGCCCTTCGCCGAGGTGGCAGCGGTGGTCGACGTGCTGCAGACGCCGGCCTTCCTGTGCCGGCAGACCGACTTCATCCAGGCGGTGGCGCGCGCCGGCCGGCCGGTGAACATCAAGAAGGGCCAGTTCCTCGCGCCGTGGGACATGAAGCACGTGGTGCAGAAGGCCTTCGATGCCGGCAACCGCGACATCTTGGTGTGCGAGCGCGGCGTCAGCTTCGGCTACAACAACCTGGTTGCTGACATGCGTTCGCTCTGTGCGATGCGCGACACCGGCTGCCCGGTGGTGTTCGATGCCACCCATTCGGTGCAATTGCCGGGCGGGCAGGGCGCGAGTTCCGGCGGCCAGCGCGAATACGTGCCGGTGCTGGCGCGCGCGGCGGTGGCGGCGGGCATCGCCGGCCTGTTTGCCGAAACCCATCCCGATCCGGACAAGGCGCTTTCCGACGGGCCCAATGCCTGGCCGCTGGACCGTATGGAGCCCCTGCTGGAAACCCTGCTGGAGCTCGATGCCGTGACCAAGCGACACGGTTTCCTGGAACAGACATGCGCTTGAGGCACGCGACGCTGCTCGCCCTGCCGCTGCTCGCTTCCTGCGCGTGGATGCCCTGGCATCACCGCGGCGAGGACGCCAAGCCGACCGCGGCGACATCGGCGCCGCCGCCGGCGGAGGCGACGCCCGCCCAGCCGCAAACGCAGCAGCCGCGGCGTGGCTGGCTGCCCTGGCACTGGCATCGCAAGCCGGCCGCGGCGCCGGCCCCGGGCGCGGGCGGTACCGCGGCGTCGGCATCGAGCGCGAGCACGGCGCCGGTGAGCGCGCCGGTGCCGCGCCTGGTGCTCACGCCGCCGCCCGCAGCGGCCGCGTCTGTCGCGGTCACGCCGAGCGTTCCGACGTCGTCGGCCGAGACTGCCGCCGCCGGTCCGTATGCGCCGCTCAGCGAAAGCGAATGGCGCGAGCTCTTCGACGCCTATCGCGCCCTCGCCCTGTGCGAGGATCGCTACATGCACAGCGCCGGACTCGATCGTGGCGCGGTGGCCGCCCGGCTGGTGGCGCTCGGCAAGGCCGATGCGCTGCGCAGCGAAGCGCTGCACCTGCTCGGACCCCAGGCGCCCGCTGCCTGGCGCCAGCCGCCGCCGGCGGACGCGCAGGCCGCCTACGTCGACCAGACGCTGACACTTTTGATGGCTCCGGCCCCGGAGGTCGGCCTCGGCCGCGAACTGGCGCGCAAGGCCACGGCGCGCTATTACGTAGCGGAGGTCACCGGGGCGGTGTGCAAGCCTGGTCCGCGCTATCGCGCGCTGTTGCGCAAGGCGGCCCAGTGATGGTTCGGCGCAATCCGGTTGCCGGGTCCGCTTTCCCCTTTGTCGACTGCCGATGGATGGTGTCATGAGCACGCAAATCACCCGTATCCATGCCCGCGAGATCCTGGATTCGCGCGGCAACCCCACCCTCGAGGCGGAAGTCACCCTGGCCGGCGGCGGCTTCGGTCGCGCCGCGGTGCCGAGCGGCGCCAGCACCGGCACGCGCGAGGCGGTCGAACTGCGCGACGGCGACAAGTCGCGCTACGGCGGCAAGGGCGTCAAGAAGGCGGTGGGCCACGTCAACGGCGCCATCGCCAGCGCGCTCAAGGGCACGGACGCGGCCAACCAGGGCCGGCTGGATGCCACGCTCATCAACCTCGACGGCACGCCGAACAAGGCCAGACTCGGCGCCAATGCCATCCTGGCGGTGTCGCTGGCCGCCGCGCATGCCGTCGCCGCGCAGCGCAAGCTGCCGCTGTGGCGGTATCTGGCCGAGATCAACGGCACCACCGGCGAGCCCGGCGCGCTGCCGGTGCCGATGATGAACATCATCAACGGCGGCGCGCACGCCGACAATAACGTCGACGTGCAGGAGTTCATGGTGCTGCCGGTGGGCGCGCCGAGCTTCGCCGAGGCGCTGCGCTACGGCGCCGAGATCTTCCATGCGCTCAAGAGCGTGCTGAAGAGTGCCGGGCACAGCACCGCGGTCGGCGACGAAGGCGGGTTCGCGCCGAACCTGCGTTCCAACGTCGAGGCGCTGGACACCATCCTGCAGGCGGTCGAGAAGGCCGGCTTCAAGGCCGGCGGCGACATCCTGCTTGGCCTGGACGTCGCCAGTTCGGAGTTCTTCAAGGACGGCAAGTATCACCTCGACGGCGAAGGGCGCGCCTTCACGCCGCAGGCGTTCGTCGACCTGCTCGCCGACTGGGCGGGGCAGTACCCGATCATCACCATCGAGGACGGCATGGCCGAGGGCGACTGGGACGGCTGGAAGCTGCTCACCGAGCGCCTGGGCGGCAGGATCCAGCTGGTCGGCGACGATCTCTTCGTCACCAACCCCGCCATCTTCCGGGAAGGCATCGACAAGCACGTCGCCAACGCGATCCTGATCAAGGTCAACCAGATCGGCACGCTGTCCGAGACGCTGGAGGCGATCGCGATGGCCGACGCGGCCAAGTATGCGGCGATCGTCTCGCATCGCTCCGGCGAGACCGAGGACACCACCATCGCCGACATCGCCGTGGCCACCACCGCGACCCAGATCAAGACCGGATCGCTGTGCCGTACCGACCGCGTGGCCAAGTACAACCAGCTGCTGCGCATCGAGGAGGCGCTCGGCGCGGCGGCGCGCTATGCCGGTCGCGACGCCTTTCCGAACTTAGGACGCCTGCCCGGCTGAACCGCCGGACCGCCATGCTGCGCTGGGTCGCGCTCGTCCTCCTCGTGCTCCTGGCCGCGCTGCAGTTCAAGCTGTGGAACGGCCATGGCGGCATGCGCGAGGTCGAGGCGTTGCGGCGCGCGGTGAGCCGCCAGCAGGAGGAGAACGACCGCCTGCGCGAACGCAACCAGGCCCTGGCCGCCGACGTGGAGGACTTGAAGCACGGCGAACAGGCGGTGGAGGCGCGCGCGCGCGCGGAGCTTGGCCTCATCAAGCCGGGCGAGGTTTTCTATCAAGTGGTCGAGCCGCCGTCGACGACGAGCGCGCCGCCCGCCGACGACGGTACCCACTGACATGGACGGATTCTGGTGCGTGGTGCCGGCGGCCGGGCGCGGCACCCGGGTCGGCGGCGACCGACCCAAGCAGTATCTGCCGCTGGCCGGCCGGCCGCTGCTGCTGCACACCCTGGAGCGCTTGGCCGCGCATCCGCGCATCGCCGGGCTGATGGTCACCCTGTCCGCGGACGACGGCCATTGGCCCGGCATCGATGCCTGTGCCGGCAAGCCGGTACGTACCGCCGTGGGTGGTGCCGAACGCTGCCACTCGGTGCTGGCCGGGCTCGCGGCCTTGCCGGCGAGCGTCGGCGAGACCGACTTCGTGCTCGTGCACGATGCCGCGCGGCCGTGCGTACGGCATGCCGACATCGACCGGTTGATCGAGCGCGCCGGCGCCCAGGAGGGTGGGCTGCTCGCTGCGCCGCTGCGCGATACGCTCAAGCGTGCCGATGCGTGGGGTCGCAGTGTGGCGACCGAGCCGCGCGAGACGCGCTGGCGGGCGTTCACGCCGCAGATGTTCCGGCGCGGCGCACTGACCGCGGCGTTGACGGCGGCGCTGCAGGCGGGGCAGTGCCCCACCGACGAGGCGATGGCGATGGAGCTTGCCGGCGCGCGACCGCTGCTGGTGGAAGGCGCCGAGGACAATCTCAAGGTGACCACCGCGGCGGATTTCGCCCTCGCCGAGTGGTTGCTCGGCCAGTTGAATTGACCCACGCCGGCGATGCCGGGAGCGTCCCTGCATCGGGTGAAACGGATGGAGGCAATGCTTGATGCGGATCGGTAGCGGTTTCGATGTGCACGCCTTCGCCGAGGGTGATCACGTGATGCTGGGCGGGGTGCGCGTGCCGCATCATCACGGCCTTGCGGCGCACTCGGACGGCGACGTGGTAATCCATGCCCTGTGCGACGCCATCTTCGGCGCGCTCGCGCTCGGCGACATCGGCACCCATTTCCCGCCCTCCGAGGCGCGCTGGCGCGGTGCCGACAGCCGGCAATTCCTGCGTCATGCCGCGGCCTTGATGCGCGCGCAGGGCTATCGGCTCGGCAACGCCGACGTCACCGTGATCGGCGAGGCGCCCAAGGTCGCCCCGCACGCAGCGGCCATGCGCGAGAACCTCGCCGCCGATCTCGATTGCCCGGTCAGCGCGATCAGCGTGAAGGCGACCACCACCGAGAAGCTGGGCTTCCTCGGTCGTCGCGAAGGCCTCGCCGCGCAGGCCTCGGTGCTCCTGGAGCGCGCATGAGCTCTTCCAAGGTGGCGCAGGAACGCTTCGCCGGCATCGAGCGTCTCTACGGCGCCGGTACGCTGGCCAAGCTGGCGCAGTCGCACGTGGCCGTGGTCGGCATCGGCGGCGTCGGCTCGTGGGCGGCCGAGGCGCTGGCGCGCAGCGGCGTCGGCCGGCTCACCCTGATCGACGGCGACGAGGTGTGCCTGTCCAACACCAACCGCCAGCTGCATGCGCTGGACGGCGCGTACGGCAAGCCCAAGGTCGGCGTGATGGCCGAACGGCTGCATGCGATCCATCCGGCGCTGCGGCTGGAGGCGGTCGAGCGCTTCCTCACCCCGGCGACGCTGGATGAACTGCTCGACCGCGGCTACGACGTGGTGCTGGATGCCTGCGACGCCTTTCGCGTCAAGCTGGAGGCCATCGCCTGGTGCCGGCGCCGCAAGCTGCCGCTGGTCACCGTGGGTTCGGCCGGCGGTCGCACCGATCCCACCCAGATCCGCGTGCGCGACCTTTCGCGCACCGAGCACGACGCCATGCTCAGCCTGATCCGCAAGAAGCTGCGCCAGGACTTCGGCTTTCCGCGCAATCCCGGGCGCTACTTCGGCGTGAGCGCGGTCTATTCGCTGGAAAACGTGCAGTACCCGCAACCCGACGGCAGCGTGTGCGGCACACGGCCGCCCGGCGGCGATGCCTTCAATCTCGCCTGTGGCGGCGGTCTGGGCTCGGCCACGCATGTCACCGGCGCTTTTGCCTTTGCCGCCGTCGGCAAGGTGCTGGAGAAACTGCTCGCCAAGGGCGCGGCATAATCTGCGCCCTCGCGCCGGACGATCACCAGCCCATGTAATGCCCGCCGTTGATGGCGAGATTGGCGCCGGTGATCCAGCTCGCCTCGTCGGTGGTGAAGAAGGCCACCGCGTGGGCGATTTCCTCCGGCTTACCGAGCCGGCCGATCGGAATCTGCGCGACGATTTTCTCGCGGACTTCCTCGGGCACCGCCATCACCATGTCGGTGGCCACGTAGCCGGGGGAGACGGTGTTCACGGTGATGCCGAACTTGGCGTTTTCCTGCGCCAGCGAGATGGTGAAGCCGTGCATGCCGGCCTTGGCGGCGGCGTAATTGGCCTGGCCGTACTGGCCCTTCTGGCCGTTGATCGAGCTGATCTGCACGATGCGGCCCCACTTGCGCGCACGCATGCCCTCGATGATCGGCCGGGTCACGTTGAAGCACGCATTGAGGTTGGTGTTGATCACGTCGATCCACTGCTGGTAGGTCATGCGGTGGAAGGTGGCGTCGCGGGTGATGCCGGCGTTGTTGATCAGGATGTCGATCGGGCCGCACTGTGCCTCGATCGCGCGCACCATCGCCGCCGAGGATTCAGGGTCGGCGACGTCGCCGGGCACCATGCACACCTCGATGCCGTCGTCCGCCATGCGTGCCCGCCAGGCCTGGGCCTTGGCTTCGTCGCGGTAGTTGGTCGCCACCTTGTGCCCCTGGCGGGCGAGGTAGCGGACGATGGCGGTGCCGATGCCGCCGGTGCCGCCGGTGACCAGGGCGATGCGTTGGGTCATGACTGCGATTCCTCGATCTGGTTGGGGCTTAGGGGTCCGCCTTGCGTTTTTTGCGACGGAAAAGTTTGCTGCCCTTATAGCCTTTCAGGCAGCCGATTGCGCCTTGCAGTGCGGAAAAGACGCCGGGTCGAAACGCTCGAGCGCCGCCTGGAGCAGGGCCGCCGGCGTGGCGGCGCGCGCATCGACACGCTGGCCGAGAAAGGCCAGTGCGCGGCGCAGCGCCGGCATGGGATCGGCCGGGTCGACCGGCACCGCGTGCGCGGATTTGGACAGCTTGCGGCCCTGCGCGTCCAGCGCCAGCGGCAAGTGCAGGTAGCGCGGCGTCGGCAGGCCCAGGCAGCGCTGCAGCCAGATCTGCCGCGGGGTGGAATCGAGCAGGTCGCAGCCGCGCACGACTTCGGTGATGCCCTGGAAGGCATCGTCCACCACGCAGGCCAGCTGATAGGCGTAGTAGCCCTCGACGCGACGCACGACGAAATCGCCGGCCGTCTCGCGCAGCTCGCAGTCTTGCGGCCCCTGCAGGCCATCGACGAAGGCGATCGTCACCGCCGGCACGCGCACTCGCCAGGCCGGCGCCCGGGATGGGGCGGGCGGCGCCACGCAGCGGCCGTCGCGGTGCATGCCGCCGGCGGCGGCAAGGTCGGCACGGCTGCACCAGCATGGAAACACCAGGTCGCGTGCGCGCAGCTGCTCGAAGGCGGACGCATAGGCCGCCTGCCGGCCGGACTGGAACAGCGGCGGCGCATCGGGATGGAGGCCGAAGGCCGGCAGCGCCTCGAGGATGGCGCGCGCCGCGCCGGGCACCTCGCGCGGCGGGTCGATGTCCTCGATGCGCACCAGCCAGCGGCCGCCGGCATGGCGTGCACACAGCCAGCTGCCCAGCGCGGCGACCAGCGAGCCGAAGTGCAGGCGTCCGGTCGGCGAAGGGGCAAAGCGGCCGCAATAGCGCATGTTTGCCATTATGCAGCGACCGACAAGCACCCTTGAAAGGGCGGCAGGCTGCCCCGAATAAAAGTTGTCGTTTGACTGCCAGATCGAGACAGCCATGCGTCGCATCCTTCTGTTCCTGCTCACCAACCTTGCCGTGCTGCTCCTGCTCGGCATCGTCTGCCACGTGTTCGGCATCGATCGCTGGGCCGAACTGCATGGTCTGGGCGGCCTGTACGGCCTGCTCGTGTACGCAGCGGTCATCGGCATGGGCGGCGCCTTCATCTCGCTGGCGATGTCCAAGCCGATGGCCAAGTGGTCGACCGGCGCGCGGGTGATCGAGACGCCGCAGAACGAGCTCGAACGCTGGCTGCTCGATACCGTGCGTCACCACGCGCAGGCGGTTGGCATCGGCATGCCCGAAGTGGCGATCTACGAAGCGCCGGAAATGAACGCCTTCGCCACCGGCATGTCCAGGGACCATGCGCTGGTGGCGGTCAGCACGGGTCTTCTGCAGAAGATGGATCGCGAGCAGATCGCCGCCGTGCTCGGCCACGAGATCGGCCACGTGGCCAATGGCGACATGGTCACGCTGACGCTGATCCAGGGCGTGCTCAACACGCTGGTGATTTTTGCCGCGCGCATCGTCGGCCGGCTGGTGGACGGCTGGCTGTCCGGCGGGCGCGATCGCGAGGGAGGCGGCGGCATCGGTTATTTCGTCACGGTGATGGTGCTGCAGCTGGTGTTCGGCCTGTTCGCCAGCTTGATCGTGATGGCCTTCTCGCGCTGGCGTGAGTTCCGTGCCGACGCCGCCGGCGCGCAGCTGGCCGGACGCGGCGCGATGATCGCTGCGCTCGAGCGGCTCAAGCTCGACCACGGCGAGAACACCTTGCCGCAGTCGCTGGCCGCTTTCGGCATCTCCGACCGGGTCGGGCAGGGCTTGCAACGGCTGTTCATGAGCCACCCGCCGCTGGAAGAGCGCATCGCCGCCTTGCGCCAGGGCCAGCCTTGAACCGCAACCGTTTCGACGCTCCACCTCACTTTCACTGGAATCTCCGCGCATGAACGCACCCGTCGAGTCCCGCAAGTTCGAAGCCGAAGTCGCCCAGGTGCTGCGCCTGGTCACGCACTCGCTGTATTCGCACAAGGAGATCTTCCTGCGCGAACTCATCTCCAACGCTTCCGACGCCTGCGACAAGCTGCGCTTCGAGGCGATCGGCCGGCCCGAGCTTCTGGCCGGCGAAGGCGAGCTGCACATCGACGTGAGTTACGACAAGGACGCGCGCACCATCACCGTGCGCGACAATGGCATCGGCATGAGCCGCGAGGAGGTGATCGCCAACCTGGGCACCATCGCCAGCTCGGGCACGCGCCGCTTCCTCGAATCGCTGAGCGCCGAGCAGAAGGCCGATGCGCGCCTGATCGGCCAATTCGGCGTGGGCTTCTATTCGGCCTTCGTGGTCGCCGACAAGGTCACCGTACTCACCCGGCGCGCCGATCTCGATCCGGCCGAGGGCGTCAAGTGGGAGAGCGACGGTGAGGGCGAGTATGCGCTGGCCTCGGTCGAGCTGCCCGCACGCGGTACCGCCGTGGTGCTGCATCTCAAGCCCGATGAGGACGAGTTCCTGAGCGGCTGGAAGCTACGCGAGCTGATCCGCAAGTATTCCGATCACGTCGCCTTCCCGATTCGCATGCCCAAGGAAGTCGATGGCAAGCCCACCGACGAGTGGGAGACCGTCAACGACGCCTCGGCACTGTGGACCAAACCCAAATCGGAGATCTCCGAGGAGGACTACCAGAGTTTCTACAAGTCGCTCGGCCACGACTTCAACGATCCGCTGGCCTGGACGCACAACCGCGTGGAAGGCAGCCAGAGTTTCACCACGCTGCTCTACATTCCCGCGCAGCCGCCGTTCGACCTCATGCTGGGCGGGCGCGACGAGCGCAAGGGCCTGAAGCTCTACATCAAGCGCGTCTTCATCATGGACGCCGCCGAGGAGCTGCTGCCGAACTACCTGCGCTTCGTGCGCGGCGTGGTGGATGCCGACGACCTGCCGCTCAACGTCAGCCGCGAGATCCTGCAGCAGAACCGCCAGCTGGAGCGGATCAAGGCCGCCTGCGTCAAGCGCGTGCTCGACCTTTTGGAGAAGCTGGCCAAGGACGAGCCGGAAAAATACGCCACCTTCTGGAAGGCGTTCGGCAACACGCTCAAGGAGGGCATCGTCGAGGACCCGGCCAATCGCGAGCGCATCGCCAAATTGCTGCGTTTCGCCTCGACCAAGAGTCAAGGCGCCGGTCAGACCGTCTCGCTGGACGATTACATCGCGCGCATGCCGGTCGGTCAGGACACGATCTGGTACATCACCGCCGAAAGCTACGCCGCCGCGGCCGGCAGCCCGCAGCTGGAGGCCTTCAAGGCCAAGGACATCGAGGTGCTGCTGATGTACGACCGCATCGACGAATGGATGCTGGGCAGCCTGACCGAATACGCCGGCAAGAAACTGCGCAGCGTCGCCAAGGGCGAGCTGCCGCTCGACGAGGCCGACAAGAAGAAACAGGAGGAGGCCGCCAAGGCCGCCGAGCCGCTGCTCAAGAAGCTCAAGGAACTGCTCGGCGAGCGCGTGTCCGACGTCCGGGTGTCCGCGCGACTCACCGACTCGCCCGCCTGTCTGGCGCTGTCCGACTACGACATGGCGCCGCATCTGGCGCGGCTGTTGCGCGAGGCGGGGCACGAGATGCCGCAGAGCAAGCCGATCCTGGAGATCAATCCGCAGCACCCGCTGCTCCAGCGCCTGGATGCCGAGGGCGACGAGGCCAAGGCCCGCGATCTCGCCTTGCTGCTGCTCGATGAGGCGAATCTCACCGCCGGCGCCCCGCTGGAAGATCCGGCGGCCTTCGTGCAGCGTGTGAACCGCGCGCTGCTGGGCTGATTCCGGCGCGGGGCCAAGGCGGCGCGGCGCGGCCATCGTCTGGCCGCGCCGCCGTCTTTTATGGCGTTGAAGCCCACCCGCGGTACGCGCAAGGGGGGCTTTCCGATCCGCGAGGTCAGCCGCTTTCGCCCGCCTGCACGGTGGCCTTGCGCTCCTGCTTGCCCCAGCCCACCCAGGCGCCGCGCAGGGCCGTCCACACCGAACGTACGACGACGTAGTACATGATCTGGCGATAGCCGAAGCGCTGCAGCACCAGCCACCACAGCAGGCTCCACTTCTCGCGCTTTTCCATGGCGAAGGCGAGCACGCCGGCGGCCAGGTCAACGACCATGAACACGGCGTAGAAGATGCCCATCTTGATCAGGTTGTCCGGGTTGAACTGGTGCCGGTGCTGCAGATAGTCCAGGCCGGTGGAAAAGAGCTGCCAGACCATCAGCAGGTCGACCAGCGGCGAGACCACCGAAAACAGGATCTGGAACAGCCACACCTGCGGCAGCGCGACCATGCCCAGCGCGCCGTAGCGAGGGTTGAACGTGGCGCGGCGGTGCTTCCATAGGCACTGCAGGGTGCCGTAGGCCCAGCGGAAGCGCTGGCGGGCGAGGCCGCGCAGGGTGTCCGGCGCCTCGGTCCAGGCCACGGCGCTGCTGTCGAACAGCGCGGTGTAGCCGGCTTCCTGCAGCGCCAGGGTGAGATCCTGATCCTCGGCCAGGGTCTCGGCGGGGAAGCCGCCCAGACGTTCCACCGCCTCGCGGCGCCAGGCGCCCACCGCGCCGGGCACCACGGTGATGGTGCCGAGCGCGGCCAGAGCGCGGCGTTCCAGATTCTGCGCGGTGATGTATTCCAGCGCCTGCCACAGCGTGATCAGGTTGATGCGGTTGCCGACCTTGGCGTTGCCGGCCACCGCGCCGACCCGTGGATCGGCAAACCAGCGCACCAGGCGGGCGATGGTGTCCGGCTCGAACTGGGTGTCGGCATCGAGCGCCACGATCACCTCGCCGCCGGCCGCCCGCAGCGCCGTGTTCACCGCATTGGCCTTGCCGCCGTTGGGAATGCGGATCAGGCGCACGCGCGGCTCGTCGGCATAATGGTCCATGACCACCTGCGCGGTGCCGTCGGTCGAGCCATCGTCCACCACGATCACTTCCAGGGTGACGTGCCGGCTCTTGAGGATGCGGCCGATCGCGCTGGCGATGACCTTCTCCTCATTGAAGGCCGGAATCAGCACCGACACCCGCGTCGGCGCGTCGCCGGCAGGCGGCTTGCGGCGCCGCTCGCGTCGCCAGTTGATGATCGCCAGCCCGCCCAGCACCGCCAGCCGCGCCACGCCGAGACAGACCGCGGTGACGAACAGCGCATGCAGAAAATGGCCGAACCAGCCCAGGGTGAGGAACACCGAGCGATCGGCCCAGCGCGCCAGCGACCCGGGCGGCAGCGGCGGCATCGCCTGGTCGCGGCCAAGGCCGGCCAGCTGCGAGACGGTGACGAAGGTGTAGCCCTGCGCGCGCAGGCCGTCGATGATGCGCGGCAGCGCGGCCACCGTCTGCGAGCGCTCGCCGCCGCCGTCGTGCAGCAGCACCACCCGGCTTTGCCGGTCCGGACTTTGTCTGGCCACCTGGGACAGGACGCCGTCGACGATCTGGTCGGCCGGCAGACGCTGCCAGTCGTCCGGGTCGATGTGCAGTCCGACCGCCACATAGCCGAGTTTCTGCGCGATCTGGATCGGTACCAGCTCGTCGGCGGTGGTCGGTTCGGCGTCGCCGAAATAGGGCGCGCGGAACAGCCGCAGCGAGCGCCCGGTGAGCGCCTCGAAAAGGCGCTGGGTGGCGTTGAGCTCCAGGGTGATGATGCCCGCGGGCATCTCGCCCATGTTGGGATGGGTGAAGCTGTGGTTGCCGACGTCGTGGCCCTCGGCGACCTCGCGCTGGACCAGCCCCGGCGACATCTCGGCGTTCTCGCCGATGATGAAGAACGTGCCCGGCACGTGCTTGGCCTTGAGGATGTCCAGGATCTTCGGCGTCCATTCCGGGTCGGGGCCGTCGTCGAAGGTCAATGCGATCTCCTTGGGCGCGGTGCCCACGCGCTGGATCACGTAGGAGGCGGGCAGTGCGGTGTAGTGCTCGTCGGCGACGTCGCCGCTGGCGCCATCCACGGTGAATTCGCGCGCGCCGGCCGCGGGGGCGCGGGTGATCTCGAGGATCTCGCCCTGACCTTCGATGTCGATGTCCTTGCCCTCGTCGATCGTGCGCAGACCGTCCGGCGCGCCCGCGCCGTAGGGACGGCCGAGCACCGACCACAGGGATGGATCCTCCGAACCCAGCCGCCACACCGCATAGCCCCAGGGCTTGTAGACGTCCGCGGCATGCACCTGGTTGTAGCCGGTGACGCCGTCCAGGAACCACACCTGGTGCTCGGTGCCGTCATCCTCGCTGTAGGAGAAGTGCGGGTTGCCGGTCGCGCCGTCGAAGAGGATCGCGGCGCCCGAGTCGCTGGCACGGTCCATCGCGTCCTGGAAGGTGAGTGTTTCAGCCTTGTGCCCCGCGCTCCAGTCATAGCCGTAGCCGCCCAGGGCGATGATGGTCTGGTCCGGGTCCAGCTCGGCCATGCGTTTGTCGAGCGTGCGCTCGAACCAGTCCTGACTGGCGATGCTGCCCGGCGTCAGTCCGGCCCAGTGCTCGTCGTAGGCCATCAGCAGTTCGAAGTCGACCAGGTCGGCGTAGGCCTTGTAGTCCCAGTCGGCATCGTCGAACGGTACCGACAGCACGATGCCCCAGCCGTGCGGCGCGAAGGCGTCGGACAGCTCGGCGAGAAAGCGCTTGAGGTCGGCCTGCGCGCTGGGCGGGATGTCCTCGAAATCCACCGTGAGGCCCTGAAAGCGGTGCGCGGCGAGGAAGCCGACCAGCGCATCGACCAGGGCATGCCGACGCGCCGGCTCGGCGAGCAGCGCCGCCAGACCGGCCCCGTTCCACTGGCCGTGATCCATGTTTTGCACCACGGGCAGGATCGGCATCGATGGCTTGTCGTGACGGATCAGCTCCAGTGCGCGGCTGTCGACGGCGGCGTGCAGATTCAGGTCCGGTCCTTCGAGGTTGAGCCACGAAGGCAGCACCCAATCGAGTCTGGGCAGCGCGCGCTTGAGCGCCGGATAGCTGTTGTCGTCCCAGTTCACGTAAAAACCGATCGCCAGCGGCCGGTCGGCGGGGCGGTCCAGCGACGACAGCGGCGTGCGCGAGGGATGGGTGCCGGCATGCGGGCGCAGCTGGCGCTGGCGTGCGCGTGCCTCCGCGGCGAGTTTTTCCGCCGGCCTCAGCAACTGCGGTGCGGCGGCCTTCACCGCGTGTAGCGCCCGGTTGTGCCCAAGATGCAGCGCATCGAGGTTGGGCCCGATGAAAACACTCATCACGCACGCGACGACCAGCAAGGTGCTGACCACGGCCAAGGCCAGGCTGAAGCGCGAGACGTGGCTCGCGCGCCGTCCGGTGGGATCGAAAAAAATCGGTTTTTTATGCATACCAAGAGGTGCGTCCGTGAGGCACCATTGTCGTGACGGTCATGTGAACTGCCGCCGAGTGATGCGCGCCGCCGTGCAGGGCTGCGCTCATGCGGGAAAGATACCCCGCAGGCTTGTCGCCGCCCCCGCACGCGCTGATACAATAGCCGGGTTCACGAGCTTGGATCGTGTCAACCGGCCGTCTGCGTATTCCCCCACGCCCACGGTCGTCGCCCGACGAGCCCGCACACAGCGGCTTGCCGAATGGAAGTGGATGGACCGCGTGCGGCGCGGTCCTTGAGATGCGCGTCGAGTGCGCGGAGGCAGATGTCACCATGCTTGCCGAATACTGGCCCATTCTTCTGTTCATCGTCGTCGCGGCGGGCATCGGCTTGGCTCTGCTCGCGATCGGCATGCTGGCCGGGCCGCGCCGCCCGGAACCGGAAAAGCTCACGCCGTACGAATGCGGGTTCGATCCCTTCGACGACGCGCGTACGCGCTTTGACGTGCGCTACTACCTCATGGCCATCCTGTTCATCATCTTCGACCTGGAAATCGCCTTCCTGTTTCCGTGGGCGGTGGTGTTCAAGTCCATCGGTGCCGTCGCCTTGATCGAGATGGCGCTGTTCCTGCTGCTCTTGGTGATCGGTTTCGCCTACGTCTGGAAGAAAGGGGCGCTGGAATGGGAATGATGTCCGCCATCGACCGGGTGATGCACAACCCGGAGCCGCTCAACCTCGTCGACGACATCCTGCGCCCGGGCGGCGACAACCCCGTGCTGCAGCGCGGCTTCGTCACCACCAGCGTGGATGCGCTGCTCAACTGGGCGCGCACCGGCTCGATGTGGCCGATGACCTTCGGCCTCGCCTGCTGCGCGGTGGAGATGATGCACGCCGGCGCCGCGCGGCTGGACCTGGACCGCTACGGCGTGATCTTCCGCCCGAGCCCGCGCCAGAGTGACGTGATGATCGTCGCCGGCACGCTGGTCAACAAGATGGCGCCGGCGCTGCGCAAGGTCTACGACCAGATGCCGGATCCCAAATGGGTGATCTCGATGGGATCCTGCGCCAACGGCGGCGGCTACTACCACTATTCCTATTCGGTGGTGCGCGGCTGCGACCGCATCGTGCCGGTGGACATCTACGTGCCCGGCTGTCCGCCCACCGCCGAGGCGCTGATCCACGGCATCCTGCAGTTGCAGAAGAAGATCCGCCGCACCCACACCATCGCGCGTTCCTGAAAAGGCCAGAAGACGCAATGACCGATTCGCACAAGCTTCCGCTGGCCGAGCGTCTCGCCGCGCGTTTCGGCGACACGCTGAAGATCGCGCGCCATCGCGACGAGACCGTGGTCGAGCTGGCGGCCGGCGACCTTCTCGCCGTCGCCCAGGCGCTGCGTGACGAGCCGGCATTCCTCTTCAGCCAGCTCATCGACCTGTGCGGCATCGACTACTTGGGCTACGGCCAGGACGAGTGGAACACCGAGACGGTGTCGGGCACCGGTTTCTCGCGCGGCGTGGAAGGTGCGGCCGTGGGGCGCTTTGCATGGGAAAACCGCCCGCGTGCCGGGCATCATCCCCGCCGCTTCGCTGCCGTGGTGCAGTTGCTCTCGCTCGAACACAACCTGCGGCTGCGGCTGCGCATCTACGCCGAGGACGACAGCCTGCCCGTGTTGCCCTCGCTGACCGGCGTGTGGCCGAGCGCCAATTGGTATGAGCGCGAGGCGTTCGATCTCTACGGCATCCTGTTCGAAGGCCATCCGGATCTGCGCCGCATCCTCACCGACTACGGTTTCGTCGGCCATCCGTTCCGCAAGGATTTCCCGCTGATCGGCAATGTCGAGGTGCGCTATGACCACGAGCTCAAGCGCGTGGTCTATGAGCCGGTCTCGATCGCCCCGCGCGTGCTGGTGCCGCGCGTGATCCGCGACGACGCCGATCTGATCCAGGCCAAAGCCGAGGCCGCCGACGACTGGCGCAGGAACTGATCCGATGGCGCAGGAAATCCGCAACTACACGATGAACTTCGGTCCGCAGCATCCCGCCGCGCACGGCGTGCTGCGCCTGGTGCTGGAGATGGACGGCGAGACCGTGGTGCGCGCCGACCCGCACGTGGGCCTGCTCCATCGCGGCACCGAAAAGCTGGCCGAATCCAAGCCGTTCAACCAGTCGATCGGCTACATGGACCGGCTCGACTACGTCTCGATGATGTGCAACGAGCACGCCTACGTGCGTGCCATCGAGGTGCTGCTCGGCATCGAGCCGCCGGAACGGGCGCAGTGGATCCGCACGATGTTCGACGAGATCACGCGCATCCTCAACCATTTGATGTGGGTGGGCTCCAGCGCGCTCGACCTCGGCGCGATGGCGGTGTTCCTCTACGCCTTCCGCGAGCGCGAGGAACTGATGGACGTCTACGAGGCGGTCTCGGGCGCGCGCATGCATGCGACCTACTACCGCCCCGGCGGCGTGTACCGGGATCTGCCCGATCAGATGCCCAAGTACCGCGAGTCGCCCTGGCACAAGGGCAAGGACCTCAAGCGCTTCAACAGCTGGCGCGAAGGCTCGATGCTCGACTTCCTCGACGCCTTCACCGACGCCTTCCCCAAGCGTGTGGACGAATACGAGGAGCTGCTTACCGACAACCGCATCTGGAAGCAGCGCACCGTCGGCATCGGTGTGGTCACGCCGGAGGTCGCCCGGCAATGGGGCATGAGCGGCCCGATGCTGCGCGGCTCCGGCATCGCCTGGGATCTGCGCAAGAAGCAGCCCTACGCCAAGTATGCGGAGGTCGATTTCGACATCCCGGTCGGCGTCAACGGCGACTGCTACGACCGCTATCTGGTGCGGGTGGAGGAGATGCGCCAGGCCAATCGCATCATCAAGCAATGCGTCGCCTGGCTGCGCGCCCATCCCGGGCCGGTGATGATCGAAAACTACAAAGTCGCCCCGCCCAGTCGCGAGGTCATGAAGCGCGACATGGAAGCGCTCATTCACCACTTCAAGCTGTTCACCGAAGGTTACGGCGTTCCGGCCGGCGAGACCTACCAGGCGGTCGAGGCGCCCAAGGGCGAGTTCGGCTGTTATCTGGTCTCCGATGGCGCGAACAAGCCGTTCCGCGTGCATCTGCGCGCGCCGGGTTTCGTCCATCTCTCCTCGATGGACACGATCGTGCGCGGCTACATGCTGGCCGACGTGGTGGCCATGATCGGCAGCTACGACCTCGTGTTCGGTGAGGTGGACCGATGAAGACGACGCAAAAGACATCGGCTGCGCGTGCGCGTCTGGCGCATCGCGTGGTGCGGCATGGTTTCTTGAAATGGGACTGGGATGGCGGCCGGCCGGTCGCCGGGACGGGGCGCTGCCCGATGTCCGCTTCCCGGCGCCCGGAGCCAACCTTATGAAGCCCACCGGCAATTACGAGCAGGTCCGGCACGTCGATCCGCTCGCTGTGCTCAGTGAGCACACCCGCCAGCACATCGATGCCTGGGTGGCCAAGTTTCCGCCGGACCGCAAGCGCTCGGCACTGATCCAGGCGCTGTTCGCGGCGCAGGAGCAGAACGAGGGCTTCCTCACCGACGAGCTCATCACCGCGGTGGCCAAGTACCTCGATCTGCCGCCGGTCTGGGCCTACGAGGTGGCCACCTTCTATTCGATGCTGGAGACGCGCCCGGTCGGCCGTCACAACGTGGCGATCTGCACCAACATCTCCTGCTGGCTGAACGGCGCCGAGGAGATCGTGCGCCATTGCGAGAAGAAGCTCGGCGTCAAGCTCGGCGAAAGCACGCCGGACGGCCGCATCTACCTCAAGCGCGAGGAAGAGTGCATCGCCGCCTGCGCCTGCGCGCCGGCGATGACCGTGGACGGCCACTACCACGAGCATCTGACGATCGCCAAGGTCGACGAGATCCTCGACGGTTTGAAGTGATGAATCCCTTGAAGTGTGCGGCCACGGTCGGCCGCTCGGCGATTTTTGCGATCACGGACGATCGCCAAGACAGAGGCTAGGCGATGGCAGTCGGACCCGCACCGAAGGAACACCAGGTCGTCTACACCACGCTGCATTTCGACAAGCCGTGGGCGATGGACAGCTATGTCCAGGTCGGCGGCTACGCGGCGTGGCGCAAGATCCTCGCCGAGCGTCCCGATCCGGCCGCGATCATCGAGGAAGTGAAGAAGAGCAACCTGCGCGGCCGCGGCGGTGCGGGCTTCCCCACCGGCCTCAAATGGTCGTTCATGCCCAAGGGCAACATGCCCAAATACATGCTGTGCAATTCGGACGAGTCCGAGCCCGGCACCTGCAAGGACCGCGACATCCTGCGCTACAACCCGCATGCGGTGATCGAGGGCATGGCGATCGCCTGCTACGCCACCGGCTCGACCGTGGGCTACAACTATCTGCGCGGCGAGTTCCACCACGAGCCCTACGAGCATTTCGAGGAGGCGCTCAAGGAAGCCTACGCCGCCGGCCTGCTCGGCAAGAACATCCAGGGCACCGGCATCGACATCGACATCCATGCCGCGCTCGGCGCCGGCGCCTACATCTGCGGCGAGGAAACCGCGCTGATGGAATCGCTGGAGGGCAAGAAGGGCCAGCCGCGGTTCAAGCCGCCGTTCCCGGCCAACTTCGGCCTGTACGGCAAGCCCACCACCATCAACAACACCGAGACCTACG
Organism: Aerosticca soli; assembly: GCF_003967035.1. Lineage (GTDB taxonomy): Bacteria > Pseudomonadota > Gammaproteobacteria > Xanthomonadales > Rhodanobacteraceae > Aerosticca > Aerosticca soli. Next base: position 1,994,939 of record NZ_AP018560.1, on the reverse strand, counting down.
CCTCGGTGCCGGCGATCATCCGCAACGGCGCCGACTGGTTCCTCAGGCAGAGCAAGACCAAGAACGGCGGGCCGAAGATTTTCTCGGTCTCCGGCTGCGTGCAGAAGGGCGGCAACTTCGAGGTGCCGCTCGGCACCACCTTCGACGAACTGCTGGAGATGGCCGGCGGCCTGCGTCCCGGTCGCACGCTCAAGGGCGCGATTCCGGGCGGCGTGTCGATGCCGGTGCTCAAGGCCGAGCAGCTCAAGGGGCTGCCGATGGACTACGACACCCTGCGCGACCTCAAGACCGGCCTGGGTTCCGGAGCCATCGTGGTGCTGGACGACAGCGTCTGCTGCGTGCGCTTCACCCGCCGCATCGCGCAGTTCTTCCACAAGGAGTCCTGCGGCCAGTGCACGCCATGCCGCGAAGGCACCGGCTGGATGCACCGCGTGCTCGACCGCATCGTCGCCGGGCAGGGCACCCTGGAGGATCTGCATCGGCTCAAGGCCATCGCCGGACAGATCGAAGGCCACACCATCTGTGCCTTCGGCGAGGCGGCGGCCTGGCCGATCCAGGGTTTCCTGCGCCAGTTCTGGGACGAGTTCGAGTACTACATCGTCAACGGCCGTTCGATCGTCGATGACAAGCTGGGAGTGGCCGCATGAGTGCGCAGCCCGCCAACACCGATCTGCTCACCATCGAGATCGACGGCAAGCCGACGCAGATCCGCAAGGGCGCGATGATCATCGAGGCCGCCGACGCCATCGGCGTGCCGATTCCGCGCTTCTGCTACCACCCCAAGCTGCCGATCGCCGCCAACTGCCGCATGTGTCTGGTCGAGGTGGAGATGGGCGGCAAGCCGATGCCCAAGCCGCAGCCGGCCTGCGCCACGCCGGTGGCCGACGGCATGAAGGTGAAGACCCGCTCCGAGAGCGCGCTCAAGTTCCAGCGCGACGTGATGGAGTTCCTACTGATCAACCATCCGCTGGACTGCCCGATCTGCGACCAGGGCGGCGAGTGCGAGCTGCAGGACATCGCCCTGGGCTACGGGCGCAGCGTGTCGCGCTACACCGAACGCAAGCGCACCATCGCCGACGAGGACTTGGGGCCGCTGGTCGCCACCGAGATGACCCGCTGCATCCAGTGCACGCGCTGCGTGCGCTTCACCAGCGAGATCGCCGGCACCTACGAGCTCGGCGGCATGAGCCGCGGCGACAACCTGCAGATCGGCACCTACATCGGCAAGGCGCTGGAAACCGAGCTCTCCGGCAACGTGATCGACGTCTGCCCGGTCGGCGCGCTCACCAACAAGCCGTTCCAGTTCAAGGCGCGGGCCTGGGAACTCATCGCCCGGCCGTCGATCGGCTATCACGACGCGCTCGGTTCCAACCTGTGGCTGCACATCCGCCGTGGCGAGGTGCTGCGCACGGTGCCGCGCGACAACGAGGCGATCAACGAGTGCTGGCTCTCCGACCGTGACCGGTACAGTCACCAAGGTCTGTACGCCGCCGATCGCCTGCTGGCCCCCGAGGTCAAGCGCAACGGCCGCTGGCAGGTCACGACATGGGACGACGCCCTGGCCACCGCGGTCGAGATGCTGCAGGGCATCGCCGGCGAAGATCTCGGCATGCTGGTCCATCCGGCTGCCAGCAACGAGGAAGGCGATCTGCTGGTGCGCATGGCGCGCGGGCTGGGCTGTGCGCACATCGATCACCGCCTGCGCCAGCTCGACTTCAGCGACGGCGCGGCGGCCGAGCCGTTCGCCCTGCCGGTGGCGCAGTGGTCGGCGTTGCGCGCGGCGCTGCTGGTCGGCGCGAATCTTCGCCACGACATGCCGCTGCTGAACCATCGGCTGCATCAGGCGGTGCGCAAGGGCGCGCGGGTGCATGTCCTCAACCCGGCGCACTTCCCGTTCAATTACCGGCTGGCCGGCGAAAAAGTCGTCGCGCCGCACGCGCTGGTCGACGCTCTGCTGGCACTGGCGCGTGCCGCCGTGGCCGAGGGCGCGCAGGCGCCGGCCGCGCTCGCGGAAGCCATCGACGCGGCGGCGAGCGAGGCTGCCGATCACGACACGATGGCGGCGCTCAAGTCCGGACAGGCGGCGGTGGTCCTCGGCGAGGCCGCGCTGACTCACCCGCACGCTTCCTGGCTGCGCGCGCTGGCCCGGTTCATCGCACAGGCCACCGGCGCGACCTACGCCGAGCTGCCGCTGGGCGCCAATGCGGTCGGCCTGAGCCGGCTGGGTGTACTGCCTGCTGCCGGCGGACTGGATGCGCAGACGATGCTCGCGCAGCCGCGGCGCGCCTATCTGCTGCACGGCATCGAGCCCCCGCACGATTTCGCCGACGGCGCCCGTGCGCTGGCGGCGCTGCGCGGCGCCCGCGTGGTGGCCTGCACGGCGTTCGCACCGGCTGCGCTGCGCGAGGTCGCCGACGTGTTGCTGCCGATCGCGCTGCTGCCGGAAACCGACGCCACGCTGGTCAACGTCGAGGGCATCGCCCAGACCGTGCCGGCCGGCGCCACCGCCCCCGGCGAGGCTCGCGAAGGCTGGAAGGTGCTGCGCGCGCTGGGCGGGGCCATGCAGCTGCCCGGTTTCGAATTCGAGGACCTGGCCGGTCTGCGCGATGGCATCCTCGCGCGCCCGGTAACGCCGGTGCGTACCGGCCTGGCCGCGCGTGCGCCGGTGGACGGCGCGCTGACCCGCCTCGCGCTCTGGCCGATCTACCGCACCGACGCCGTGCTGCGGCGTGCCGAGGCGCTCAACGCGCATCCGCTCAACCCCGACCCGGCGGTGCGCGTCCATCCGCAGGAGGCGCAGCGGCTGGGTATGGTCGACGGCGAAAGGGTGCGCGTGGGCGGTGCCGAGTTGCCGCTCGCCGTCGATCCCGCGGTGCCGCCGGGTGCCGCCTGGATCGCCGCCGCGCACGATCTCACCGCCACGCTGCCGCCCTACGGCGCGTCCATCACCGTGAGCAAGGCCTAAATAGCCATGGGCGAACAGATCCTCAACCAGCTCGTCTGGCCGGTCGTCTTCATTCTCTGCATCGCGGTGCCGCTGATCCTGGCGGTGGCGATGTTCGTGTACTGGGAGCGCAAGGTCATCGGTTGGATGCACGTGCGCATGGGGCCGAACAAGATCGGCCCGCTGGGCCTGTTCCAGGCCTTCGCCGACGTGATCAAGCTCTTGGTCAAGGAAGTCATCCTGCCGGCCAGGGCCAACCGCTTCCTGTACTACTTAGCGCCGATGATCGCGGTGATCCCGGCCTTCGCGGTGTGGTCGGTGATCCCGTTCGGCGAGCGCGTGGTGCTGGCCAACGTCAACGCCGGCCTGCTGTACCTGCTGGCGATGACCTCGCTGGGCGTATACGGCATCATCCTCGCCGGCTGGGCGTCGAACTCGCGCTACGCCTTGCTCGGCGCGATGCGCTCGGCGGCTCAGGTGATCTCCTACGAACTGGCGATGGGCCTGTGCCTGGTCTGCGTGCTGGTGCTGGCCGGTTCGCTCAACCTCACCGACATCGTGCATGCGCAGGTCGGGCACAAGGGGCTGCTCGACTGGTTCTGGCTGCCGCTGCTGCCGGTCTGCGTCATTTATTTCATCGCCGGTGTGGCCGAGACCAACCGCGCGCCGTTCGACGTCGCCGAGGGCGAATCGGAGATCGTCGCCGGCTTCCACGTGGAGTATTCCGGCTCGGCGTTCGCGATCTTCTTCCTCGCCGAATACGCCAACATGATCCTGGTGAGCTTCCTCACCGCGATCCTGTTCTTCGGCGGCTGGCTGAGCCCGCTCGAAGGGCTGGTGCACGCGCACGTCTCGCCGTGGGTGGACTGGATCTGGACCGGCGGCTTCATCTGGCTGTTCATCAAGGCCTTCGTGTTCGCCTTCCTGTTCCTGTGGTTCCGTGCCAGCTTCCCGCGCTACCGCTACGACCAGATCATGCGGCTGGGCTGGAAGGTGTTCATCCCGATCGCGATCGTCTGGGTGCTGGTGGCCGGCTGCATGAAGTATTTCGACTGGGTCGTTGCGGGAGCTTAGAGAGTCCGATGAATCGCCTAACCGGTTTCTTCAAGAGCCTGCTGCTCGTCGAGCTGCTCAAGGGCATGGGGCTGACCATGCGTTACCTGTTCAGCCCCAAGTACACGATGCGCTACCCGATGGAGCACATCCCCAAGTCCAACCGTTTCCGCGGGTTGCACGCGCTGCGCCGCTACCCGAACGGCGAGGAGCGCTGCATCGCCTGCAAGCTGTGCGAGGCGGTCTGCCCGGCGCTGGCGATCACCATCGATTCGGCGCCGCGCGCGAGCGATGGCCAGCGTCGCACCACGCGCTACGACATCGACCTCTTCAAGTGCATCTACTGCGGCTTCTGCGAGGAGAGCTGCCCGGTCGATTCCATCGTGGAGACGCATGTGCACGAATACCATTTCGAGCGCCGCGGCGAGAACGTGGTGACCAAGCCGCAGCTGCTCGCCATCGGCGACCGTTTCGAGGCGGAGATCGCCGCGGCACGGGCCCAGGACGCGGCATACCGCTGAAGGCCAAGTCATGATCGATCCCAACCTGTTCCAGCTCGTCTGCTTCTACGCCTTCGCCGCGGTCGCCTTGGCCTCCGCGCTCGCGGTGATCACGCTGAAGAACTCCGTGCACGCCGTGCTCGCGCTGGTGCTGACCTTCTTCAGCAGCGCCTGCCTGTGGCTGCTCGCGCAGGCCGAGTTCCTCGCCATCGCGCTGGTGGTCGTCTACGTCGGCGCGGTGATGGTGCTGTTCCTGTTCGTGGTGATGATGCTCGACATCAACCAGGAGCAGGTGCGCGAAGGCTTCGTGCGCTACCTGCCGGTGGGTATCGTGGTCGCGCTGGTGATGCTGGCCGAGATGCTGGCGCTGATCGGCGTGCGTGCCATGCATGCGGTCAAGCCCGGGCCCGATCCGGCCGCGGCCGCGGGCGTTTCCAACACGGCCTGGCTCGGCCATGCGCTCTATACCGACTATCTGCTGCCGTTCGAGATCGCCGCGCTGATCCTGACCGTGGGCGTGGTCGCCGCGGTGGCGCTGACCCTGCGTCCGCGCCAGGGCGTGCGCCACCAGGACGCCGGCGAGCAGGTGCACGTGAAGGCCAGCCAGCGCCTGCGCATCGTCAAGATGGAGGCGGTGCGTCCCCAGGCGTCCGCGCCCGCATCGGAGGAGCTTCCCAAGCCATGATCACGCTCTCCCATTACATCGTGTTCGGCGCGCTGCTGTTCTGCATCGCCGTGGCCGGCTTGTTCATCAACCGCAAGAACGTAATCGTGCTGCTGATGGCGATCGAGCTGATGCTGCTTGCGGTCAACACCAACTTCGTCGCCTTCTCGCGCTTCCTGGGCGACGTCTCCGGGCAGGTGTTCGTGTTCTTCATCCTCACCGTGGCGGCGGCCGAATCCGCCATCGGCCTGGCGATCCTGGTGCTGCTGTTCCGCAACCGCGACACCATCAACATCGCCGAAATCGACGACCTGAAGGGTTGAGCGGATGACACTCTCCACTTCCATCCTGCTGATCATCGTGCTGGCGCCGCTGGCCGGCTGCCTGCTGGCCGGCTTCCTCGGCAAGTTCATCGGCCGCGCCGGCGCGCATACGGCGACCATCCTCGGTGTCGCCATCGCCTGCGCGCTGTCGTTCTACGTCCTCTACCAGCTGGTCTGGGGTGGTGCGGCGAGCTACAACCACGACGTCTACACCTGGTTCGAGATCGGTCGCTTCCATGCCAGCGTCGGTTTTCTGATCGATCGCCTGACCGCGATGATGATGGTGGTGGTCACCTTCGTGTCGCTGCTGGTGCACATCTACACCATCGGCTACATGGCCGACGATCCGGGCTACCAGCGCTTCTTCAGCTACATCTCGCTGTTCACCTTCTCCATGTTGATGCTCGTCATGAGCAACAACTTCATGCAGCTGTTCTTCGGCTGGGAGGCGGTGGGCCTGGTGTCGTACCTGCTGATCGGCTTCTGGTACAGGCGGCCGACGGCGATCTTCGCCAATCTCAAGGCGTTCCTGGTCAACCGCGTCGGCGACTTCGGCTTCCTGCTCGGCATCGCCGCGGTGCTGTATTTCCTCGACACGCTGGATTACGCCACCGCCTTCGCGCACGCCGGCAGCCTGGTCGGCCGCACGCTGCAGGTCAGCCAGAACCATGCCTTGGATGCGGCCACGGTGATCGGCGTGCTGCTCTTCATCGGCGCGATGGGCAAGTCGGCGCAGGTGCCGCTGCACGTGTGGCTGCCCGACTCGATGGAAGGCCCGACCCCGATCTCGGCGCTGATCCACGCCGCGACCATGGTCACCGCCGGCATCTTCATGGTGGCGCGGATGTCGCCGATCTACGAGCTTTCCGACGCCGCGCTCGGCTTCGTGATGGTGATCGGCGCGACCGGCGCGCTGTTCACCGGCCTGATCGGCATCGTGCAGTACGACATCAAGCGCGTGGTCGCCTATTCCACGCTCTCGCAGCTCGGCTACATGACCGTGGCGCTCGGCGCCTCGGCCTATGCCGGCGCGGTGTTCCATCTGATGACGCATGCCTTCTTCAAGGCGCTGCTGTTCCTGGGCGCGGGCTCGGTGATCATCGCCATGCACCACGAGCAGGACATGCGCTACATGGGCGGCCTGCGCAAATACATGCCGGTCACCTGGATCACCATGTGGATCGGCGCGCTGGCGCTGTGCGGCGTACCGTTCTTTTCCGGCTTCTACTCCAAGGACGCGATCATCGAGGCGGTCGGCCTGTCGCATCGCTGGGGCTCGGGCTATGCCTACGTGTGCGTGATGGCCGGCGTGTTCGTCACCGCGCTGTACACCTTCCGCCAGATGTACCTGACCTTCCACGGCAAGGAACGTTTCACCGTCGCCGCGCACGACAGCCATGCGGCGCACGGCGGCCATCACCGCGGCGGCGGCGCGCAGGAGACGGCGGGGCCGGAGCCGCATCCCAGTGTCGAGCCGCACCATGGCGAGCCGGGCGTGCTGGCGCATCCGCCGCACGAGTCGCCCTGGGTGGTCACGCTGCCGCTGGTGCTGCTGGCCATTCCTTCGCTGCTGATCGGCTTTTTCACCGTCGGGCCGATGCTGTTCGGCGGCTGGTTCGGCGAGGCGATCCACGTGGAAACGTCCCACGACGTGCTCGGCGAGATGGCGCGCGAGTTCCAGGGCAGCGCGGCCATGGCCCTGCACGGCTTCCTGAGCCTGCCGTTCGCGCTGGTGCTGCTGGCCTTCGCGATCACCACCTACATCTATCTCTTCAATCCGGGCCTGGCCGACCGCATCAAGCGCGCGCTGAAGCCGCTCTATGTCGTCCTGGAGAACAAGTACTGGTTCGATACCGTCTACTACGCGGTGTTCGCGCGCGGCGGCGTCGCCCTGGGCCGCCTGTTGTGGAAAGGCGGCGACGCGGCGGTGATCGACGGCGCCCTGGTCAACGGTTCGGCGGCCCTGGTCCAGCGCATCGCCGCGGCGGTACGCCGCCTGCAGTCGGGCTATCTCTACCACTACGCCGTCGCCATGATCCTCGGCCTGGTCCTGCTGCTCGGCGGGTACTGGCTGGTCGGCCAAAACGGGCAATAAGGGAAGCAGCTTCATGTCCAATCACCTGCTCAGCCTGCTGATCTGGTTGCCGATCGTCGGCGCGGTTCCGGTGTTGCTGGCCGGCTCCGGTCGGCCGCAGCTGGCGCGCTGGCTGGCCCTGTGCGTGGCGGTGCTGACATTCATCGCCAGCCTGGGCCTGCTGGCTGGGTTCGATCCGACCACCGCCGCCATGCAGCACGTGGAGGATCACCTCTGGATCGCCTCGCTCGGCGTGCATTACGCGCTGGGTGTGGACGGCATCGCGGTGGCGCTGATCCTGCTCACCACCGTCGTCGGCATCCTGGTGATCGTGGGCGCGTGGGAAGTGATACGCGACAAGCCGCACCAGTACATGGCGGCGATGCTGGTGCTCGAAGGTCTGATGATCGGCGTGTTCTGCGCCACCGATGCGCTGCTGTTCTACGTGTTCTTCGAGGCGATGCTGATCCCGATGTTCATCATCATCGGCATCTGGGGCGGCCCGCGGCGCGTCTATGCCACGCTGAAGTTCTTCATCTACACCTTCTTCGGCTCGATCTTCATGCTGGTCGGGTTGATCTACCTGTACCTCAAGGCCGGCACCTTCGACCTGCATGCGCTGGCGGCGCTGCCGCTGACGCTGCGCGAGCAGAGCTGGCTGTTCTTCGCCTTCCTGCTTGCCTTCGCGGTGAAGGTGCCGATGGTGCCGGTGCACACCTGGCTGCCGGATGCGCACGTCGAGGCGCCGACCGGCGGCTCGGTGGTGCTGGCGGCGGTGATGCTGAAGATCGGCGGCTACGGTTTCCTGCGCTTCTCGTTGCCGATCACGCCGGATGCATGCGAGCAGTTCGCCTGGCTGGTGATCGCGCTCAGCCTGATCGCGGTGGTCTACATCGGTTACGTCGCGCTGGTGCAGGAGGACATGAAGAAGCTGGTGGCCTATTCCTCGGTGGCGCACATGGGTTTCGTCACCCTGGGCATCTTCATCGGCTTCCTGCTGGTGCGCGGCGCCGGCAATGCCGATGCGGCCAGGCTCGGCATGCAGGGCGCGATGGTGCAGATGATCTCGCACGGCTTCGTGTCCGGCGCGATGTTCTCCTCGATCGGCGTCATGTACGACCGCCTGCACACGCGGCAGATCAAGGACTACGGCGGCGTCATCAACGTGATGCCGTGGTTCGGCTTCTTCTACGTGCTGTTCGCCATGGCCAACTGCGGCCTGCCGGGCACCAGCGGCTTCGTCGGCGAGTTCTTCGTCGTGCTGGCGAGCTTCGCCGCCAATCCATGGATCGCGCTGATCGCCGCATTCACGCTGATCATCGGCGCGGCCTACACGCTGTGGATGGTCAAGCGCGTGCTGTGGGGCGAGATCACCAACCCGCACGTGGCCGAGATGAAGGACATCAACGGCCGCGAGGCGTTCGTGCTGATCGCCTTCGCCATCGCCGTGCTGGCGATCGGCATCTGGCCGCAACCGCTGATCCACCTGATGGATGGCGCGGTGGGACAGCTCGTGCAGCAGATTGGCGTCCACAAGATCTGATCGGGACCGAACATGCCGACTCTCAATGACCTCCTGATCCTGTTGCCGGAGCTGTACCTGACCGCGGCGGCGTGCGTGCTGCTGCTGCTCGACGCCTTCATCAGGCCCGGCCAGCGCCATCTGCTGCACTGGCTGTCGATCGCCGTGGTGCTGATCGGTATCTACCTGGTGGTGAACGGCCCGGGCACGGGGACGGTGACTGCCTACGGCGGCATGTTCGTGCGCGACGGCGTGGCCGGTGTGCTCAAGGTGTTCGTGCTCGCCTGCACGGTGCTGGTCTTCATCTACGGCCGGCCGTATCTGATCGAGCGCAAGCTGTATCAGGGCGAGTTCTACACGTTGGCGATCTTCGCCGCGCTCGGCGCCATGCTGCTGGTCTCGGCCGGCAATCTGGTGATGGTCTATCTGGGCCTCGAGCTGCTCACCCTATCGACCTACGCGCTGGTTGCGCTGGATCGTGACTCGCCGCGCTCATCGGAGGCGGCGATCAAGTATTTCGTGCTCGGCGCGATGGCCTCGGGCATGCTGCTCTATGGCATGTCGATGATCTACGGCGCCACCGGCACGCTCGCGCTCGCCAAGCTGCACGAGGCCGCCGCGCAGACGGCGATGCCCAACCTGCTGGTGTTCGGGCTGATCTTCGCCATCGTCGGCATCGGCTTCAAGCTGAGCGCGGCGCCATTCCACATGTGGGCGCCGGACGTCTACGAAGGCTCGCCCACCGCGGTGACCGTGTTCATCGCCTCGGTGCCCAAGCTGGCCGCCTTCGGCATGGCCTACCGCCTGCTCGCCAACGGCCTCGGCGACCTGGCGCCGCATTGGCAGCACATGCTGGCGGTGCTGGCGGTGATCTCGCTGGCGATCGGCAACCTGGTCGCGATCGTGCAGACCAACCTCAAGCGGTTGCTCGCCTATTCGACCATCTCGCACATGGGCTACCTGCTGGTCGGCCTGGTCAATGCCGGACCGGAAGGCTACGCCGCGGCGATGTTCTACGCGGTGAGCTATGCGCTGATGGGCACCGCGGCCTTCGGCGTGATCCTGGCGCTGGCGCGCGCGGGCTTCGAGTGCGACGCCATCGACGATCTCAAGGGCCTCAACCAGCGCTCGCCGTGGCTGGCCTTCCTGATGCTGCTGGTGATGTTCTCGCTGGCCGGGGTGCCGCCGCTGTTCGGCTTCTACGCCAAGCTGCTGGTGCTGCAGGCCGCCGTGCACGCGGGCATGCTGTGGCTGGCCATCGTCGGCGCGGTGTTCGCCATCATCGGCCTCTACTACTACCTGCGCGTGGTCAAGGTGATGTACTTCGATGCGCCGGCCGAAGGCCGCGAGCTGCGCATGCAGCCCGATCCTGCGCTGCGCCTCTTGCTCTCGGTCAACGCGCTGGTGCTGCTGGCCCTCGGCCTGTACTGGGGGCCGCTGCTCGGCTGGTGTCAGCGCGCCTTTACCGGTTGAGCATCCCGCCCGGCGTGGCCTGGGCGCCGGGCGTTCCTGCGTGATGTAGAGTGCTCCGGCACCGTGCCGGCATGCCTTTTCCGTGCGGTGCGCTTTCTCACAGCAATCCGCGGGGAATCCATGCACATCGAAGACATCGCCTGGCGCATCGTCGACAGGCCCGGTGAGACCTTCAAGGTCCACCGCTCGCTCTATACCGATCCGGACATCTTCGAGCAGGAGCTCAGGCACATTTGGGAAGGCACCTGGATCTATGTCGGCCACGACAGCCAGATTCCCAATCCGAACGACTATCTGACCACCGTCATCGGACGCCAGCCCGTGGTCATCAGCCGCGGCGCCGACGGCGTCCTGCGCGGCTTCATCAATGCCTGTTCGCACCGTGGCGCCATGGTCTGCCGCAAGGCGCGCGGCAGCGCCAAGCGCTGGGTTTGTCCTTACCATGGATGGGTCTATGACAACCGCGGGCAGCTGCTCGACGTGAAGGACGAGGCCGATGGCGCCTACCCGGAAGGCTGGCAGCGCCAGGACTACGGCCTGACTCCGGTGCCGCATGTGGCGAGCTACCACGGCTTCATCTTCGCCAGCCTCAACCCCGACGTGCCGGACATCAAGACGCATCTGGCCGCGGCGGCGCCATTCCTGGAGCTGTTCGCCAACGAATCGGCCGAAGGGCTGGAGGTGCTGCCCGGCCATTCGGTCTACACCCATCGCGGCAACTGGAAGATGCAGGCCGAAAACGGCGTCGACGGCTACCACGTGGATGTCGTCCACGCCTCGTACTTCCGTCTGTTACAGGAGCGGGCCCGCCAGGCGGCGGCCGCGGGCGGCAAGGACAACGTCAAGGCGATCCAGATCGGCGACATGGCCAAGACGCAGAGCGGCAACTACGACCTCGGCAATGGCCACGTGATGATCTGGACCGACGTGCCCAATTTCCGCGATCGCGCGCTCGGCATGCAATACGACGCGCTCGAGGCGCGGGTCGGTCCCGTGCAGGCCAAATGGATGGCCGGACGCGTGCGGCAGGTGCTCATCTATCCGAATGTCATCCTGTTCGACGGCATTTCCACCCAGTTGCGCTCGTGGCGTCCCCTGGCGCCGGATCAGACCGAGGTGCACGCCTACTGCATCGCCCCGCGCGGCGAGCCGGCCGAGGCGCGTGAGCGGCGCATCCGCCAGTACGAGGATTTCTACGGTGCGAGCGGCATTGCCACGCCAGACGACCTGACCGAGTTCGATGCCTGCCAGAGCGGCTACGCCGGGCGCAACGCGGAATGGCAGGATTTCGACCGCGGCATGCGCCGACGCGTGGTCGGTGCCGACGAGCCGGCCCGCGAGCTCGGCTTCGAACCGCAGGTGAGCGCCAGCCGCTGGTCGGACGAGACCCTCTACCATGGCGAATACCGGCAGTGGCTCAAGCTCATCACCGAGGGTCTATGCCGCGAGGAGGCCAAGCACCATGTCGCCTGACGCACAGCTCAAGGAGCGCGTGACCGAGTTCCTGCTCGAGGAAGCCGATTGCCTGGACGAGCGCCGCTGGCACGACTGGCTCGCGCTCTACGAGGAGGACGCAGTGTATTGGGCCCCCTCGTGGGACGACGACGACCACCTGATCGATGATCCACACGCCGCCATTTCGCTCATCTATTGCAGCAGCCGCGCGCGCCTGGCCGAGCGCGTCTGGCGCATCGAGTCGGGCTTGTCGTCATCGCTCCTGCGCCTGCCGCGCACGCGGCATCTCGTCACCAACATCCGGCTGCACGAAGTGACCGCGGACGGCATCACCGTCACCGCCAACTTCCAGGTCAATGCCTACAAGCACGAGGAACAGCGCACCGACATGTTCTTCGGGCAGTACCGCTATCGACTGACGGCGGGCGAGCGGCTCACGATCCGCGAGAAGTACATCATGGTCTGCAACGACGTCATCCCGCGACAGATGGACATCTTCCACATCTAGCGGCTGTGGCGGCCAGGGCAGCGAGGCGAGAGTCGCGCCCGCGATGCGGGGGCGGACCCGTGGAAACCGCAGGCTGCCATCCTCGCCGTCACGGCGCGCGATGGCAGCCTGTCCGGGTCGGATCTCAGCGCGGCAGAGGCGTTGGTGAAAGGGTGAAGCGGTAGCGCGTGGGGCCGGGCAGCAGCGGCGTCGGGCGGCCATCCACCCAGTCGGCGTGACCTGCGCCATAGAACGGCGAGAGCGGATGATCGCTCTGGCCGCCAGGCATCTCCAGGATGCCCTGCGCCTCGTGCCCCGGGCTCACCACCAGCCGTTCGGAGGCGCCGAAGGCGGGGGCGGCTACGCGCGGCATGTTGGCATCGCCGGGCAGCGGCTGGTCGGGCATGTCGAGCAGGCGGGCGATGAACGCCGGCAGCGCCGGGGACAGCGCATGCCGGATGCCGGCGTGATTGACCTCGCCCCAGCGGCGTGCCGGCAAACCGCCCGGCTGGCGGCCGAGCTCGTCCGTGACCCGGCGTGCCGCCGCCTGCAGCAGGGCGTCCCAGTCGGCGTAGGCCGGATCGAGCAGCCAGCCCGGCCGGTCGCGCAGCAAGGCCCAGACCGCCGCCTCCGCCGAGGCGCCCGGCGGCCAGGCGAAATCGGGGTATCGCGCCTTGACCTGGGCCACGAACGGGGCCAGTACGGCGCTGTGAACGGCCTCGCGAAAGGCGCGCACCAGGCGGTAGTCCACGCTGTCCACGGCGGCGCGGCCACGCCAGGTGGCGGTGAGTTCGCGCAGCTCGGTCAGCGCGGGATCGCGGGTGCCTGCCAGGGTGTCCTGCAGCAGCCGTTGCCAGCGCGCCAGAAACAGCGCGCGATCGTCCAGCGCGATAGCGAGCAGGCTGTCCGCGGTGAAGCGGTTCTGCGCGCGCAGATCGTCGCGGATCTGCTGGGCCCGGGCGCCGAGATCGTGGCCGCCGCTGCCGAGCAAGGCCAGCCAGGCACCGCCGACGGTACGCTGGTTGGCAGTCCAGAGCCGGCCATCGGGTGGATCGAGCAGGCGCGGATAGTCGGCCGGGGCCGTCCAGCCCTGCCAGCCGACGCCCGGGCGCGACCAGTCGGCCGGCAGGGTCGGGTCGTAGCCCGTGCGTTGCGGCAGGCTGGTGCCGGTCACCGTCCAGCCGATGTGGCCGCCGGCGTCGGCGGCCAGCAGATTCTGCGGCGGCATGCCGAAGGTGGGCGCGAGCGCCACTGCCTGCGCCACGCTGGCGGCGTGTTCGAGCGCCATCAGGCCGAGGTTGTAGCCGCGCGGCAGGTCGCCGATCCAGGCCAGCGCCAGCGGCGTGCCGTCGGTGTCGGTAGCCATGATCGGGCCCCAGCGCGTGGTTTCCACGATCAGGCTGCGGTCGGCCTGGCCGCGCACGTGGATCAGCTCGACGTGGCGTTCGATGTTCGCCCAGCCTTCGGGCACCGCGTAGCGCGAGGCATCGGCCGGGTCCCGCCGGATCCGCACCCAGTCCAGCCAGTCGCCGAAGCTGTTGGTGAAGCCCCAGGCGAGTTGGCCGTTGGAGCCGGCCACCAGCGCGGGCGTGCCGGGCAGGGTGACGCCGACCGCATCGCGCCGGCCGTTCGGGGCTGTCGGGTCGGCATAGCGCAGGCGGGCCCGGAACCAGATGTCGGGGACGCGCAGGCCAAGATGCATGTCGTTTTCGAGCATGGCCGCGCCGGTGCCGGTGAGCGCGCCGGCGACGGCGAAGTTGTTGCTGCCGGCGCGGCGATCGTCCAGGGCCGGGGCCAGTGCGGCGGTCAGCGTACTCCGCGCCGGCGTCGGCGTCGGTGATGCCTGCCGGCGCAGGTCGAACACGCTGGCCGCGGGCGGTGCCGGCGGCGGCGAGAGCGCTCCGTCCAGCGGCGCCTCCCAGGCCGGGTCCGGAGCGGTGAGGAAATCGACCAGCGGGGCGGGCAGCACCGCACGCAGCTCCGCCAGGCGCCGCTCGCGCTGGTTGTGTCCGTCGCCGTTGAGATCCAGGTACATGGATGCCAGCACCAGCAAGGTGTCTTCCGAGCGCCAGGGCCTGGGCGTGCTGCGCAGGAGGTAATAGGCCCACGGCCGACTGTGCAGGTCGTCCAGACCGGCGTTGACGCCGTCGCGATAGCGATCCAGCGTCCGCCGCTGGTCCGCCGGCAGCTCGGCGTAGGCTTGCCCCACCATCGCGCGCAGGCGGTGGCGCCGATGATCGAGGTCGGCCTGGAGCGCGCTCGGGCCGATCAGCTCGGCCAGTTCGCCGGCCGGCAGCCGGCGCATCAGGTCCATCTCGAAGAAGCGTTCCTGGGCGTGCACGAAGCCCAGTGCCCAGGTGAGGTCGTCGCGGCTGTCGGCGGTCAGGGTGACGCTGCCGAGCGCGTCGCGTTCCACCGCTACCGGCGCGGCCAGCGCCGGGGTGGTGAGGTCGCCGCGCAGTCGCGCACGGCCGTCGGCCAGCGCATACCAGGCGGCGAGGAGGGCGACGAGCACCACGGCCACCAGGCCCAGGGTCAGCCGGCGGAGGACCCGGCGCAGGAAAGAAGCTTGGCTCATGAGGCGAAGACCGCGAAGATGCCCGCATAGGGCTTGACCATGAAGGCCGGTGCGCCGGCGTAACCCACGCCGTCGATGTAGAACTGCGAGATGCTGCCGTCCAGGTAGAGTGCGTCGCGGCAGTGCAGCGCGTCGCGGAAGAACCGCGCGAAGGTGTGGAAGTTGACCGGTGTTTCGCTGACCGCGAAGACCACCTGGGTCGGGCTCGGCGCGCATACCCCGCTGCGCCATTTCAGGCTGCCCGAATCATCGGCGAAGGCGGGGTTGATCTGCCCGTCGATGACCAGCATGGGGCCGGACTGGCTCGCCCAGCGCACCGGCCGGTGCGCGGCCTTGAAGGCCTCGCTGGTGCGTACCAGCGCATGGCCTTCGAGGTCGATCGCGAAGACGCCGTTCGGGCGCAGCGAGAAGTTGCCGGCGGCCGGATTGCCGTGGACGAGATTGAGCGGCACCAGCGTGCGGCCGTCCTCCACGTGCAGGCCGAGCGGCGCGTTGGCGCGATCGTAGATGCCGGCGTTGGCGGCGAACAGCAGCTTGCGGCCGCGCGCCTCGCCCCAGCGGCGCAAGGTCTCGATATCGCCGAACGGCTGGCCACTGTCCGGATCGCGCCAGTACAGCTTGAGCGCATGGCGCCGTAGGTCGATCCGCACGATGCGGAACGACTGGTCGGCAAACCGCAGCGAGGCGCTTTCCAGGGGCCGGTCGGCCGTGGCACAGGCGCAGGCCAAAAGCCAGAAGACCGGCGGCAGGACGCGGCACAGCCGGACGAGCGGAAACGGAAAACGGCGTGGCATCCGCGCATGGTCGCCGCCGGCGGGTGGCCGGTGCAAGCCTCGCCGCCGCTGGCGTCGCGCACGCTAAACTCGGCTTTTTTGCCGCACCTCTCCGCCATGCCTTACACGCCGATCGTCGCCACGCTGGGCTACGTGCTTTCCCCCGATCATCGACAGGTGCTCATGATCCATCGCAACGCGCGTGCCGACGACCAGCACCTGGGCAAATACAACGGCCTGGGCGGCAAGATGGAGCCGGAAGAGGACATCGCCACCTGCATGCAGCGCGAGATCCACGAGGAGGCCGGCATCGTCTGCGAATCGATGCGCCTGCGCGGCACGCTCAACTGGCCCGGTTTCGGCCCGAACGGCGAGGACTGGCTGGGCTTCATTTTTCTGATCGAGCGCTACAGCGGCGAGCCGTACATGCGCAATCCGGAAGGCACGCTCGAATGGGTGCCGCGCGAAAAACTCCTGGCCCTGCCGATGTGGGAGGGCGACCGGCATTTTCTGCCGCTGGTGTTCGACGCCGACCCGCGGCCTTTCCATGGTGTCATGCCGTACGCCGGCGGACGGCCGCAGTCCTGGTCGTACATGCGGCTTTGAACGCGCCGACGATCCGCATCGTCGCCGCGGTGATCCGCGACGACCGCGGTCGCGTGCTGCTGGTGCGCAAGCACGGCGCGGCGGTGTTCCAGCAGCCCGGCGGCAAGCCCGAGGCGGGCGATGCGGATGCGCTGGCCACGCTGGCGCGCGAGCTGCGCGAAGAGCTGGGTTGCGCGCTCGATCCGGGGGCGGCGCGCTTTCTCTGCCGCGCCAGCGCGCCGGCGGCGAACGAACAGGGCCACGTGGTCGAGGCCGAAGTCTTCGAAGTGCAGGTGCTGGGCGAGCCCTGCGCACAGGCCGAGATCGCCGAGTTGCGCTGGATCGATCCAGCCACGCCGGGTGAGCTGCCGATCGCGCTGCTCAGCCGCGAGCACATCCTGCCGCGGCTGCGTTGAGAAAAACCCGCTGTCGATCGGGTGTTCGGCAGCGGCGGAAGCCCCGTGGATTTGCGCTTACTGCACCATCGCACCGTCGAACAGGACGCTTCAAGCCGCGTCTCATAGCCACGCCGGCATGGGCCACATGGGCCCTGTTTGGCGAATCAGCCTTTCCCCGGAATCGGCTCGCCACAGGCCGATGGCGATCGACGCTTGCTCAATGCACGTGATAATGCCCCTGGGTGCCGCCCACGGAGATGCTCATGCCCCCGGTGGGATGCCCGCAGTGGCCGAAGGCCTGGCTGATGGTGACGCCGGCGGCCTGGTAATCGCCGCTGACATGGTTGCCGCCCATCACACCCATGCCGACGCTGCCGTGCAGCTGCGGCTGATTGAACGTGGCGTCATCGCAGGCGGGTGCTGCACGCGCCGTGTCGGTATCGGCGAGCCGGCCGCTGGTGTCGCCATACCAGGTGCCCGGAGGATCCTTGGCATAGGGCGAGGGCGCTTGAGTGACGGCGCCAGAGGACGTCGCCGCCGCGGGGGCCTTGACGGGCGCACCTTGCGCGGCCGTCGTGCCGCTGGCCGCCGGATAGTCGGCCGGCAGCTTCAGGTTGAGCGTCTGGCCGGTACCTTGCGCGCAGACGGCAGCGGTGCCGAGACAGGCCGCGAAACAGGCGAGGCGCAGGGGCTTCATGGCGGTTTCCTCAAAAAAGGGACGGAAGCTGGAACGCACGATACCCGTCGCGGGTGCACAGCTTGCGATTCCATCGCCCCGCAAAAGTTCACGCCGACGCATGCGCAAAGGCCAAAAAGGCGGCCATTGCCCGTGCGGCGCCCTTTAGGAAGCCGCGGCCTCGATGCGATCGACCCGGCGCAGGCCGCGTGGCAGCACGCCGCCGCGGCTGGCGCGATGGCCGCCGTAGGCGATCAGGTCGGGCCAGCGGAGGGTCAGCTTGCGCTGGCCGGCGTACAGCGTCACCTCGCCATTGCCTTCGGGGATGACCGCGATGCCGGCCACCTTTTCCTCGCCGCTGGCCAGTTTCGCCCTGGGAATGTCGATGAGCTTGTTGCCCTTGCCCTTATCGAGCTCGGGCAGTTCGGCCACCGAAAACATCAGCAGGTGACCCTCGGTGGTGACGACGACGATGCGGTCGCGGATGGGGTCATGGCTGATCTGCGGCGGCAGGAGATGCGCGCCGTCGGTGAGCGTGACCACCTGCTTGCCGGCCTTGTTGCGGCCGGTCAGGGACTCGAAACGGGTGACGAAGCCGTAGCCGTGGTCGGTGGCGATCACCAGCCGGGTGTCGTCGTCGCCGGCGACGATCGCCTCGAAATGGGCGCCGGCCGGCGGACTGAACCGGCCGGTCAGCGGCTCGCCGTTGCCGCGCGCGGAAGGCAGGGTATGGATCGGCGTGGAATAGCTGCGGCCGGTGGAGTCGAGCACCGCCAGCTGCTGCGTGGTACGCGCCTTCACCGCGGCGAGCAGGCCGTCGCCCTCGCGATAGCTCAGCCCCTCGGCATCGACGTCGTGTCCCTTGGCGGCGCGGATCCAGCCTTTTTGCGAGAGCACCACGGTGACCGGCTCGCTCGGCACCAGCGCGCGCTCGTCGAGCGCCTGCGCGGCCTCGCGCTCGATCAGCGGCGAGCGGCGGGCGTCACCGTATTTCTCCGCGTCGGCCTTGAGTTCCTGCTTGATCAAGCCCTTGAGCTTGGCCGGCGATTTCAGCAGCACGTTGATGCGTGCGCGCTCTTCTTCCAGCGCGTCGCGCTCGGCGTTGATCTTCATCTCTTCCAGGCGGGCGAGCTGTCGCAGGCGGGTTTCCAGGATGTAGTCGGCCTGTTCCTCGCTGAGGCCGAAGCGCGCCATCAGCACCGGCTTGGGCTCGTCCTCGGAACGGACGATGCGGATCACCTCGTCCAGGTTGAGGTAGGCGATGCGCAGGCCCTCCAGCAGATGCAGCCGGCGCTCGACCTTGGCCAGGCGATGGTTGAGCCGGCGCGTCACCGTGGCGGTGCGGAAGCTCAGCCACTCGGTGAGGATGCGCTTTAAGTCCTTCACCTGTGGCCGGCCGTCCAGGCCGATCATGTTGAGGTTGACGCGGAAGCTTTTTTCCAGGTCGGTGGTGGCGAATAGGTGGCGCATCAAGCCGTCGACGTCGATGCGCCCGGAGCGCGGCACGATCACCAGGCGGATCGGGTTCTCGTGGTCGGATTCGTCGCGCAAATCCTCGATCATCGGCAGCTTCTTGGCGCGCATCTGCGCGGCGATCTGCTCGAGGATCTTCGCCGGGCTGACCTGGTGCGGCAGCGCGGTGACCACGATGTTGCCGTCCTCGCGCTTGTACACGGCCCGCGCGCGCACCGAACCGCTGCCGGTCTGGTAGAGGGCGAGCAGTTCGCGGCGCGGGGTGATGATCTCCGCCTCGGTGGGGAAGTCCGGACCCAGGATGTGCTCGCACAGCGCGGCGACGTCGGCCTCGGGGTCATCGAGCAGCCGGATGCAGGCGTCGATCACTTCGCGCAGGTTGTGCGGCGGAATGTCGGTGGCCATGCCCACGGCGATGCCGGTGGCGCCGTTCAGCAGGATGTGCGGCACCCGCGCCGGCAGCCAGGACGGCTCTTCCAGCGTGCCGTCGAAGTTGGCCGTCCAGTCCACCGTGCCGTGGGCGAGCTCGCTGAGCAGGGCTTCGGCGAGCGGCGTCAGGCGCGACTCGGTGTAGCGCATCGCGGCGAAGCTCTTGGGGTCGTCCTGCGAGCCGAAATTGCCCTGGCCGTCGATCAGCGGATAGCGGTAGGAGAACGGCTGCGCCATCAGCACCAGCGCCTCGTAGCAGGCACTGTCGCCGTGCGGGTGGAACTTGCCGATCACGTCGCCCACGGTGCGCGCGGACTTCTTCGGCTTGGCGCCGGCGGCGAGGCCGAGCTCGCTCATCGCGTAGATGATGCGCCGCTGCACCGGCTTCAGGCCGTCGCCGATGAAGGGCAGCGCGCGGTCCAGCACCACGTACATGGAATAGTCCAGGTACGCGCGCTCGGCGTACTGCTTGAGCGGGATCTGTTCGAAATTGGCTTGCAGGTTCATGCAGGTTCGCGTGTGGGTCGGCAAACGGACGATGGTGCCAGAAGGCCCGCTGCGGCGGGGGCGGCGGGCTTCGCGCGGCTCACGGCCGCCCGCCGCGGCGGATCAGCGCGAGCACCTCGTGACAGGCACCCATGGTGTGGTAGTCGGTCTTGCCGGCCGGACTCTTCTCGTCGCTGTACTTGCGGTTGTCGCGGGTCAGGATGCGATACCAGGCGCCGTGGCGGTGATCGACGAAATGTCGCCAGGCGTAGGTCCAGAGGCGGATGTACCAGTCATCGTAGACGGCCTCGCCGGTGCGTTCGTGCAGCAGCGCCGCGGCGGCGAGGGATTCGGCCTGCACCCAGAAGTATTTGTCGTCGTCGCAGATCCGGCCTTCGGGGTCGAAGCCGTAGCACAGGCCGCCGTAAGTGTCGTCCCAGGCGCGCTCGACGGCGGTGTCGAACAAGTGGCGCGCGGTCGGCAGCAGCCAGTCCGGCTTCGTGCGTCCGGCGCCATCGAGCTCGCGCTCCAGGATCAAGAGCAGCTTGGCCCATTCGGTCTGGTGGCCGGGCTGGAACCCCCAGGGCCGGAACAGATGTTTCGGATCGTCCTTGTGGTAGTCCCAGTCCACGTTCCAATGGGCATCGTAGTGCTCCCATACCAGCCCGCCCGCCTTGGCCGCCTGTCGGCGGGTGATGTGATCGGCGAGGGTGAGGGCGCGCTCGAGGTAGCGGCCCTCGCCACTGGCCTGCCAGGCGGTGAGCATCGCCTCGCACAGGTGCATGTTGGCGTTCTGGCCGCGGTAGGGGCTGAAGTGCCAGTCGGGGTCGGCCTCGTCGCGGTAGAGCCCGGCCTCGGGTTCCCAAAAGCGCCGTGCCAGGAGCTCCCAGGTTTCCTCCATCCAGGCGGCGGTGTCGAGGCCGGCCTTGCGCGCGCTGGCGTAGGCGAGCAGCACGAAGGCGACGCCGTAGGCATGGTTGGTGCGGTCCTCGGGGTGGCCGTCGCAGATCGTCCAGGCATAACCGCCGGTGGCCGGGTCGCGGTGCACCTCGCGCAGATAGGCGAGTCCGTGGCGGGCCATGTCCAGGTACGCGGGCGAAGCGAATTCGCGCGCGGCCATCGCATAGTTGTAGACGAAGCGCGTGCTGCTCACCAGGTGGCGATGGCGGGTGTCGTAGACGCGTCCGTCGTCCTTGAAGTAGTGGAAAAAACCGCCGGCCGGGTCGAGCACGTGCGGCTGGTAGAAGGCGAGGATGCTGGCGATGTGCTCGCGCAGGAAGGCGGCACTGCGAAAATCGGGAAGGGCGGGAAGCGTGTTCATGGGCTGGGTGTCCTTGCAAGTCGCCGGTGTCGGCGTTCTGGCCGAAGCCGGCGAAGGCGGCTCAGGGTGCGCGCGTCACGGTCACGCCCAGCGCCGCCAGCCGGGCCTGCAGGCTGTCCGGACCGGCCAGATGGGCCGCGCCGACGGCGATGAAGTAGGTGCCGGGCTGGGCCAGCAGGGATTGGATGCGCTGCGCCCAGGCGGCGTTGCGTTCCACCAGCAGCCGCCGGTAAAGCGCAGGTTCCTCGCGGGCCAGGGTGTCGTTCTCGAGCCGCGCGATGGCGGCCACGTCACCGGTCTTCCAGGCGTCGATGAGCTTGCCAAGCTCCTCGCCGGCACGATCGGTCTCCCGCAGCATCGAGCGCAACAGGCCAAGCTGCAGCGACATCGGCAGGTCGGCGAGAAAGCGGATCTGCTGCTCGGCCGTCTCCAGCGCGCGCACGGGTTTGCCGGCGCGGCTCATGGCCTCGCGCAGCTGGCGGTCGACGCCTGCGGCGGGGTCCAGGCCCGCCTTGGTCAGCGGCGCCACGGTCAGGGTGAGCGCGGCCAGCCAGGGCTTCATGAGGTTCAGGCGTCGGCCATCGTCGATGCTCGCCAGGCGCGCGGCGTGCTGCAGCCGATCCCACTCCGCCGGCGTGAGCCGCGTGGACAGCGGATGGGCGGTGTCGATGCCGTAGCGCAATACCAGCGCGGACATGATCAGCGGATCGTCATCGACGATTTCCACGTATAGCGCCTGGCTGGCGGCCAGGGCCCGGTCGAGCGATGGATCGCGCCAGCTGGTGTCGTGTGGCAGCAGATGGACGGTGCCGAACAGGTAGACCGTGGCATCGGCACGTCTGGCCACCCACAGCGCCGGCTGCGCGTGGGCAAGGCCGGCAAGGAGCAGCAGCGCGAGCCCGGCCAGGCAGCCCCGTCGGGCGCGCAACCTGACGGGAGCGGCCGGCCGGCGCCCAGGCGCAAACCGTTTCATGCCATCCAGCGCGGCGCACGCTTGGCCAGGAAGGCGCCGAGCCCTTCCTGGCCTTCGGCCGAGACGCGCAGCCGGGCGATCAGCGCGGCGTTGTCGCGGTCGATGCGCTCGGCGGCGGCCTCGTCGAGTTCGGCCATCGCCAGGGCCAGTCGCTTGGCCTCACCCTGCGCCTCGGGACCGGCCTTGGCCAGATGCGCCAGCGCGGCTTCGACGGCACCGTCCAGCGCTTCACCGGCGACGACTTGATGCAGGAGGCCGATCCGCCGCGCCTCTTCGGCGTCGAAGATCTCGCCGGTCACGAACAGCCGGCGCGCCTGGCGCAGGCCGATGGCGGCGATGACGTAGGGCGAGATCATCGCCGGCACCAGCCCGAGCCGCACCTCGGTCAGCCCGAAGCGGGCGGTGCCGACGCCGATGGCGATGTCGCAGCAGGCGACTAGGCCCACGCCGCCGCCGTAGGCGGCGCCATTGACGCGGGCCACGGTGGGCTTGGGAAAGAACTGCAGGCTGCGGATCAACCGCGCCAGGCGCAGGGCGTCGGCCAGGTTTTCTTCCTCGCTGGCATGCACCTGCCGCTGCATGGCGCCCAGGTCGGCGCCGGCACAGAAGCTCTGGCCCAGACCGGTGAGCACCAGGGCCCGCACTTCCGGATCGTAGCGGGCCTTTTCCAGCTGCACGATGAGCTCGTCGATGAGCGCCTCGTCGAGCGCGTTGTGGACCTGCGGGCGGTTCATGGCCAGTTCGCGCACGCCGGCGCGATCGGCAACGAGGACTTCGTTCATGGGCACGTGCTCGCTCAAGGAATTGAGTTATGCATTATGCCGTCAGGACCTTCTGCACGGCAGACGAAAACCGGCCTACAATGGGAACCATTCTTATTTATTGCGGTCACACCGTGTGCGACTGATCGAGCTGCCCAAAGGTGCCCGTGCCGTGGTGGAAAGCGTGCAAGATGCCCATGCCGACGACGCCATCGCGCAACGTCTGCGCGATCTGGGTTTCGTGCCCGGCGAGCCGGTGCGCCTCATCGCCCGCGGGCCCCTGGGCGGCGATCCGCTGTTGATCCAGATCGGCTCGACACGCTTTGCGCTGCGCCGCGCCGAGGCCGCGCGCGTGCACGTGCGACCGGAGGCCAAGCCATGAGTGCCGCCACATTGCGCATCGCCTTGGTCGGCAATCCCAATTGCGGCAAGACCGCGCTGTTCAACCAGCTCACCGGCGGCCGGCAGAAGGTGGCCAATTACGCCGGCGTCACTGTCGAGCGCAAGGAAGGCCGTTTCACCGCGCCTTCCGGCCGCGTGCTGCACGTGCTCGACCTGCCCGGCACCTACAGCTTCGATGCGACCAGCCCGGACGAGCGCATCACCCGCGACGTGCTGGAAGGCAACTATCCCGGCGAGGCGCCGCCCGACCTCATTGTCTGCGTGGCCGATGCCACCAACCTGCGCCTGCACCTGCGCTTCGTGCTCGAGGTCAAGCGGCTGGGCCGGCCGATGGTGCTCGCGCTCAACATGATGGACGCGGCGCGTCGCCGAGGCATCGTCATCGACGTGGCGAAACTCTCGCAGCGGCTCGGCATGCCGGTGGTGGAGACCGTCGCCGTGCGCCGTGACGGCGTGCGCGCGCTGATTGCCCAGGTGGATGGCGAAGTGCCTGCCGCCGGCCCGGCGCAGGCAGACGATCCGGCCAGCCGCGCCGACCTGCACGAGGAAGTACGCGCACTCATGCACGATGCCGTGCGCATGCCGCGCGCCACCGATGCGCTGGACGATGCACTGGATCGCTGGGCCCTGCACCCGGTGTTCGGCCTCGTCATCCTGGCCGCGGTGATGTTCCTGGTGTTCCAGGCGGTGTACTCACTCGGCAAGCCGATGACCGACGCCATCGCCGCCGGCTTCGACTGGCTCGGCGCCCATGTCGCCACCTGGCTGCCGGCCGGGCCGCTGCAGAGCCTCGTCACCGACGGCCTGTTCGGTGGCCTCGGCACCGTACTCGGCTTCCTGCCCGAGATCCTGGTGCTGTTCTTCTTCATCCTCACGCTGGAGGAGTCGGGCTATCTGCCGCGCGCGGCGTTCCTGCTCGACCGGCTGATGGTGGCGGTGGGGCTGACCGGGCGCTCGTTCATCCCGCTCCTGTCCAGCTTCGCCTGTGCGATTCCCGGCATTATGGGCACGCGATCGATCACCGATCCGCGCGATCGTTTGGCCACCATCCTGGTGGCCCCGCTGATGACCTGCTCGGCACGGCTGCCGGTATATGCGCTCTTGATCGGTGCGTTCATCCCGTCGCGGCGGGTGCTCGGCCTGTTCAACCTGCAGGGCATGGTGCTGTTCGCGCTCTATGCGGCCGGCATCGCCGGGGCGATGGGCGTGGGCTGGGTGATGAAGCGCCTGCGCGGCGACAAGAGCGAGCACGCGCTGCTGATGGAGCTGCCCTCCTACCGCCTGCCGCAAGTGCGCGATGTCGCCATCGGGCTGTGGGAACGCACCACCATTTTCTTGCGTCGCCTGACCGGCGTGATCCTGGCGTTGACGGTACTCATGTGGTTCATCTCCACCTTTCCGGCACCGCCGCCCGGCGCCACCGGTCCGGCCATCGAGTACAGCATCGCCGGCTACCTTGGCCGTGCCCTGCAGCATGTTTTCGCGCCGATCGGGTTCAACTGGCAGATCAGCCTGTCGCTGATTCCCGCCTTCGCCGCGCGCGAGACGGCGGTGGCCGCGCTGGCCACGGTCTACGCGGTCGGCGGCGATGCCGGCAGCGGCCTAGGCCAGGCGCTCGCCGCGCACATTCCGCTGGCCAGCGCGTTGTCGCTGCTGGTGTGGTTCGCCTTCGCGCCGCAGTGCATGTCCACGCTGGCGGTGATCCGCCGCGAAACCGGCTCCTGGCGGGTGGTCATGATCGCCTTCGGCTACATGTTCGCACTGGCCTATGTGGCCGCGTTCGTCACCTATCGCCTGGCGGTGTGGCTGACATGAGCGCCGGTCTTTTCGCGCAGTACGTGGTGATTGGCCTGATCGTGCTGACGAGCGCCTGGATCGCGCTGCGCAAGCTGGCGCCCAGGCCCACCAGCCGCTGGCTCGCCGCCGTCGCGCTGCGGCTGGAGCAGCCGCGACACTCGCGCTTCGCGCACGCATTGGGGCGATGGTTGCAGCCCCGGCAGACCACGGGCGATTGCAGCGATGGCTGCGGCACGTGCAACGCTTGTGGACCCAAGCCGCCCGCTGCACAGCGCAGCGCCGATACCCTGCCGCTCACCTTCCGTCCGCGTGGGAAATGATCCGGCGCCGCATCGGCGTGGCTTGTTCGTCATCGCGAGCGAGACGCACACTCGCGACTCCCTCGAACCGTCGAGTCGGCGCCAGCTTGATTTGCCTGCAGCGGGCGAGCCGTTTCAAGGGCGATGGCAGGCGGGCGCATACACATCGCGAACGCGACGTTGCGACCGCATCGTCGAGGGCGCTTTGGTCCATGGGGACACTTTGAGGGCGAGGACGACGCTGGGTCTCGGGGCATTGTCCGCGCATTGAAAGCCGCTACATGCGGAACACGCCGAAGCGCTGCGGTTCGATCGGCGCGTTCATCGCCGCGGAGATCGCCAGCCCCAGCACGCGACGGGTGTCGGCCGGGTCGATGATGCCGTCATCCCACAGCCGCGCGCTGGCGTAGTAGGGATGGCCCTGGCGCTCGTACTGCGCGCGGATCGGCGCCTTGAAGGCCTCCTCTTCCTCCGCGCTCCAGGTCTTGCCGGCGGCCTCGATGCCGTCGCGGCGCACGGTGGCCAGCACCGAGGCGGCCTGTTCGCCGCCCATCACGCTGATGCGCGCGTTGGGCCACATCCACAGGAAGCGGGCGCCGTAGGCGCGGCCGCACATGGCGTAGTTGCCGGCGCCGAAGCTGCCGCCGATCACCACGGTGAACTTGGGCACGTGCGAGCAGGCCACCGCGGTGACCATCTTGGCGCCGTCCTTGGCGATGCCGGCGTTCTCGTATTTTTTGCCGACCATGAAGCCGGTGATGTTCTGCAGGAACACCAGCGGCACGTTGCGCTGGTTGCACAGTTCGATGAAGTGCGCGCCCTTGAGCGCGCTCTCGGCGAACAGGATGCCGTTGTTGGCGACGATGCCCACCGGATAGCCGTATAGGTGCGCAAAGCCGGTGACCAGGGTCTTGCCGTAGCGCGCCTTGAACTCGTGGAACGCCGAGCCGTCGACCAGGCGCGCGATCACCTCGTGCACGTCGAACGGGCGGCGCGTGTCGGTGGGGATCACGCCGTAGAGTTCCTCGGCCGGATAGCGCGGTTCGCACGGCTCGGCGAGCGCGAGCGGCATCGTCTTGCGGGCATTGAGGTGGGTGACGACCTGACGGGCGAGGGCGAGCGCATGCGCATCATTCTCGGCCAGGTGGTCGGCGACGCCGGAAACGGCCGTATGCACGTCCGCGCCGCCCAGCGCCTCGGCGTCCACCACCTCGCCGGTGGCGGCCTTCACCAGCGGCGGGCCGCCGAGGAAGATGGTGCCCTGGCCGCGCACGATGATGGTCTCGTCGCACATGGCCGGCACGTAGGCGCCGCCGGCGGTGCACGAGCCCATCACCACCGCGATCTGCGGGATGCCCAGCGCGGACAGCTGCGCCTGGTTGAAGAAGATGCGCCCGAAGTGCTCCTTGTCGGGAAACACCTCGTCCTGCAGCGGCAGGAAGGCGCCGCCGGAATCGACCAGATAGATGCACGGCAGGCGGTTCTCGCGAGCGATCTCCTGCGCGCGCAGGTGCTTTTTCACCGTCATCGGGAAATAGGTGCCGCCCTTCACCGTGGCATCGTTGGCGACCACCATCACCTCGCGGCCGGCGACGCGGCCGATGCCGGTGACGATGCCGGCGGCCGGTGCCTGGTCCTCGTACAGCCCGTGCGCGGCGAGCGGCGAGAGTTCCAGGAACGGCGAACCCGGATCGAGCAGGGCGCGGATGCGCTCGCGTGGCAGCAGCTTGCCGCGGGCGACGTGTTTCTCGCGCGCCTTGGCGCCGCCGCCCTCGGCACTTCTGGCCAGCTCGCGCTTGAGGTCCTCGACCAGCGCGCGCATCGCGGTCGCGTTGGCCTGGAAATCGGATGAGCGTGGATCGATCTGCGTGGCGAGTGCGTGCATGCCTAGCCTGCCGGTTACCGGTGGACGCCGGATGATAAACCGCAGCGTTCCATTGCCGGCCGAAGCCCTGCAAAAAAAAAGGTTCTTCTCCCAACTGAGTGGAGAGAGGCGCACGGCCGACGGGTCAGACTTGCTGTTCTCTAGGCAACAAACTGGGGCCGGCCGTGGCCGAGCAGGCTTGTATGGCCCGTCTGGGCGGCTGGACGGGATACCGAGTTGGCAAGTGGCGTCATGAGCTGCGCAGGCAGCAGCGCTGGCTGGTGATCGAGTTGGAGCCGACGCCGGGGGCGCAGCGGCAATGCACGGGCTGTGGGCAGGCGGTCGTGGCCATCCATGACTGGACGATGCGGCGCATTCGCGAGTTGCCCGTGTTCGGTGCGCCGGTGGAGCTGCACGTGCCGCGTCTTCGGCTGGCTTGCCAGGGCTGCGGGCCGCGGCTGGAACAGTTGGACTGGCTGGATCCGCATGCGCGGGTAACGCGGCGTCTGGCCGACAGCGTGGCCCGGCTGTGCGCGGTGACGTCGGTGCTGCACGCGGCGCGTTGGCATGGCATCGACTGGAAGACGGCCAAGGCCATCGACTGGCGGGCACTGGAGCGCGATCTGGGGCCGGTGGATCTGGAGGGCGTGCGCCGGATCGCCATGGACGAGTTCGCGATCCAGAAGGGCCATCGCTACGCCACCGTGGTGGTCGATGTGGAGCGCAAGCGGGTGCTGTGGGTGGGGCGCGGCCGTTCGCGAGTCGAGATCAGGCCGTTCTTCGAACGGCTCGGACCGGCGCGTTGCGCACGCATCGAGGCCGTGGCCATGGACATGAACACGGCGTTCGACCTGGAAGTGCGCCAGCACTGCCCGAATGCCCGCGTGGTGTACGACCTGTTCCACGTGGTCGCCAAGTACGGACGCGAGGTGATTGGCCGGGTGCGGGTGGACGCGGCCAATCAGCTGCGTCACGACAAGCCGGCGCGCCGAGTGGTCAAGCGCGCCCACTGGCTGCTGCTGCGCAATCCTCGGCGCCTGAAGGAAGCCGAACACATCCGGCTGGACGAGGTGCTGGCGGCCAACCGGCCGCTGATGACGGCCTACGTGATGAAAGAACAGCTCAAGGCGCTGTGGAACGCACCGACAGCCTGGGCGTGGCGGGCAGCCTGGAAACAGTGGCTACGCCATGCCCAGGAAAGCGGTATCCCCGCCCTGACCCACTTCGCTCAATGCCTCAAACCTTACTGGCGCGGCATCCTCAGCCGGGTGCGCTGGCCCCTGCATACCGGCCTGCTCGAAGGCATCAACAACAAGATCAAGGTCATCAAGCGCATCGCCTACGGCTACCGCGATGACGCCTACTTCTTCCTCAAGATCCGGGCGGCCTTCCCCGGAGTTGGGTGAAGAACCAAAAAAAACCGGCCGCGCAAGGCGACCGGTCGGGAGAGCCTTGAAGAAACAGGGCTCAGTGGTTGCCGCTCTGATCCTTCTGATCCTGCGCCTGGTCCTTGGCCTTGTCGGCAGCATCCTTGGCCTGATTGGCAGCGTCCTTGGCGGCATCGGCGGCATTTTGAGCCTGCTGCGAAGCGGCGTTCGAAGCGCTCGAGGAGTTCGCCGGCGCGTTGCTGGAAGCCGCGGCGGCGGCCTGCTGAGCCTGGTCGGCAGCCTGACCGGCGGCATTGGCCGCACCGTTGGCCTGCTCGGCTGCAGGGGCGGCGGCCGGGCTCTGCGCCGCGGACTGCTGCGCCTGCTCGGCAGCCTGCTGGGCCTGATCGGCAGACTTCTGGGCGTCTTGCGCGGAATCCTGCGCGCCGTTGCTGCAAGCCGCCAGCAGCGCGACGAGCGCAGAGGCGAGTAGGGTACGCGTCAACTTCATAATGGATCTCCTATACCGTGGAATGCCATTTGGCGGCGCTATTAATAACGCCTTTGCGTTAATCGCGCCACAACTTCATGGTGCGGCCTTCAGTGCGGATTGGGCGTGTAGCGAAAAAACTCGAGTTTTCACACGCATGTCACTTCAATCCAGGCGTTCCACCGCGAGCGCAGTCGCCTCGCCGCCGCCGATACACAGCGAGGCCACGCCGCGGCGCACATTGCGCTGGCGCATGGCATTGAGCAGGGTGACCACCAGCCGGGCGCCGCTGGCGCCGATCGGATGGCCCAGCGCACAGGCGCCGCCATGCACGTTGAGCTTGGCGTGCGGAATGCCGAGCTCCTTCATCGGCGTCATCGCCACCACCGCGAAGGCCTCGTTGACTTCGAAAAGATCGACGTCCTCGATCTTCCAGCCGGCCTTGTCCAGCACCTTGCGGATCGCACCGACCGGCGCGGTGGTGAACCATTCCGGTTCCTGCGAGTGGGTGGCGTGCGCGACGATGCGCGCCAGCGGCGCGATGCCGCGCGCCTTGGCCTCGTCGGTGGTCATCAGCACCACGGCGGCCGCGCCGTCGGAGATGCTCGACGAACTGGCCGCGGTGATGGTGCCGTTCTCCTTGCGGAAGGCGGGCTTGAGGGTCGGGATCTTGGCCACGTCGACGCGGCCGGGCTGCTCGTCGGTGTCCACCTGCACCTCGCCCTTGCGCCCGGCTACGGTGACCGGCACGATCTCGTCGGCGAAGGCGCCCTCCGCCTGCGCGGCCTTGGCGCGGCGCACGGATTCGGCGGCGAAGGCGTCCTGTTCCTCGCGGGTGAAGTGGTACTTGTCGGCGCACAGTTCGCCGAACACGCCCATCGCCTTGCCCTGGTACGGATCGGTCAGGCCGTCCCAGGCCATGTGGTCGACGAGCTGGCCGTCGCCGTAGCGGATGCCGGTGCGCGCCTGCACCATGTGCGGCGCGTTGGTCATCGACTCCATGCCGCCGGCGACGACGATCTTCGCCGAGCCGGCCTTGATGAGATCGTGACCCAGCATGATCGACTTCATGCCCGAGCCACAGACCTTGTTGATGGTGGTGCAGCCGGCGGCCGGCGGCAGCCCGGCGGCGAGCGCGGCCTGGCGCGCCGGTGCCTGGCCGAGGTTGGCCGGCAGCACGCAGCCCATGATCACCTCGCTGACGTCGCTGCCGTCGACGCCGGCCTGCGCGAGCGCGGCCTTGATCGCGGCCGCGCCGAGCTTGGGCGTCGGCACGCCGGTGAACTGGCCGAGGAAGGAGCCGATCGCGGTGCGCTTGGCGCCGACGATGACGATGCTGGAATCGGACATGGGAAACCTCCGGGATGGGGCGCGGGACCTTGCAAAGGTCCCGGCAGGGAACGGCCCGATTATCGCAGTGCCGGAAAGCCGCCCGCAAACACCGGGTGGAAGGCGGAAAAACCTTGGCCGTCAGGCCTTGCCGTGGAACAGCTCGCGGCCGATCAGCATGCGCCGGATCTCATTAGTGCCGGCGCCGATCTCGTACAGCTTGGCGTCGCGCAGCAGGCGGCCGGCCGGGTAATCGTTGATGTAGCCGTTGCCGCCCAGGGACTGGATCGCCTCCAGCGCCACCCGTACCGCGTTGGTCGAGGCATTGAGCAGGCAGGCGGCCGGGTCCACGCGCGACCGGATGCCGGCGTCGAACTGCTGCGCCACCAGATAGGCGAAGCCGCGCGAGGATTGCAGCGCGGTGTACATGTCGGCGATCTTGGCCTGCATCAGTTCGAAGGTGCCGATCGGCGCGTTGAACTGCTTGCGCTCGCGCACGTAGGGCAACACCAGGTCCATGGCCGCCTGCATGATGCCGAGCGGGCCGCCGGAGAGCACCAGGCGCTCGGTATCGAGGCCGCTCATCAGCACGCGCACGCCCTCGTTCACCTCGCCGACGATGTTCTCCTCGGGAATCTCGCAGTTCTCGAACACCAGCTCGCAGGTGTTGGAGCCGCGCATGCCGAGCTTGTCGAGCTTCTGCGCGGTGGAGAAGCCGGGCATGCCCTTCTCGATGATGAAGGCGGTCATGCAGCGGCTGCCGGCCGCGCGCGGCGCGGTGCGCATGTAGACCAGCAGCACGTCGGCGTCCGGGCCGTTGGTGATCCACATCTTGCTGCCGTTGGCGACCCAGCGGTCGCCCTTCTTTTCAGCGCGGCAGGCCATCGAACCGACCACGTCGGAACCGGCCCCCGGCTCGCTCATCGCCAGCGCGCCGACGTACTCGCCCGAGCACAACTTCGGCAGGTACTTGCGCCGCTGCGCCTCGTTGCCGTTGTGGAAGATGTTGTTGACGCACAGGTTGGAGTGCGCGCCGTAGGAAAGCCCGACCGAACCCGATGCGCGCGAGATTTCCTCCATCGCCACCATGTGCGCGAGATAGCCCATGCCGCTGCCGCCGTACGCCTCGGCGACGGTGATGCCGAGCAGGCCGAGCTCGCCGAACTTGCGCCAGAGGTCGGCGGGAAAGGCGTTCTCGCGGTCGATGCGGTCGGCACGCGGAGCGATTTCCTTGTCGGCGAAGGCGCGCACGCTTTCGCGCAGGAGGTCGATGTCTTCACCGAGCGGAAAGGGACGCATCGCGAACTCCAAAAAAACGGCCTGAGGCCATCGGGTCGATGGTAACCCAGGCGCAGGCCGTGGTTTGGCGGGAGGTCAGGCGCGCGGCGCGAGGCCGGCGCCTGGCCCCGTCGCTCATTGACCGCGCAGGCGGCCGGCAAAACGCGGCTTGCCGTTGCCCATCGTCGGCAGCTTGATCTTGCCGATGGTCTCGATGCGCTCCTCGGCCAGGCGATCGGCGGCTTTGTAGGTGGGAATGCCCTGGATCTTGCTGATCTCGAAGATGCGCGACAGGTTGTAGTAGATCGTGCGCATCATGCGCATGGCGCGCTCGCGGTTGTAGCCGTCGATTTCCAGCGAGACATTCATCACGCCGCCGGCGTTGACGGCATAGTCGGGCGCGTAGAGCACGCCGCGGCGCTGCAGCTCGTCGCCGATCGCGTCGCTGGCGAGCTGGTTGTTGGCCGCGCCGCAGATGACCTTGGCCTTGATCCGGTCGATGGTCTGCTCGTTCAGGGTGCCGCCGAGGGCGCACGGCGAGAACACGTCCATGTCGACGTCGTAGATTTCATCCAGGCCCACCGCCTCGCAGCCGAGCTCGTCCACGCAGCGGCGTACCGCCTCCTGGTTGATGTCGGTCACGTAGACCTTGGCGCCCTGTTCGCGCAAGAGCTTGATGAACTCGCTGCCGACGTGGCCGGCACCCTGTACGGCGTAGCGGTACTTGCCCACCTCTTCATTGCCGAACTGGAAACGCAGCGCGGCCATCAGACCCTGCAGCGTGCCATAGGCGGTGAACGGCGAGGGATCGCCCGAGCCGCCGTGCACCTGATGCACGCCGGTCACGAACTCGGTCTCGCGGAACACGTATTCCATGTCGTTGACGTCGATGCCCACGTCCTCCGCGGTGATGTAGCGGCCGTGGAGCGAATCGACGAAGCGGCCGAAGGCGCGGAACAGCGCTTCGGACTTGTCCTTGGACGGATCACCGATGATCACCGCCTTGCCGCCACCCAGGTTGAGGCCCGCCACCGCGTTTTTGTAAGTCATGCCGCGCGACAGGCGCAGCACGTCATTGAGCGCGTCCTGCTCGCTCTTGTAGGGCCACATGCGCAGGCCGCCGAGGGCGGGGCCGAGGACGGTGTTGTGGATCGCGATGATCGCCTTGAGACCGGCGTCGCGGTTCTGGCAGAAGACGACTTGCTCGTGGCCGGTCTTGGCAATGGTTTCGAAAAGCATGGAATCGATGGCTCCGGGTTGGCGGCACCGCGGGGACGGGCCGGGTACGTCGGGAAATGCCGGTCCAGCGCGGCAGTTCCCTCCAGTTGAAAAGCTGGAAACGCGCACGCCCCGGCAGGGCCGGGGCGCAGGTTTTGAGCCGCCTAGTTTAGCCTTTCGTCGCCGCGCGGGCTTTCGCGGCGCAGCAAGCGGCCGTGGCCGGGCCTCAACGCACCCAATGGCCAGGCACGAAATGCCAGTAGGGGCCGCGTCGCACCCAATGATCCGGGACATAGTGCCAACCGGGCCGCTCACGCACCCAATAGCCCTCCACCCAGACGTGACGATGCCCTTCCCAGCGCCAGTAGCCCGGGACCCAGACGTAGCCGCGTCTGGGTGGAGGCGGTGGTGCGTAGCGCGGTGGCGGCGGGGCGACGCGCACGTCGAGGACGACGGTGTCGGCGTGCAGCGCGGGCGCATGGCCGGCCGCGCCGGCAAGTGCAAGAAGCAGGGCGGCAGGGGCGAGGCGTCGTGACAGGGAAGGCATCGCAAGGTCTCCGGTGCGCCGAGGGATCGGCCGTTCGTGGTGGATGAACGCGATGCCGCGGGTACTGTTGACCCGCGTCCCAATGCCCCGTTCAGGCGTCGTCCAGCGCCGCCTCACAGGCGGCAATGGGGGGCGCGTCCGCTGGCACGGGCCTGCTCATAGACCGGCAGCAATTGCTGCGCCTCGGCGGCGAGCCGCTGCTCGCGGTCGGCCGGCGAGGGATGCGTGGAAAGGAAGGCCGGCAGCTTGCTGCCGCCCTGCGTGGCCATCTTGTGCCACAGGGTGGCTGCCGCGCGCGGGTCGAAGCCCGCCTCGGCCATGTAGCGCAGGCCGAGGGTGTCGGCCTCGCTCTCCTGCACGCGCGAGAACGGCAGCAAAATGCCCACTTCCGCGCCCAGGCCGAGGGCGGCGGCGGCATAGCCGGTGTCGGTGCCGCGCGAGCCGGCGTACAGCGTGCCGGCCAGCACGGCCGCCTGTGCGGCATAGGTGTCCGAGACCCGCTCGGCACCATGACGCGCCACCACGTGGGCAAGCTCGTGGCCCAACACCACGGCGAGCTGGTCCTGGTCGGTGGCCACCTTGAACATGCCCAGATTGACGCCGATGCGCCCGCCGGGCAGGGCGAAGGCATTGGCATCGTTGTCGCCGACGATCTGCACCTCCCAGTCCTGGCTGTTCCACGGCGGCGGCAGTACCGCGACCAGCGCATTGGCCACGCAGGTGGCATAGGCGCGCTCGCGCGGGGCGTCGACGAACTTGCCCTGCTTGCGCAGGCTGTCGAACGCGGCCAGGCCCATCTGGTTCATCTGGCTGTCCGACACCATGATCAACTGCGAGCGTCCGGTCGGCGAGGTGGCGCAGCCGGCGAGGACGAAGGCGAGGAAAGTTGCGGCGAACAGGCGACGTTTCATCGGATGACCATCCCCTCAATGGACTTGGCTGCCAAGCATAGCCTCGGCCTTGGGCGACCGCATCGTCGTTGCCGGGGCGCATGCACGGCGCCGGGCGACAGTGCGCAGCGTCGCCCCTGTCGCAGGGCCGCGCAGTCGTCACGCGCCGGTTGCTGCGCTTTCCCGGCAATCGGGGGCGGATTTCGATGAGCCGCAGAGGCGCCTGGCGCCCTTGCCGTTCCTCCGGCGACACGAACCTCTAGAATGGAACGTCTTCAAGCGCCGCCGCACGGAGTCTCCCCATGAGCACGCCCGCCCAGCAGATCTCGGCCCGCCCCCAGCCCGAACCGGCCCCGCTGCGCTTCGTCACTGCGGCCAGCCTGTTCGACGGCCACGACGCGGCGATCAACATCATGCGCCGGATCATCCAGGCGCAGGGCGGCGAAGTGATCCACCTGGGGCACAACCGCGCCGTGGAGGACGTGGTGCGTGCGGCGCTGCAGGAGGATGCCGACGCCATCGCGCTGTCGTCCTACCAGGGCGGGCACGTCGAGTACTTCAAGTACATGGTCGACATGCTGCGTGCCAAGGGCGCGGCCCACGTGCGCGTGTTCGGCGGCGGCGGCGGCACCATCACGCCGGAGGAGATCCGCGCGCTGGAGGCGTACGGCGTCGAGCGCATCTACCATCCCAATGACGGCCTCAAGCTCGGGCTCGAGGCCATGATCGGCGATCTCATGACGCGCACCCGCGAGGCTGCGCAATGGCGCCAGCGGACGCATGCGCCGATGCCTGCCGCACAGGTGGATGTGCGCGACGAGCTCGCGGTGGGGCGCATGCTCACCACGCTGGAGCAGGGTGCCCTCGACGAGGCCGAGCTCGCGCGGTTGCGCAAGGCCTGGGCACTGGCCGGTCGCCGCACGCCGGTGATCGGCGTCACCGGCACCGGCGGCGCCGGCAAGTCCTCGGTGGTGGACGAGCTGCTGCTGCGCTTTCTGCACGCCTTTCCGGAAATGCGCATCGCCGTGCTGGCGGTCGATCCGACCCGGCGCCGTTCCGGCGGCGCGCTGCTTGGCGACCGCATCCGCATGAATGCGCTGCGCAGTCCGCGTGTCTACATGCGCTCGATGGCCACCCGCCGCCAGCATGCGGCGACCAGCGAGATGCTGCACGACTGCATCGGCTTCCTCAAGGCGCAGGATTACGACCTGGTCATCGTCGAGACCGCCGGCATCGGCCAGAGCGATTCGGAGATCGTCGACCTGGTCGACTTCCCGGTCTACGTGATGACCTCCGACTACGGCGCCGCCTCGCAGCTGGAGAAGATCGACATGCTCGACTTCGCCGAGCTCGTCGTGCTCAACAAGTTCGACCGCCGCGGCGCCGAGGATGCGCTGCGCGACGTGCGCAAGCAGTGGAAGCGCAACCATCACGCCTTCGCCATGAAGGACGAGGACGTCCCGGTCTATCCGACCATCGCCAGCCAGTTCAACGACCCGGGCACCACCTGGATGTTCGTCAACCTGTGCCGGCTGCTGCGGCAGAAGCTCGGCGAGGCCGACTGGTCATCGGGCACGACGCGCTGCGATTTCCAGCCCCAGGTCGACGTGTCGATCAAGGAACCGCGGGCGACGGTGCTGATTCCTGGGCAGCGCATCCGCTATCTCGCCGAGATCGCCGAGCAGGGCCGCGCGATCAATGCCGGCATCGAGCAGATGGCCGACGCGGCCAGCCGTGCCCAGCATTATCACGAGGCGCTGCGCGAGCTGGGCGATCCGCTGCTGCCGAAACCGCTCGAGATGTACGAGCATGCCGCGCTGCAGATGGCGGACGGGACGACGGAGCGCGCGGTGACGCTGCTGCGTCAGCGCTACAACGAGGCGGTGAAGGCACTCTCCGGCGAGGCGATCCGCCTGCTGCGCGACTGGCCCGCGCAGCGCGACGCGGTCACCCGCGAGGTCAACGAGTACCTCGTGCGCGGCAAGCCCGTGCGCGTGCAGAACTACCGCGAATCCTTGAGTCACCAGAAGATCCCGAAGATCGCACCGCCGCGTTATCGCGACTGGGGCGAGCTGCTGCGTTTCCTGATGCGCGAGCATCTGCCCGGCCACTATCCCTACACCGGCGGCGTGTATCCGTACCGGCGCACCGGCGAGGATCCGACCCGCATGTTCGCCGGCGAGGGCACGCCCGAACGCACCAACCGGCGCTTCCATTACCTGAGTGACGGCCAGCCCGCGGCGCGGCTCTCCACCGCGTTCGATTCGGTCACGCTGTACGGCGAGGACCCGGCCGAGCGCCCGGACATCTACGGCAAGATCGGCAATTCCGGCGTCTCCATTGCCACGCTCGATGACATGAAGAAGCTCTACTCGGGCTTCGATCTTTCCGCGCCGACCACCTCGGTGTCGATGACCATCAACGGTCCCGCGCCGATGATCCTGGCGATGTTCATGAACACCGCCATCGACCAGACCGTGGAGAAATACCTGAAGGCCGATGCCGAGCGCTGGGCCGCCGCCGAGCGGCGCATCGCGCGCCTGCGCGAGGAGCGCGGGCAGCCGCGTTATGCCGGCGAGCTGCCGCCCGGCAATGATGGCCTGGGCCTGGGGCTGCTCGGCGTCACCGGCGATGAGCTCGTCGAGCCGGAGGTGTACGCCAGGATCAAGGCCGAGACGCTCAAAGTGGTGCGCGGCACCGTGCAGGCGGACATCCTGAAAGAGGACCAGGCGCAAAACACCTGCATCTTCTCCACCGAATTCGCCCTGCGCATGATGGGCGACATCCAGCAGTACTTCATCGACCACCAGGTGCGCAATTTCTATTCGGTGTCGATCTCCGGCTATCACATCGCCGAGGCCGGCGCGAACCCGATCAGCCAGCTCGCCTTCACTTTGAGCAACGGCTTCACCATCGTCGAGTACTACCTTGCGCGAGGGATGAAGATCGACGACTTCGCGCCGAACCTGTCGTTCTTCTTCTCCAACGGCATGGACCCGGAATACACCGTGATCGGCCGCGTCGCGCGACGCATCTGGGCCCGCGCGATGCGCGAGCGCTACGGCGCCAACGAGCGCAGCCAGATGCTCAAGTACCACATCCAGACCTCGGGGCGTTCCCTGCACGCGCAGGAGATCCAGTTCAACGACATCCGCACCACGCTGCAGGCGCTGTACGCCTTGTTCGACAACTGCAATTCGCTGCACACCAACGCCTACGACGAGGCGATCACCACGCCCACCGAGGAAAGCGTGCGCCGCGCGGTGGCGATCCAGATGATCATCAACAAGGAGCTCGGGCTCAATTTCAACGAGAACCCGTGGCAGGGCAGCTTCATCGTCGAGACCCTGACCGACCTCGTCGAGGAGGCGGTGTACCGCGAGTTCGAGGCGATCAGCGAACGCGGCGGCGTGCTCGGTGCGATGGACACCATGTACCAGCGCGGCAAGATCCAGGAAGAAAGCCTCTACTACGAGCAGAAGAAGCACGACGGTTCGCTGCCGATCGTCGGCGTGAACACCTTCCTGCCGCGCGAGCATGGCGGCGAGGTGACCACCGAGATCGAGCTGATCCGTTCCACGGAGGCGGAGAAGGCGCAGCAGATCGCCAACGTCGAGGCGTTCCGCCAGTCGCGCAATCCGCTCGCGCCGGACAGCCTGAAGCGCCTGCAGCAGGCCGCGCGCGAGCGGCGCAACGTGTTCGAGCAGTTGATGGAGGCGGTCAAGTACAACTCGCTCGGCCAGATCAGCCACGCGCTCTACGACGTCGGCGGCGAATACCGTCGCAACATGTAGGCGGGCAATCCTCGGCGCGGCGCGCCGCCCTCAGCGCGCCGCCGGCTGCAGCATGGCCTCGACGTCCGCATAGCGGCCGTCGTTGGCCGCCGGCGGCAGGGCGAGCAGGTGCGTCATCAACGGGTAGACGTCGACGTTGGGGAAGGGCGGCACCACCGCGCCCCGCCGGAACGCCGGGCCGTGGGCGATGAAGAGCGCGCGCATGGCCGGTTCGGCATTGTCGTAGCCATGCTCGCCGCGGCTCAGGGTGCCATGCCGGGCGCGGCGGCTCGCCAGATACCCCTCGGTGCCGATGGTCCAGCCGACGTCGGCCAGGCAGACCAGCTGCGGCACGCGCGGGTGGCTGCCGTACTGCAGTCGCGCGGGGATGCGTGTCTTGTCCCAGCAGTGCATGTGCGGCTGCGGCGCCTCCAGCGTGTGTTCGATCGCGGCGAAGGACGCCTCCCGGCCGGGCTTCGGATTGAAGCCGGCCAGCACGCCCAGGCTTACCGTCTGCACCTCGTCCAGCCGGATCAGCCGGTCGACCATCACCATCTGGCCTTCGGGCAC
Organism: Aerosticca soli; assembly: GCF_003967035.1. Classification (GTDB taxonomy): domain Bacteria; phylum Pseudomonadota; class Gammaproteobacteria; order Xanthomonadales; family Rhodanobacteraceae; genus Aerosticca; species Aerosticca soli. The sequence continues at coordinate 1,956,167 of NZ_AP018560.1, read as the reverse complement.
CGCGGCCATGCCGTGGTCGGCCACCACGATCAGGTTGAGCCGTTCGTAGAGCCCGCGCTCGCGCAGGCCGGCGATCAGGCGCGCCATCGCCGCATCCACCGTGCGCAGCGCGGCATCCAGCTCGGGGCTGTCGGGGCCGAAGGCATGGCCGGCATGATCGACGTCGTCGAAATACAGGGTGATGAAACGAGGCCGCTGCGCGAGGGGACGATCCAGCCAGGCAAGCACCTGTGCCACGCGCTCGGCCGGCGTGACGTTGCCATCGTAAGGCCGCCAGTCGTCCGGATGACGACCGTGGATGGCCGCCTCGCTGCCCGGCCAGAACATGGTCGCGGTGCGCAGGCCATGGTCGTCGGCGGTCTCCCAGATCGGCGTGCCGCCGTCCCACCAGCGGCCGTCGCTCACCGCGGTACGGTCACCGAGCGAGAACCTGCCGAGTACCGGGTCCAGCATGGTGTTGTTGACGATGCCGTGGTGGTCGGGCACCAGCCCGGTGACCAGGGTGTAGTGGTTGGGAAAGGTCAGCGAGGGGAACGCGGGCTGCATCCACTGCGCGCGCACGCCCTCGGCAGCGAGGCCGGCGAGCGTGGGGGTGAGGCCGCGTTCCAAGTAGTCGGCGCGAAAGCCGTCGATCGAGACCAAGAGCAGGACCGCCGGCGACGCCGGCCCGGTTGTGGACTTCGCCGCCGCCTCGGCAGGGGCCGGCGGCGCGCCGGCGCAGCCGGTGAGCCATGCGAGCAGGAGCAGTAGCGCGCCCAGGCGAGACGGGATCTTCATGCGCGGGGTCTTAAGATGGCGAAGTCAGCCACCATCATCGCCGATTCAGATGACCATTCAACGGATGCTTCCACGCATGGCCAGCCGGATCGCCATCATCGCGTCGGTGCTCGGCAGCGCCAGCGCGCTGGCCCAGACCCAGATCCAGCCGCCGCCGCGCAGTGCGGTGCCGCCCGCGCGGCCGGTGGCTCGGCCCGTCGCACCGCCATCCCGGCCGCTGGTGGTGCCGCCACCCAGCCGGCTGCCGGATTACGACCGCCTCTCGCGCCAGCAGCAGGTGCGTGACCAGCTGCAAAAGAACCAGCTGGAAGAGCAGATCCGGCAGACCAGCAGCCAGACCATGCGCCAGCCCGTGCTGGGCGATCCAGCCCAGCAGCAGCGCCTCGAACAGAGCGACGAAGCCCAGCGCCAGCGCGCCCGTGCCCGTGACCAGGATGCCGTCGACCGCTATCGCGACAGCACCGCGCCCGGCGTGCCGCCGCCCTCGCGCCAGACGCCGGCGCCCGCGCGCAGCGGCGGTTGAATCCCGTTTTGGCGGCCGGCCGCTTGACCGGCGATGGCCGCCTCGGGCGGCGCGCAAGTGACATGGAGCGACGCCGATGGCGGGCCGGCGCGGGCGGCATCGGCGAGCAGCGTGGATGGTCGGGCGCCGCCACCCTGGCAGTCGGGAGTTTTAAGGAGATCCGGGCCGAGCGACGGCCTGCGCGATCATCCGGTCCCCGCCACGCTGCTCACCGCTTCGAGCCAGGCATGTCGCCGACCGGCGCGTCGCTTCATGGGCGCAGGGCGTTCCAGGAAACCGCCATGCCTGCGCGACGAAGTCGCGGGCGATGCCCCGGGACTGCCGGCAGAGCCCACCGCTTCGAGCCGGGCATGTCGCCGCGACCGGCGCGCCGCTTCATGGGCGCAGGGCGTTCCAGGAAACCGCCATGCCTGCGCGACGAAGTCGCGGGCGATGCCCCGGGACTGCCGGCAGAGCCGGGCCACCGACCAAAGTCGAAGATGTTTGGACCGGACGAGCCCTTGCCAGGCCCCTGGACAGGCCATGCACAATGGCGGGAAGACGCACTTTGCCTGCGTCGCCCGCCGAGGCCGTCATGGATACCCGCGCCCAGCCCATCACGCGCCGCGACGTGCGCACCCTGCTGCTCGCCGCGCTCGGCGGTGCGCTGGAGTTTTACGACTTCGTCGTCTTCGTGTTCTTCGCCAAGGTGCTGGGCGGCGTCTTCTTCCCGCCGGGCACGGCGCCGTGGCTGGCGACCTTGAACACCTACGGCATCTTCGCGGCGGGCTATCTCGCCCGTCCGCTCGGCGGCATCGTGATGGCGCATTTCGGCGACAAGGTCGGCCGCAAGCGCATGTTCATGCTGAGCGTGGTGCTGATGGCGCTGCCGACCTTGGGCATCGGCCTGCTGCCGACCTATGCGGCGGCCGGTGCATGGGCGCCGATGCTGCTGCTGGTGCTGCGCATCGTGCAGGGCGTGGCCATCGGCGGCGAGATACCCGGCGCGTGGGTGTTCGTGGCCGAGCATGCGCCGCGCGGCCGGGTCGGCTTTGCCTGCGCGGTGCTCACCTGCGGGCTGACTTTCGGCATCCTGCTCGGCTCGCTGCTGGCGACCTATCTCAACCACCACTATGCCGCCGCGCAGCTGGCCGCTTTCGGCTGGCGCATTCCGTTCCTGGTCGGCGGCGTGTTCGGCTGCATCGCGGTCTGGCTGCGCCGCTGGCTGAGCGAGACGCCGGTGTTCGAGGAGATCCGTGCCCGCAAGGCCCTGGTCGAGGGGCTGCCGCTCGCGCCGGTGCTGAAGGACCACCTCGCCGGCGTGGTGTTGTCCATGCTGGCGACCTGGACGCTCACCGCGGCGATCGTGGTGGTCATCCTGATGACGCCGACGCTGGTGCAGACCAAGTTCAACTTGCCGGCGGCGGTGGCCTTCGAGGGCAGCAGCCTCGCCTCCCTGTGCCTGTGCATCGGCTGCGTCTTCGGCGGCGTGCTGGTGGACCGTCTCGGCCGCGGCTGGGCGATGGTGCTCGGTTCGGCCGCGATGCTCGTCGCCACGCTGGCCCTGTACATGGATCTGCGCAGCGGCGGCGCGCATTTCATCGCGCTGTTCACGCTGGCCGGCCTGACCTGCGGCGTGGTCGGCGTGGTGCCTTCGGTGCTGGTCGGCGCCTTTCCGGCCGCGGTGCGTTTCAGCGGCATTTCGTTCGCCTACAACGTGGCCTATGCCATTTTCGGTGCGCTGACGCCGCCGCTGATCGGCCTGATCGCCGCCACCATGGGGGCGTTGGCGCCGGCGCAGTACGTGGCGCTGGCCGCGCTGGCCGGCATCGTGGTCGGGTTGCTGCTGCTCCGCCGGCCGGTGCTGGACGCCCGCGCCTGAAGGTCCGCGAAACCGGTCTCAGGCGCCGAGCGGAAGGCTTTCGATCGCGAGCTGCTCGCCCCAGGCCTGCAGCCGGTCGAGCAAGGCGAGCCGGTGCGCCGCGGCGGGATCGCGCCTGAGTTCGGCCAGGCGCGCGAAGTAGTCATCGAGGGTGAGCGTGGTGAGCGGCGTCGGGCGGGTGAGCCGCGCGCGGCGGAACGCTTCCCAGCGTTCCCGCTCGGCCGGATCCAGCGTCTGCGGCCAGTTGCGTGCGCGGTAGCGGAACAGCAGTTCCGGATAGCGCGGATCGCGGAACGGGAACGCGCGCCGACCGAGCTCGGCCGGCGGCGTGCCGCGCACTTCGGCGAGCAGGCGCCGGTCGGCATCGGGCAGGAAACCGGCATACAGCGCCAGTTCCGGGTCCTCGGGCGGCGCCATTGCTGCGGCACGGGCGAACACGCCGCGCAGCTTCGCCCGCAGTGTCTCGCCATGGCGCTGCAGGGTGTCGCGATGACCGAGCGCACGCGCAAGGTCGATGCCCAGCCGGTCGTGGTCGACGCCCTTGAGCACGGACAGCGGCGCCAGCGCGGGCGCGTGATTGGCGCGCACGGTGCGCAGCCGGATGCGTTCGACATCCACGGGCAGGTCGGCGCGGGCGGTGAATACGCGGTCGGCGATGGCGTCCTCGTCGAGATCGAGCCAGGCGGCCGGATCATCGGCGAGGTCGTAGACGATCACCTCGGCCGGGCGCGATGGATGCAGGGCGAGCGGCACGATCAACGCCAGACAGTGCCGGCTGGCCGGATAGCGCGAGGAGACGTGCACCAGCGGCGTCATCGCGGCGGTGTCGAGCAGCTCGAACACGCGCGTCTTGCGGCGCAGGGCGAGGTGCCAGTGCCACAGCCGCGGCTGGCGGGCGCGGATCAGCCGGGCGAGTTCGATCAGTGCGAACACGTCGGCGAGCGCATCGTGGGCGCGGGTCAGCCCGAGCGCGTTGGCGGCGGCCAGGTGTTCCAGCCTGAAGCTCGGCGTGCCGTCCTCGCGGCGCGGCCACACGATGCCCTCGGGCCGCAGCGCCTGGCACATGCGGGCCAGGTCGATCAGGTCCCAGCGCGAGTTGCCGTGCTCCCACTCGCGCGCATACGGGTCGTAGAAGTTGCGGTACAGCAGGTGGCGGGTGAATTCGTCATCGAAGCGCAGCGAGTTGTAGCCGACCGCGCAGGTGCCGGGCCGGGCGAGCTGCTCATGCACGCGGGCGGCGAACTCGGCCTCGCCGAGCCCCTCGCGGTCGGCGGCGAACGGATCGATGCCGGTGACGAGGCAGGCGTCGGGCGAAGGGGCGAGCTCGCGCGGCGGCCTGGCGTAAAACATCACCGGCGCCTCGACGATGTCGAGCTCCGGCGTGGTGCGGATGCCGGCGAATTGCGCCGGGCGGTCGCGGCGCGGATCGGCGCCGAAAGTCTCGTAGTCGTGCCAAAAGAAGGTCTGCATCGCAGCGCGATCATCGCACGGCCGTCCGTGGGGCTGCTGCTAAACTGACCACTTGCTTCGGAGGACGCATGAACCACGTCAACGACGACAACCTGATCTGGATCGATCTGGAAATGACCGGCCTCGATACGGGCAGCGATTCGATCCTGGAGATCGCCACCGTCGTCACCGACAAAGACCTCAACATCCTGGCCGAGGGGCCGGTGTTCGCGATCCGCCACGAACTGGACCGGCTCGAAGCGATGGACGGCTGGAACCGCACCCAGCATCGCAAGTCCGGGCTGTGGCAGCAGGTGCTCGAATCGCTCACCGACCACGCCCAGGCCGAGCAGGCCACGCTGGATTTCCTCAAGGACTGGGTCGGCCCCGGCAAGTCGCCGATGTGCGGCAACTCGATCTGCCAGGACCGCCGCTTCCTGTACCGGCAGATGCCGCGGCTGGAGCGCTATTTCCACTATCGCAACCTCGACGTGTCCACGCTCAAGGAGCTGGCCCGACGCTGGGCGCCGGACGTCGCCCGCGGCTTCAGCAAGGAGTCGGCGCACACCGCGCTTTCGGACATCCGCGATTCGATCGAGGAACTGCGCTACTACCGCCGTTTCATGGGCGCCTTCGGCGGTCAGCCGGGATGCTGACGATGGGTGGACTCGATCCCTTCGCGCGCGTGCTCGACTGCCGCGGCCGGCCGCTGGTGCTCGACCGCCCACGCGTGGCGGGCATCCTCAATGTCACCCCGGATTCGTTCTCCGACGGCGGCCTTTATGCGGATCTCGATGCGGCGGTGGCGCATGGGCTCGCGCTGGCGGCGCAGGGGGCGGACCTGCTCGACGTCGGCGGCGAATCCACCCGGCCCGGCGCGGCCGAGGTGCCGGTCGCGGAGGAGCTGGCGCGGGTCGTGCCGGTGATCGAGCGCCTGGCGGCGCAGACGGCGCTGCCGATCGCGGTGGACACCTCCAAGCCGGAAGTGATGCGTGCGGCGGTGGCCGCCGGCGCCGGCTTCATCAACGACGTCTACGCGTTGCGCCGCCCCGGTGCGCTGGAGGCCGCCGCCGAGCTCGGCGTGCCGGTGTGCCTGATGCATATGCAGGGCGAGCCGCGCACGATGCAGGATGCTCCGCATTACGCGGACGTCGTCGGCGAGGTGCACCGTTTCCTCGCCGATCGCCTGCTCGCCTGCGAGCTCGCCGGCATCGACAAGCGCCGCGTGCTGGTCGATCCGGGTTTCGGCTTCGGCAAGACGCTGGAGCACAACCTGGCGCTGCTGCGCGCGCTGGACCGCTTCGCCGGGCTCGGCGCCGGCGTCTACGTCGGCCTGTCGCGCAAGTCGATGATCGCCGCACTCACCGGCCGCCAGGCGCCGGCCGCACGCGACGCGGGTTCGGTGGCGGCCGCCCTGATCGCGGTGCAGCGCGGCGCGCGGCTGGTACGGGTGCACGACGTTGCCGCCACCGTCGATGCGCTGGCGGTCTGGCAGGCGGTCGCCGCCGGCGATGTGCCGTTGCGCGAAACTCGCCCGCCCGCCCCGCGCTGGCCCGACGAAGACTGACGGCCAGATGCTTGGCCTTCTGCCGTCTCACCAAGACCGACATGGGGATCCGATGACCGAACGCAGATACTTCGGCACCGACGGCATTCGCGGCCGCGTCGGCCAGTGGCCGATCAGCGCGGACTTCTTCCTGCGCCTGGGCCGCGCGGCCGGCACCGTGCTGGCGCGCGAACGCGACCGCCGGCCGCTGCTCTTGATCGGCAAGGACACCCGCGTGTCCGGCTACATGTTCGAATCGGCGCTGGAAGCGGGGCTGGTTGCCGCCGGTGCCGACGTCGGCCTGCTCGGACCGATGCCGACCCCGGCGGTCGCCTTCCTCACCCGCTCGCTGCGCGCCGCCGCGGGCATCGTCATCAGCGCCTCGCACAACCCGCATCAGGACAACGGCGTCAAGTTCTTTTCCGCCGACGGTGAAAAACTTTCCGACGAGATCGAACTCGCCATCGAGGCGGCGCTGGATGAGCCTTTCGTCACCGTGCCTTCCGAGCGGCTCGGCAAGGCGCGCCGCATCGACGACGCCGCCGCGCGCTACATCGAGTTCTGCAAGGCCACCGTGGCCGAGGACTTCAGCCTGCGCGGCCGCAAGATCGTGCTCGACTGCGCCAACGGCGCGACCTACCAGGTGGCGCCGCGGGTGTTCGCCGAACTCGGCGCCGAGCTGGCCACCCTCGGCGACCGCCCCGACGGACTCAACATCAACGCCGGCGTCGGCTCCACCCATCCCGAGGCCCTGCAACGGGCGGTACGCACGCAGCAGGCCGATCTCGGCATCGCCTTCGACGGCGACGGTGACCGCGTGCAGCTGGTCGACGCCGCGGGGAGGCTGATCGACGGCGACGACATCCTCTACGTGCTGGCCCGCGACTGGCACGCGCGGGGCCTCCTGCGCGGGCCGGTGGTCGGCACGCTGATGAGTAACTACGGCCTGGAGCAGGCACTCGCCGCGCTCGGCGTGCCGTTCCTGCGCGCCAAGGTCGGCGACCGTCACGTGCTGCAGCAGCTCAAGGCGCACGGCGGCGTGCTCGGCGGCGAGACCTCCGGCCACATTCTGTGCCTGGATCGCGCCAGCACCGGCGATGGCATCGTTGCGGCGCTCGCCGTGCTCGAGGCCTTGGCCCGCCGCGGCGAGGATCTGACCACCGCCTGCCGGGATCTGCACAAGCTGCCCCAGCGCATGCTCAACGTGCGCGTGGCGGGCGACGCCAGGACGGTGTTGGAGGCGGACACGGTGCGCGTCGCGCTGGCCGCGGCACAACGCTTGCTCGACGGTCGCGGGCGGGTGTTCTTGCGCGCATCGGGTACCGAGCCCCTGATCCGCGTCACGGTCGAGGCCGAGAACGCTGGCGAGGTGCAGCGCGTGGCGCAGGCCCTGGCGCAGGCCGTAGAATCGGCTGCCGAACGTTCGTGAACCCGCGGCGCCGCCAGGCGCCGTGCCAGGTCGCCAGGGATTGGCCCGACGTGCACCGCCCCTGCGGTGGCGGTATTCCAAGTCGACCGCAGCACGCCCTGGACACGACACGCCATGCATCACGTTCCCACACTCGACATCCGCCGTTACGACAGCGACCGCGACGCCTTCGTCGCCGAGCTCGGCGCGGCCTATCGCCAATTCGGCTTCTGCTGCATCAGCGGTCACGGCATCGACCGTGAGCTCATCGACGGCGCCTACGACGCCTTCCGGCGCTTCTTCGCGCTGCCTGACGAGGTCAAGCGGAAATACCACGTGCCGGGCGGTGGCGGCGCGCGCGGCTACACGCCGTTCAAGGTGGAAACCGCCAAGGACAGCCAGTATCCGGACCTCAAGGAGTTCTGGCACATCGGTCGCGAGATCCCGCGCGATTCGGCCTTCGCCGCGTGGATGCCGCCCAACCTGTGGCCGGAGGAAGTGCCCGAGTTCCGCAGCTACGGCTACGGTCTATATCAGGCGCTGGATGCGCTCGGCAGTCGCGTGCTGCGTGCGCTGGCGCTGCACATCGGCCTGCCGGAGCACTACTTCGCGGACAAGACCGACCAGGGCAACTCGATCCTGCGGCCGATCCACTATCCGCCGATCACCGAGGAAAACATTCCCAACGTGCGCGCCGGTGCCCACGAGGACATCAACTTCATCACCCTGCTCGTCGGTGCCAGCGCCGAAGGGCTGGAAGTGCTGACCCGCGAGGGTACCTGGCTGCCGATCACCACCCAGGGCGACGCCATCGTGGTCAACATCGGCGACATGCTGCAGCGGCTGACCAACCACGTGTATCCGTCCACCACCCATCGGGTGGTGAACCCGCGCAACGAGAATGCACGCAAGCCGCGCTACTCGGTGCCGTTCTTCCTGCATCCGAATCCGGACGTGGTGCTCGATCCGCTACCCGAATGCGTGACGCCGGACAATCCGCGCCGTTATGACACTTCGCTCACCGCGCACGAATATCTGCAGCAGCGACTGCGCGAGATCCGGTTGATCTGACGGCGGATGTTCGCTTTCAGGCCGCGGCCCGTGCCGCGGCCTGCTGGCGTTCGAGCGCCCAGGCGACGTGCTCGCGCACCAGCGCGGAGGGATGCTCCATGCGCGTGGCCAGGGCCGCGCGCACGGCCGCTGAGGCCGGCGCATTGCCCAGTGCCACCGCGATGTTGCGCAGCCAGCCTTCGTAGCCGGCGCGGCGGATCGCCATGCCCTCGGTGCGGTGCAGGAAGGTTTCCTCGCTCCAGGCGAAGAGCTCGATGAGACGCGCGCCGTCCAGGCCATGCCGCGGCGCGAAATCGCGCTCGACCGAAGGCTGCGCGAACTTGTTCCAGGGACACACCAGCTGGCAGTCGTCGCAGCCGAAGATGCGGTTGCCGATCGGCGCCCGCAGCTCCTTGGGAATCGAACCCTTGAACTCGATGGTGAGATAGGCAATGCAGCGCCGCGCATCCAGCCGGTAAGGGGCAAGGATGGCCTGCGTGGGACAGACGTCCAGGCACCGCCGGCAGCTGCCGCAATGGGCGCCGACCGGCGCGTCCACCGGCAGCGGCAGGTCGGTGTAAAGCTCGCCCAGGAAGAAATACGAGCCCGCGCGGCGATCAATCAACAGCGTGTGCTTGCCGATCCAGCCCAGCCCCGCATGGCGGGCCAGCGCCTTTTCCAGCACCGGCGCCGAGTCGACGAAAACCCGGTGACCGAACGGGCCGATCGCCGCCTGGATGCGTTCGGCCAGCCGCTGCAGCCGGCTGCGCATCAGCTTGTGGTAGTCGCGGCCGAGCGCATAGCGGGCGACGTAGGCGAGCTCTCCATCGCCGAGCACCTGCCACGGATCGCGCGCCTGCGCCGGCAGGTAATCCATGCGCACGCTGATCACCCGCCGCGTGCCCGGCTGCAACTCGGCCGGCCGGCTGCGCTTGCGGCCGTGGCGTGCCATGTAATCCATCGCGCCGTGCAGGCCCTCGGCCAGCCAGCCTTCCAGGTGCCGCTCGTCCTCTTCGAGCTCGACATCGCTGATGCCTGCCGCGGCAAAGCCGAGTTCGCGCGCCCACTGCTTGATGTCGCGGGCGAGCGCGGCGTAATCGGGCGGCATGGCGGACATGGCGGCCATTGTAGTGGTGGCGCCGCCGCGGCGGTCGTTGGCGTTTTCCACTTCATCCCGGGCCGGCTTGGGCCGAGAATGGCCGGCAGTCTTCGTAAAGGGATGCTTGCCATGCAGATCGACCGGGCCGACCTGGATCTCTACACCGTCGAGCAGGCACGTATGCTCGATCGGCGTGCGAGCGAAGCCTTCGGCATGCCGGGCTACACGCTGATGCGCCGTGCCGCCAGCGCGGCGTTCGCGGCATTGCTCGGTCGTTGGCCGCAGGCGCGCCGGCTGCTGGTGTGTTGCGGCCCGGGCAACAACGGGGGCGACGGCTACCAGCTCGCCGCCCTGGCCTGCGACCGTGGCCTGGAGGTGACCCTCATCGAGCTCGCCGCGCCGGCCAGCGGCGATGCGGGCCGCGCGCGCGCCGCCTGTGTGGAGGCCGGCCTGACGCCCGTGCGATGGCAGCTCGGCATGTCGCTGCCCGAGGTCGAGGTGATCGTCGATGCCCTGTTCGGCACCGGACTCAAGCGAGCACTGGAAGGCGAGGCGGCGGCGCTGGTCCAGGCGCTCGCCGCGCACGGCGCGCCGGTGCTGGCGCTGGACGTGCCTTCCGGGGTGAATGCCGACACCGGCGAGGTGCCGGGACCGGCGGTGCGCGCGGCGCTCACCGTCACCTTCATCGTCGCCAAGCGCGGGCTCTATACCGGCGCCGCGCCGGCCCACACCGGCCCGGTATGGCTGGACGATCTCGCCCTGCCGGCAGCGCTGCGCGAGGCTCTGGCGCCGGATGCGCGGTTGTTGGCGAGCGCCGGGCTGCCGCCGCGCGCGCGCGATGCGCACAAGGGCGACAACGGTCACGTGCTCGCGGTCGGTGGCGAACACGGCACCGCCGGGGCGATCCGCCTGTGCGGCGAGGCCGCGTTGCGGTGTGGTGCCGGGCTGGTCAGCGTGGCCACCCGCGGTGCGCACCTGTCCGCCCTCAACGCCGCCCGCCCGGAGCTGATGGCGCACGCGGTCGAGGGCGTGTCCGAGCTCGGCCCGCTGCTGGCCCGCGCCACCACACTGGCAGTGGGGCCGGGGCTGGGGCAGGGCGCCTGGGGCCATGCGCTGTGGCTCACCGCGCTCGACAGCGGCAAGCCGCTGGTACTCGATGCCGACGGGCTCAACCTGCTGGCGCGAGCGCCGCGCCGGTTTACCCAGCCGGCGGTATTGACGCCGCATCCGGGTGAGGCCGCGCGCCTGCTCGGCGGCGACGTCGCCGAGGTGCAGGCCGACCGTTTCGCCGCGGCGCGTGCGTTGGCCGCGCGCTACCAGGCGGTGGTGGTGCTGAAGGGCGCCGGCAGCCTGATCGCCGCCCCGGACGGCCGGCTCGCCGTGTGCCCGTGGGGCAATCCGGGCATGGCCTCGGGCGGCATGGGCGATCTCCTGACCGGGGTCATCGCCGCGCTGCTCGCCCAGCACCTCACGCCCTGGCAGGCCGCCTGCCTGGGCGTGGGTCTGCATGCCCGCGCCGGCGACTTGGCGGCGGCCGAGGCCGGCGAGCGCGGGCTCATCGCCAGCGATTTGCTGCTGCCGCTGCGCCGGCTTCTCAACGGGGCGCCGAGCACATGAACACGCTCGAGATCGAGCTGCCCGATCCGGCCGCCACCACGGCGCTCGCCGAGGCGCTGGCCCGGGCCTTGGATGGCGGACTGGTGGTGCTGCTGAGCGGCGAGCTCGGCGCCGGCAAGACCCATCTCGTGCGCGCCCTGCTGACCGCGCTCGGCGTCGGCGGGCGGATCAAGAGCCCGACCTACAGCCTGGTCGAATCCTATGCGCTGCCGACCGGCACCGCCTGGCATCTGGACCTCTACCGCATCGCCGACCCCGGCGAGCTCGCCTGGCTGGGACTGGACGCGCTGAGCGAGCCTGCGGCGCTCGTGCTGGTCGAATGGCCCGAGCATGGCGAGGGCGCATTGCCGCCGCCAGATCTGCGCGTGCGGCTGGTGCATGCGGGCGGTGGACGTCGCGCATCGCTGCAGGCGGCCAGTCCCCGTGGTGCGCGGGTGCTGGCGCGGCTGGGGGAATGCGCCGGCGGCCTGGCGGGTGCGGGCTGAGTTCCTTGCGAAACCAGCCCGTGTAACCGGCTTTTACCGGCAAGCCTTGGTCCGGACTCTCACCAAGGTTACGCAGGCTTTGGATATCCTTGAAAAAACGCGCTTGCAAACGCTCGCGGGCTGGCGTTCAATCCGCGTCATGGGCGCGTTGCGGACACGTTGGGGGCGATCGATCGGGCTGGCCGCCGTGCTGGCCTTGTCCAGCCCTGCCGCCTCCGCGGCCGAGATCCAGGCCGCACGCGCCTGGGCGGGTCCGGCCTACACCCGCGTCGTGTTCGACCTTTCCGGCCCCGCCGAGGTGGTCTCCGACCCACGCGATGCCGGCGTCGTGCTCGAACTGCCCGCCAGCCGTGCCGGCCGCGGCTTCACCGCGCCCGCACCGACCGGCCTCTACCGCGGTCTGCGCAGCGGGCAGCAGGGCGATCGCCTGCGTCTCGAGGTCGAGGTGCGGCCGGGTACGCAACCCAAGAGCTTCGTGCTGCGGCCGATGGACGGTCACGGTTATCGGCTGGTGCTCGACCTCTATCCCGGCCGCGCCGTGGCGACGACTTCCGCTAACGTTCCCGCCGCTGTAATGGCTGCCGCCGCGCGCACGGACGCGACGCCCACGGTGTCGTCCAGCCCCGCCGCCGCGCCTGCCGCTCCGGCAGCCGTCCGCGACGATCCGGCGCCCGTCGCCGCCGCCTTGCGCAGCGCGCGTAACGGCACCCTGACCACGCGTCAGGCGGCGCTGCTGCTCAAGGGCGACCGCAAGGTGGTGATCGCGATCGACGCCGGCCATGGCGGCGAGGATCCCGGTGCACACGGCCCCGGCGGCACGCTGGAGAAGAACGTCACCTTGGCGGTGGCGCGTGCGCTGGCCGCGGAGATCAACCGGCAGCCGGGCATGCAGGCCGTGCTGACCCGCGACGGCGACTATTTCATCCCGCTCAAGCGGCGCTATCAGATCGCCCGCGCCAAGAATGCCGACCTGTTCGTTTCGGTGCATGCCGACGCCTACGTCAGCGGCGATGCGCGCGGCTCGTCGGTCTGGGTGCTTTCCCCGCGCGGCAAGACCTCCGAGGCGGCGCGCTGGCTGGCCGACCGCGAAAACAGCGCCGACCTGATCGGCGGCGTCACCCTGGACGACAAGGACGACGGCCTTGCCGCCGTGCTGCTGGACATGCAGCAGGGCTATGCGATGCAGGCCAGCGAGGCGATCGCCGGCAACGTGCTGCGTGCGCTTGGCCGACTGGGCCCCACCCATCGCGGCTATGTCGAGCGCGCCAACTTCGTGGTGCTGCGCTCGCCCGACGTGCCCTCGATCCTGGTCGAGACCGCGTTCATCAGCAATCCCACCGAGGAGCGCAAGCTGCGCGATCCGGCCCATCAGCGCGCACTGGCGCAGGCGGTGATGGGCGGCGTCCAGGACTACTTCACCGCCACGCCGCCGCCCGGCACCTGGTTCGCCGCGCAGGCGGCCCGCCGCAGCGGCCTGCTCGCATCCGCCGGCGAGGGCACTGCGTCCACGGTGGCGGCCGCCACGCCGCCGCGTGCCGACCAGGGCGTGGGCGATCTCCATCGCGTCGGTCGTGGCGAAAGCCTGCGCAGCATCGCGCGCCAGTACGGCGTCAGCGTCGGCGCGCTCAAGAGCGCCAACAACATCCGCAGCGACAGCGTGCGCGTGGGCACCGTGCTCGCCATTCCGACCGGCTGAAAAGACGCCTTGCGCTTGGGCGCGGCCGCGGATCGCCTTTAAGCTTGGTGGATGCCAGCCATCCGCGCCCTGCCCATCGACCTCGTCAACCAGATCGCCGCCGGCGAGGTGATCGAGCGGCCCGCCTCGGTGGTCAAGGAGCTGGTCGAGAACAGCCTGGACGCCGGCGCCACGCGCATCGAGGTGGAGATCGAGCAGGGTGGTTTGCGCCTGATCCGCGTGCGCGACGATGGCGGCGGCATCGCCGCGGCGCAGTTGCCGCTCGCGGTGGCCGCACATGCCACCAGCAAGATCGCCAGCTTCGACGATCTCGAGCGCGTGGCCAGCATGGGTTTTCGCGGCGAGGCGCTGGCTTCCATGGCCGCGGTGTCGCGCTTTGCGCTCACCTCCCGCGAGGCCGGCAGCGAAGAGGCCTTCCGCATCGAGGTCGACGGCGGTCGCATGCAGCCGGTACGGCCCGCGCGGCATCCGCCGGGCACCAGCGTCGAAGTGCGCGATCTCTTCTACAACGTGCCGGCGCGACGCAAGTTCCTGCGTGCCGAGCGCACCGAGTTCGCGCACATCGACGATCTGGTCAAGTCGCTCGCGCTGGCGCGTGCCGACGTGGCATTCCATCTCGGCCACAACGGCAAGCCGGTGCGTTTGTGGAAGGCCGCGGCCGACGAGGCGGCGCTGTTCGAACGCGTGGCGGCGGTGCTCGGCGAGGAGTTTCCGGCGCAGAGCCTGCGCATCGAACAGGCGGCCGCGGGGCTGCGGCTGTCAGGCTGGGTCGGCCTGCCGAGCGCCGCGCGCGGTCAGGCCGATGCGCAGTATTTCTACGTCAATGGCCGCCGCGTGCGCGATCGCGTGGTGACGCACGCGGTGCGCCAGGCCTACGCCGACGTGCTCTTCCACGGTCGCCAGCCGGCCTTCGTGCTGTATCTCGAACTCGATCCGGCCGGGGTGGACGTCAACGTGCATCCGGCCAAGCACGAGGTGCGCTTTCGCGAGCAGCGGCTGGTGCACGATTTCCTGTTCCGCAGCCTGCACGAGGCGTTGGCTCAGACCCGCGCGGGGCGGGTGCCTGCCGCGGTGCCGCAGGACGAGGGCACGCTGCGCATGGCGGTCGGCGGCGCGGCATCGGCGGCGCCCATGCGATCGTGGCCGCAGGCGGACGGCCAGAGTCGCCTGGCGCTCGGTGTGCGCGAGGATCCGCTCGGCGCCTATGCCGCCCTGCTCGGCGAGTCCGCAGCCGCCCCGGCACGTGCCGTGGTCGCCTCGACGCCGGAAGACACGCCGCCGCTCGGCTTCGCCATCGCCCAGCTCAAGGGCATCTACATCCTCGCCGAGAACGCCCGTGGTCTGGTGCTGGTCGACATGCACGCCGCCCACGAGCGCATCACTTACGAGAAGCTCAAGGCCGCGCGTAGTGGCACCGGCCTGCGCTCGCAGTTGCTGCTGGTGCCGGTCACGCTCGCGGTGAGCGCGCGCGAGGCCGCTGCCGCCGAGGAGCACGCCGAATCGCTGGCCGCCTGGGGCCTGGAACTCTCGCGCGGCGGGCCGACCTCGGTTGTGGTGCGGCGCATCCCGGCCTTGCTGGAAGGTGCGGATGTGGCCGAACTCACCCGCGCCGTGCTCGCCGAGCTTGCCCAGCACGGCAGCTCGCGCCGGCTCGAGGAATGGGAAAACGCACTCCTCGCCACGCTGGCCTGTCACGGCTCGGTGCGCGCGGGGCGGCGCCTCACCCTTCCCGAGATGAATGCGCTGCTGCGCGAGATGGAGGCCACCGAGCGTTCCGGACAGTGCAATCACGGCCGCCCGACCTGGACCGAACTCGGCCTGGCCGAACTCGACCGGCTGTTCCTGCGCGGTCGCTGAGCGCCTGTCGCCCGCATTGCCAGCGGACGTCTGGACGTCCATACTGCCAAACCCACTGCGATGCACGGATGGTCCGCATGCGTAGCCGCCGCTGGCTGTTTTCCCTGTTGTCGTTCGGAGTCGCCTTCATGCCCGCCTTTGCCTCCAGCGCCGGTACCGATTTCGCCGCGGAGACCCGCGCCTGGCAGCGCGAACGCCTGGTGCGACTCACGGCACCGGACGGCTGGCTCAGTCTGGTCGGACTCGCATGGCTCGAGGCCGGCGCCAACCGCGTGGGGCACGCCGCCGACAATGACATCGTGCTGCCGGTCGGTCCCGAGCATCTGGGCGTGGTCACGCTGGCTGCGGACGGACGCGTGCGCATCGCGCTCGCCGAGGGCGTCGCAGCCAGCATCGACGGCAAGCCGCTACGCGAGGCCGAGCTCATCGACGACGGCCGTGCGCCCCAGCCGACCACGGTGGCCTTCGGCAGCGCGAGCTTCTACGTGATCGACCGCGATGGCCGCAAGGCGCTGCGCGTCAAGGACGCCAACGCCGCGACGCGCACGCACTTCCTCGGCCTGGACTACTACCCGGCCGATCCGGCCTGGCGCATCGAGGCCGACTGGGAGCCGTTCGTGCCGCCGCACAGGCTCGAGATCGGCACCGCGCTCGGTACCATCGACAAGGTTGCGGTGCCTGGGCGCGCGGTGTTCGAGCGTGACGGACGGCGCTTTGAGCTGTTGCCCTACCAGGAAGAGCCCGGCGGCGAGCTGTTTTTCGTCTTTGCCGACCGCACCTCCGGCAAGGAGACCTACGGCGCCGCGCGCTTCCTCTACGCCGCGTTGCCGGCCGGTGGCCTCGATAAGCCGGGCAAGGTGGTGCTGGACTTCAACCGCGCCTACAACCCGCCGTGCGCCTTCACGCCGTTCGCCACCTGTCCGCTGGCGCCGCCGGAGAACCGGCTGGACATCGCCGTCACCGCGGGCGAGAAGAAGTACCGCGGCTCGCAGCACTAGCGCACGCCTCGGGCATCTCCCCGGCCGGTGGATGCCCGGGGATTCGATCAAGCGCCCCTGAACGCGGCCTTGCGTTTTTCCAGGAACGCGGATGTGCCTTCGCGCATGTCCTGGCTCGCGAACATCAGCGCGAACGTCTGCGTTTCGAATTCCAGGCCTTGGTCGAGCGCGGTCTCGCCCCCCTGCAGCACCGCATCGAGGATGCCGGCGGCGGCCAGCGGCGCGGCGGCGGCGAGCTGGTCGGCGAGCGCGTTCACCGTCTCGTCCAGGGCCTCGGGGGCCACCACGCGGTTGACGATGCCGAGCTCGTACGCGCGCGATGCGGAAATCATCGCGCCGGTCAGACACAGCTCGAGCGTGGCGCTGCGGCCGGCCAGGCGCAGCAGGCGCTGGGTGCCGCCGAAACCGGGGATCAGGCCGAGATTGATTTCCGGCTGGCCGAACTTCGCCTTCTCGCCAGCCACGCGCAGATGGCAGGCCATCGCCAGTTCCATGCCGCCGCCCAGCGCGAAGCCCTGGATGCGCGCGACGACCGGCTTGCCGAGCCGCTCGATGGTGCTCATCAGCCGTTGTCCGGCGCGCGAAAAAGCCTGCGCCTGCGCGGGCGTGTAGGCGTGCATCTCGGCGATGTCGGCACCGGCGACGAAGGCCTTGTCGCCCGCACCGGTCAGCACCACCGCGCGCACCGCGTCGTCCTGCGCGGCCTGGCCGAAGGCGATGGTCAGTTCATTGAGCGTGTCGCGGTTGAGCGCATTGAGCTTGTCGGGGCGGTTGACGGTGATCGTGCGCACCGCGCCGCGCTGCTCGATCGCCAGATTGCGGTAGGCCATGGGCTTTCAGGTTCCTCGTCGAGGCATGGAATGGCATGGTAACGGGAACCTTTGCCGCCCGGCGGATTCAAAGTGACGAGGGCCGCCGTTCGCACGGGCGGCGCCATGCGACTACGATGAAGGATGCCGTTTTTCGGAGATCGGGCATGACACGACTGCGCTGGCTGGCATGCGGGCTGCTGTCCCTGGCAGGGGCCGCGCAGGCGCAGGACCGCGGCAACGCGGCGGCCAAGGCGCCGCCCCGGCTGGACCGGGAAAAGCTGTCCTACGCGATCGGCTATCAGATCGGCAGCCAGTTCGCCGACGGCGATCCGGACGTGGATCTGGCCACGCTGCAGAAGGCGATCCAGGATGCCTACGCCAAACGGCCGCCCGGCGTGCCGATCCAGGACATGCGCGACCAGCTGCGTGCGCTCGACGAGGTCATGCACGCCAAGGCGGTGGCCGAATTCCAGCGCGTGGCCGCCGAAAACGCGCGTCGCAGCGCCGAGTTCATGGCCCGGAATGCGCGCCAGCCGGGCGTGGTGCAGCTGCCCTCGGGCATCCAGTACTCGGTGATCAAGAAGGGGGACGGCAAGGTCAGTCCCAGCGTCACCAGCACGGTCACCGTCAATTACCGCGGCATGCTGGTCGACGGCACCGAATTCGACAGCTCCTGGGCCCATGGCGCGCCAGTCACCTTCACCGTCAACCAGGTCATCCGCGGCTGGCAGGACGTGATCCCGCGCATGCACGTGGGCGACCGCTGGAAGGTGGTGATCCCGCCGCAGCTCGCCTACGGCGAGCACGGCCAGCTGCCGCGCATCGGTCCCAACGAGGCGCTGGTGTTCGACATCGAGCTGCTCGACATCAAGTGAGGCGGACGCGCTCGCGCATCGGCTAACATGCGCGGGATGTCCGTCGAGGTTCCGGCCGCTTCCCCCAGCACCCCCTGCATCGGCGTCTGCCGGCTGGATCGTCGCGGCCTGTGCCTGGGCTGTCGGCGCACGGCCGGGGAGATCGCCCACTGGCGGTCGATGGACGAGGACGAGCGGCTTTACCTGATGCGTGAAGTGCTGCCCCGGCGCGGCCTGCAGCCATGAGCGCGGACGCCTTCGACGCCATCGCGCGCGCCCTGCTGCCGCTGACCGAACCGCCGGAGGGCATGGCCTGGAACCAGGACGACATGCGCGCATGGATCGGTGACGGGCCGCGGCGTCCGGCCGCCGTCCTGGTCGGGCTGCGCGAGGGCAGCCAGCCACGGTTCCTGCTCACCCGGCGCAACGACCGGCTGAGCGCACACGCCGGCCAGGTCGCCTTCCCCGGCGGTCGCCGGGATCCGCAGGATGCCGACCCGGTGGCCACCGCACTGCGCGAGAGCCAGGAGGAAATCGGCCTGGATCCGGCAAAGGTCACGCCGCTCGGCTATCTCGAGGCCTTCGACACCATCAGCGGCTACCGCATCACGCCGGTGGTCGCCCGCGTGGCCGCGCATGCCGTCTTGCGGCCGGCGCCGGACGAGGTCGCGGCGGTCTTCGAGGTGCCGCTTGCGTTCGTGCTCGATCCGGCCAACCTTCGCCGCTACACGATGGAATTCGCCGGCCGGCATCGGCCGATGGTCGAGTTCCAGCACGAGGGTTACCGCATCTGGGGTGCCACCGCGGCGATCCTGCACAATCTGCTGACGAGGATGGGACACGCATGAACCCTCGCTATGCCACCCTGATCGACGCCGTGGCACTCGCCGCCCTGCCGCCTGCGCGGGTGCTCATCGTCGACTGCCGCTGCGATCTCGCCGATGCCGACAAGGGCCGGCGCGATTATCGATCCGGCCACCTGCCGGGCGCCGTCCATGCCGAGCTGCATGGTGACCTGTCCGATCCCTCCCGCGCGGGGCAGGGCCTGGGCCGGCATCCCTTGCCGCGCGAGGAAGCCTTCGCGGCCACGCTCGGCCGCTGGGGCTGGCAGCCGGACTTGCAGGTGGTCTGTTACGACGATGCCGGCGGCGCGATGGCCGCCGCCCGCTTGTGGTGGCTCCTGCTCTGGGCGGGGGTGCCGGCGGCGGTGCTCGATGGCGGTCTGGCCGCCTGGCGGGCGGCCGGCCTGCCACTCGAGACCAGCGTGCCCGAGCGCACGCCGACACGCGCCACGCTGCACTTCGATGCCAACCGTGTGGTGCTCGATGCGGACGAGCTGCGCCGTGCGCCGGTGATCCTGGACGCGCGCGCCGCGCCGCGGTTTCGCGGCGAGGTCGAGCCGCTCGATCGCGTGGCCGGCCACGTGCCGGGCGCGCGCAATCATCCCTATACCGAGAACCTGCAGCCGGACGGCCGTTTCAAGCCGGCCCAGGCGCTGCGCGAGGCATTCCTGCCGCTGCTCGGCGGCCATCCGCCGCAGTCGGTGGTGCACATGTGCGGCTCGGGCGTCACCGCCTGTCACAACGTGCTGGCGATGGAGCATGCCGGGCTTTGCGGCTCGCGCCTGTACGCGCCCTCGTGGAGCGGCTGGGTGAGCGATCCGTCGCGTCCGGTCGCGCGCGGCGCGGACGCATAACGCGAAAAGGGCGGTCGCAGCAGATGCGACGCGTCGCACGCATACTTTTGCGACGCATCCCTCACGGAATCGACGCCTTCCATGGCCAAAGCCAAGACCGCCTACGTGTGCGCCGACTGCGGCGCCGAACACAGCAAGTGGCAGGGCCAGTGCGTGGACTGCGGCGCGTGGAACACGCTCGCGGAAATCGTGCTGCAGCCGGCCAAGGCATCGCCGGCCACGCGCGGCAGTTACGCCGGACAAGTCGCCGGCGCGGCGCGGGTCACGCCGCTCGCCGAGGTGGCGCTCGGCGCCGAGGCGCGCACGCAGACCGGTATCGGCGAATTCGACCGCGTGCTCGGTGGCGGGCTGGTGCAGGGTTCGGTGGTGCTGATCGGCGGCGATCCGGGCATCGGCAAGTCCACGCTGCTTTTGCAGATGCTCGGCAGGCTCGGCGCGCAACTGCCCAGCGTCTACGTCACCGGCGAGGAATCGCTGGCCCAGGTCGCCGCCCGCGCGCAGCGGCTCGACCTGCCGCTCGCGCCCCTGCATGCCCTGGCCGAGACCGGTGTCGAGCGCATCCTGGAACAGGCCGCGCAGGCGCGTCCGCGCGTGTTGGTGATCGATTCGATTCAAACCTTGTGGACGGAACTGCTGACCGCGGCGCCGGGTTCGGTGAGCCAGGTGCGCGAAACCGCCGCGCGGCTCACCCGCTACGCCAAGGAGACCGGCACCAGCGTGTTCCTGGTCGGCCACGTGACCAAGGAAGGCGGCATCGCCGGTCCGCGCGTGCTCGAACACATGGTCGATGCGGTGCTGTATTTCGAGGGCGAATCGGGCAGCCGCTTCCGCGTGCTGCGCGCATTCAAGAACCGCTTCGGCGCGGTCAACGAGCTCGGCGTGTTCGCGATGGGCGAGAAGGGCCTGCGCGAGGTGCCCAATCCCTCGGCGATTTTCCTCTCCGCGCACAGCGGGCCGACGCCGGGCAGCGCGGTGATGGTCACCCGCGAAGGCACGCGGCCGCTCTTGGTCGAGGTGCAGGCGCTGGTCGATCAATCCTCGCTCGGCAATCCGCGCCGCGTCGCGCTCGGCCTCGAACAGAACCGGCTCGCCATGCTGCTCGCCGTGCTGCATCGGCACGGCGGCGTGGCGGCTTACGACCAGGACGTGTTCGTCAACGTGGTCGGCGGCATCCGCGTGCAGGAGACCGCGGCCGATCTGCCGGTGCTGCTTGCCGTGCTGTCCTCGCTGCGCGACAAGCCGCTGCCGGAGAAGACCATCGCCTTCGGCGAGGTCGGTCTGTCCGGCGAGATCCGTCCGGTGCCCAACGGCGAGGAACGCCTGAAGGAGGCCGCGCAGCACGGCTTTCGCCGCGCCATCGTGCCGCGCGCCAACGCGCCGAAAAAAGGCCGCGTCGGCGAACTCGAAGTGGTCGGCGTGGAACGCCTGGCCGAGGCGCTGGAGGCCTGCCGCTGACTCACGCGGCGCGGTGCAGGATCAGTTCCAGCACCAGCTTGCTGCCGAAGAAGGCGAGCACGAGCAGCGCCATCCCGGTCAGGGTCAGGTTGATCGCGCGCCGGCCGCGCCAGCCATGCCGCCAGCGGCCGTAGAGCAGCGCGCCGAACACCAGCCAGGCGACGATCGACAGCACCGTCTTGTGCACCAGGTGCTGACCGAACAGGTCGTCGACGAACAGGATGCCGGTGAGCAGGGTCAGCGTGAGCAGCGCGAAGCCGGCGCCGATCAACCGGAACAGCAGCGTCTCGGTGAGCGTCAGTGGCGGCAGCGCGCGCAGCCACGGCCCGATGCGGCGATGGCGCAGCGCGCGTTCCTGCACCGCCAGCAGGATCGCCAGCACCGCGGCGATCGACAGCACGCCGAAGGCGAGCAGGGCAAGGGTGACGTGCAGCTTGATCTGCCAGTCCAGCGGTTGCGGCGCGGTCGGCGGTGCGGCGAAGGCGTCGATGGCCACCAGCAGCGCGGCGAGCGGAAACACGATCACGCCGAGCGCGGCCACCGGCCGGCTCAGGTTGACCAGCAGCGTGAGCGCGGCGATGACGCAGGCGACCAGCGACAGCGCGGCGAAGAAATGCAGGTCCAGCGCGCCGCGGTGCATGCCGAGCAGCATGCCGGCATGCGCCACCACGGCCAGCGCCGCAAAGGCGAGCGCGCCACGCTGACGTTCGCCCGGCGTGCCATGCCCCAGCAGCGGCCGCGCTAGCAATCCGGCGGCGAGCAGGTAATCGGCGATGGCGAGCAGGGCGGCGACGGTCAGCATGGCGCGCAAGTGTGGCACAGCCGCGGGTCTGCCAGACGCTCACGGCTGCCGGAGTGGCGATCTGCGTCGGCTATAATCAGCATCATATCGCCCATCGTTGAAATGCCCGCATGTTCGAATCCCTGAGCCAACGCCTGTCTGCCACCGTCAATCGCCTGCGTGGTCGCGGCCGGCTGACCGAGGAAAACATCCGCGAATCGCTGCGCGAGGTGCGCATCGCGCTGCTCGAGGCCGACGTCGCCTTGCCGGTGGTGCAGGCGCTGATCGAGCGCGTCAAGGTGCGCGCGGTCGGCCAGGAGGTGCTAAAGAGCCTCACGCCCGGCCAGTCGCTGGTGAAAGTGGTCGGCGACGAGCTCACGGCGTTGATGGGCACCGCCAACAGCGAGCTCAATCTCGCCGCCACGCCGCCGGCGGTGGTGCTGCTGGCCGGCCTGCAAGGCGCGGGCAAGACCACCACCGTGGCCAAGCTCGCGCGCTTCCTCACCGAGCGCAAAAAGAAAAAGGTGATGGTGGTGAGCTGCGACGTCTATCGTCCGGCCGCCATCGAGCAGCTGCGCACGCTGGCCGAGCAGGTCGGGGTGAAGTTCTTCCCCTCCGCGGCGGGCCAGGACCCGGTGCAGATCGCCAGGGATGCGATCGCCGCGGCCAAGCGCGAAGTGGTCGACGTGCTCTTGGTCGACACCGCCGGCCGCCTGCACGTCGATCAGGCGATGATGGCCGAGATCAAGGCGCTGCACGCGGCCATCCAGCCGGTCGAGACGCTGTTCGTGGTCGATGCGATGACCGGCCAGGATGCCGCCAACACCGCCAAGGCCTTCGCCGAGGCGCTGCCGCTCACCGGCGTGGTGCTGACCAAGACCGACGGCGATGCGCGCGGCGGCGCGGCGCTGTCGGTGCGCTACGTCACCGGCCGGCCGATCAAGTTCCTCGGCGCCGGCGAGAAGACCGACGCGCTGGAGCCGTTCCATCCCGACCGCATCGCCCAGCGCATCCTCGGCATGGGCGACGTGCTGAGCCTGGTCGAGGAGGTCGAGCGCAAGGTCGATCAGGAAAAGGCGCAGAAGCTCGCCGAGAAGGTCATCAAGGGCAAGCGCTTCGACTTGAACGACATGCAGGGCCAGCTCGAGCAGATGAGCAACATGGGCGGTCTGGCGGGTCTCCTGGACAAGCTGCCCGGCATGGCGAGCCTGCCCGACGCGGTCAAGTCCAAGGTCAACGATCGCGAGATCAAGCGGATGATCGCCATCATCCAGTCGATGACCAAGAAGGAGCGCCGCCATCCGGACCTGCTCAACGGCTCGCGGCGCGCCCGCGTGGCACGCGGCTCGGGCACCCAGCCGGCCGACGTCAACCGCCTGCTCAAGCAGTACCAGCAGATGGAAAAGATGATGTCCAAGCTGGCCAAGGGCGGCAGCAAGGGCCTCATGCGGCAGATGCGCGGCGCGATGAAGGGCATGGGCGGCATGGGTGGTTTGCCGCCGATGCGCTGAACCGCCTTGGCTTGCCGCCGGGCGGGCTTGGCGGTTGCGCCGCGCCGATGATGCTTCGGGGCTCGCGAAGGCGTCCCTGCGGCCGCCCCTTTCCTTTCGTCCGATTTTCGCTAAAATTGCGCGTTCACCGCGTCCCATTGCGGACGCGTTCGCCGGCGCCGCCGGCCTCTGGAGTGTCGACTATGGTCAAGATTCGTCTTTCGCGCGGCGGCGCCAAGGGCCGCCCGTTCTATCACGTCGTGGTGACCGATCAGCGCAGCAAGCGCGACGGGCGCAGCATCGAGAACCTGGGTTTTTACAACCCGACCGCTGCAGGCAAGGACAAGCGACTCGAGCTCAACGTGGCGCGCGTGCAGGAGTGGGTGGCTAAAGGCGCCCAGCTGAGCGACAAGGTCGCCGCGCTCGTCAAGGAAGCCGGCCGGCAGCAGGCCGCCTGAGTCGATGACGGCCGGTCGGCGCGTCCTGGTCGGGCGCATCGTCGGGCTGTACGGCGTGCAGGGCTGGGTCAAGCTGGAATCCTGGACCGAGCCGCGTACGCAGATCTTCCGTTATCAGCCCTGGCTGCTGGACATGGCGCCGGGTGACACGCGGGAGATCGCCGGCATCAGCGGTCGTGCGCAGGGCAAGGGGCTGGTGGCCCATCTGCCCGGCGTGGATGACCGGGATGCGGCAGCGGCACTGATCGGACGTGACATCTGGGTCGACCGGGAGTGTCTGCCGCCACCCGGTGAAGGCGAGTACTACTGGGTCGATCTGGAAGGCCTCGAGGTCATCGATACGTCAGGCAGGGTGCTCGGCAAGGTCAGCCACCTCTTCGCCACCGGCGCCAATGACGTGGTGGTGGTCGACGGAGTGGACGGTCGGGAACGGTTGATTCCCTTCGTGCAGGGCGTGTATGTGCACGCGGTGGACCTGGCCGGCGGGCGCATGGTGGTGGACTGGGACCCCGAGTTCTAGAGCGATTGCGGTATCTGGGCCCCATGCGCATCGACGTCGTCACGCTGTTCCCCGAGTTCGTGCGCCAGTGCGCCGAGATCGGCGTGGTGGGTAGGGCGCAGCGGCGCGGACTGTTGCAGGTGGCGACGTGGAACCCGCGCGATTTCGCCACCGACGCGCACCGCACGGTGGACGGCCGTCCTTGCGGCGGCGGACCGGGCATGGTGATGCGGATCGAGCCGCTGCGCACCGCGCTGGCGGCGATGCGCCAGGCGGATCCGGCGCCCGCGCATGTGATTTACCTAAGTCCGCAGGGAGCGCGGCTCACGCAGGGCAGGGTGGCGGCATTGGCAGGCATGC
Source organism: Aerosticca soli (assembly GCF_003967035.1). GTDB lineage: Bacteria > Pseudomonadota > Gammaproteobacteria > Xanthomonadales > Rhodanobacteraceae > Aerosticca > Aerosticca soli. Next base: position 1,931,396 of record NZ_AP018560.1, on the reverse strand, counting down.
CGCGCATCGCGCTCCTGTGTGGTCGTTACGAGGGCGTGGATGAGCGTCTGCTCGCGCACGAGGTCGACGAGGAGCTTTCCATCGGCGATTATGTGCTGTCCGGCGGCGAACTCGCCGCTGCGGTGCTGATCGACGCGGTGGGACGGTTGCAGGAAGGCGCGCTGAACGATGCGCAGTCGGCGACGCAGGATTCGTTCACGGACGGCCTGCTCGATTGCCCGCATTACGCCAAACCGTTGCACGATCCCTACGGCGACGTGCCGGCGGTCCTGCAGGGCGGCGATCATGCGGCGATCCGGCGCTGGCGCCTCAAGCAGTCGCTGGGTCGCACCTGGCTGCGGCGGCCGGATCTTCTCTCGCAATGCGTGCTGGACGAGGAGTCGCGCGCCTTGCTGGATGAGTTCCGCCGCGAATATCTGGCCTCGCGCGTGCCGTGAGGCTGTCTGGCCCGGGCAGCCGGTCCGGAGTTGTTTTTCATTGAAAAGCGGCGCCTGGACGGCATCGCACACACCACAGAGGTTGCCATGAACAAGATCATCGAACAGTTCGAAGCCGCGCAGATCACGCGCCAATTGCCGGAGTTCGGCCCCGGCGATACCGTGGTCGTCAACGTCAAGGTCAAGGAAGGCAACCGCGAGCGCGTGCAGGCCTTCGAAGGCATCGTCATCGCCAAGCGCAACCGTGGTCTGCATTCGGCCTTCACCGTGCGCAAGATCTCGCACGGCACCGGCGTCGAGCGCGTGTTCCAGTCGCACAGCCCGGCGATCGAGTCCGTGCAGGTCAAGCGCAAGGGCAAGGTGCGCGGCGCCAAGCTCTATTACCTGCGCGGTCTGGAAGGCAAGGCGGCGCGCATCAAGGAAGACGTCGCCGCTGCGGCAGCGGCCAAGGCCGCCCGGCAACAGGCCGCCGAATAAGGCTGCCGCGGCCCGGCTTTCCAGCCGGTTGCGACCGTTGTTCTTCGACACCCGCGGGCAGGGTATCCTGCCGGCGGGTGTCGTGTGTTGCGTGCAAAGCCTCGCGCGATCATCGGTGAGATGCCGCGTCGCGCTTTGCTAGCATCGGTTGCGTTCGCACGCATCGAGGGAGCGGGATGAGCCCAAAAGACACCGCGCCGCCGGCCACTGCCCGACGGGTGCTGCTTGCCAGCCTAGTCGGGACTACGATCGAGTTTTTCGATTTCTACATCTATGCCACCGCGGCGGTGCTGGTGTTTCCGCGGCTCTTCTTTCCCGCGAGCGATTCGACTTCCTCGACGCTGCAGTCCCTGGCCACGTTTGCGCTGGCCTTTTTCGCCCGCCCGGTGGGCTCGGTGGTCTTCGGCCATTTCGGCGATCGCCACGGTCGCAAGGTGACGCTGGTCGCTGCGCTGCTGACGATGGGCGTTTCCACCGTGCTGATCGGCCTGCTGCCGACCTATGGAAGGTCTGAACAATCCGCCAAACCCACGTTATTTCCGAGCCTCGAAGGCCGAAATCCCGTCAATCCGCTCGGAATTCCACCTTTTGCCATGCCGCCAGACGGCTTTCCCCGTCCAGCGGACGCACTTATCCCGCCGCCGGCATCAAGCGCCGGCGCGACATCCACAGGTTCGACAGCGCGAACAGCGTCAGCACCTGTGCCGCGTTCTTCGCGATGCCGCGATAGCGCACCTTCGTATAGCCGAACTGCCGCTTGATCACACGGAACGGATGCTCGACCTTGGCACGGACGCTCGCCTTCAAGCGCTCCAACGCCCTCGCTTCCCGCTGATCGCGCTTGCGCTTCATCGCCTTGATCACCGAAGGCTTCTTCGCGATCAGGAACACCGCATCCACGTCCTGCATCTCCTCGCGCTTCTCGGCACCGATGTAGCCACTGTCGCCGAACACCACGTCCTCCTTGCCGTGCAGCAGCTTGTGCGCCTGCGTCACGTCCGCCACGTTCGCCGCCGTGCATTCCACGTGGTGCACCAGCCCGGAGGCATCGTCCACCCCGATGTGCGCCTTCATCCCGAAGAACCACTGGTTGCCCTTCTTCGTCTGATGCATCGCAGGATCCCGCTCGCCCTCCCGGTTCTTCGTCGAACTCGGTGCATTGATAATCGTCGCGTCCACGATGGTGCCCGAGCGAAGGCTCAGGCCCTTGCGCTGAAGATGCGCATTGACCTGCTTGAAGATCTTTTCGGCCAGACCGTGCGTCTCCAGCAAGCGCCGGAAGTTCAAGATCGTCGTCTCGTCCGGGATGTCGCCCATGCCACCAATCCGGGCAAAGCGGCGCATCACCGGCGTATCGACCAGCGCCTCTTCCGTCGCCGGGTCACTCAAGGCATACCACTGCTGCAGGAAGTGGATCCGAAGCATCGTCGCCAAGGGGTAAGGCTGCCGGCCGGGCCGGCCCAGCTTCGGATAATGCGGCTCGATCAGCGCCAGCAGCGCCTTCCACGGCACGACCTGATCCATCTCGGCAAGGAACACCTCGCGCCGTGTGCGCTTGCGACCGACCAGATCCTCGGCATCACCAAACGAAAGCTGCATCGAACTCGCCCCTTGAAGCAATGGCCGATTGTGGCCGAAAGTGACGGAGTTGTTCAGACCTTCCCTATGCGCACATCGGCGTGGCGGCGCCGGCCTTGCTCGCGCTGTGCCGGTTCGGGCAGGGGCTGGGCTTGGGCGGGGAATGGGGCGGCGCCGTGCTGCTCGCGGTCGAGAATGCGCCGCCCGGCAAGCAGGCCTGGTACGGCATGTTCCCGCAGCTTGGCGCTCCGATCGGTTTTTTCTGTTCGGCGGGTCTGTTCCTGCTGCTGACGGCGCTCATCGGCGACCAGGCTTTTTTCGCCTGGGGCTGGCGCGTGCCCTTCCTGGTCAGCACGGTGCTGGTGGTGCTCGGCCTGTGGGTGCGCCTGCGGCTTACCGAGACGCCGGCCTTCGTGCAGGCCTTGGTGCGACAGGAGCGCGAGCGTGTTCCGGTCGCGGCCGTGCTCACCCGCCATGCGCGCGCATTGATCACCGGCATCTTCGCCGGTCTGGCCACGTTCGTGCTGTTCTACCTCATGACGGTGTTCGTGCTGAGCTGGGCCACCAGCCAGCTCGGCTATCCGCGACAGACGTTCCTGCTGCTGCAGATGATCGGCGTGCTGTTCTTCGCGGCGGCGATTCCGATGTCGGCCAGGCTCGCCGACCGCTTTGGCGGACGTGCGATGCTGATCGCCGCCACGCTGCTGATCTTCCTTTTCGGTATGGGTTTCGCACAGCTTTTCGTGGCCGGGAGCCTGGCGCGGTCTCTGCTGTTCCTGGCCGTCGGGCTCGGTGCGATGGGGCTGACCTACGGTCCGCTCGGCGCGGTGCTCGCTCACCTGTATCCGACCGCGGTGCGCTATACCGGCGCCTCGCTGGCATTCAATGTCGCCGGCATACTCGGCGCTTCCCCGGCGCCTTACCTGGCTACCTGGCTCGCCCGTGGGCACGGTTTGGCGGCGGTGGGTCACTATCTGGCCGCGGCTGCGATCGTGAGCCTCGTCGCCTTGTGGCTTGCGCCCAGGCCTGCCGCGTGAAGTCGGCACGCGACCTCGAGGCCTTTGAAATCATCGCTTGCATGGAATGCGCCGGAGCGACAGGATGACCGCTGCAGGCAAATCAGGATCGGGAGTGGCATGGGATGGACGCGGGCAGACCGTGGCCCGCCTGTAGGCAACAGGTGGCATCGTGAACCGGAACAAGCCACCGGATCGCCCCGGACACACCGACTGGGATGATCCCCACATCAAGTCCTTGCTCGAGCGCACCGAGCACTGGTCGCTGGACAATCGCGGCGGTTTCATCGCCCAGGATGTGCAGGTCTACATCGGCTGGCACGCCCTTACGGCGCGGCCCGGACGCTTGGTCTACGAAAAGGACCACGTCCTGGTGGTGGAGACGCGCTTTTTCATCCCCAAAGGGGAGCTGGTGCGGGTGGAACGGCCGACCGGCAGCACGTTGCGGGCGGTCTGGTGCATGGTCATGGACGGCCGCGAGGGCCGGCGCAACGAGGATCGCGCCCATGGCATTTACGTGCATTGGCTGCATACGCGCTGAAAAACGCCGGCCCTTCGTTCAAGCCAGACCGGCATGAGCGGCAAAGGCCTCGAAGCGCTCGATGACGGCCTCCACGGTGATGAGATCCATCACGCCCGGATATTCGATCTTGGTGCCCCAGGGCAGGGCGGCGGCCGGCTTGCCGAGGAAGCGACGCGCGGCGGCGTCGTAGCAGTTCACGCACCAGCGGCGGTCCGAGTAGGGGCCGGAGCGGTCCGGGTTGCTCGCCGCGTGCAGGCCGAGCACGGGCGTGCCGACCGCATTGGCCATGTGCATCGGCCCGGAATCCGGGCTCAGCACCAGTCGGGCGCGGGTCATCAGTGCCAGCAGGCGTTTCAGCGTGTCCTTGCCGGTCAGGTCGAGCGGTGGGCGTCGGCAATGGGCGAGGATGGCATCGGCCAGGGCACGGTCGGCGGTGCCGCGTCCGCCGACCAACGCCACCCGCCAGCCGCGCGTGGCCACGTGATCGATGACCGTCGCATAGCGCTCCGGCCGCCAGGTACGCAGGACGTGGCTGGACGCCGGACTCACCAGCAGGGTCGGAACCTCGCCCGGCAGTTGTGCGAGGGCCCAGTCCCGTGCCTCGGCGGGGATCGGCAGGTCCCAGCGTACGCGGGACTGCTTGAGTCCCAGCGGCTCGGCGAAACTGCCGATCGCCTCCAGCACGTGCTGGCCGCTGCGCGCCGGGATGCGCTCGTTGATCACCAGGCCGTGCAGGTCCTTGGCGCGGGCATGGTCATAACCGATCCGGCGGCGGGCGGAGATGCCCAGGCTGAGCAGGTTGGCGCGCAGGGCGACCTGCATGTGCAGCAGGGCGTCGAAGCGGCGCCCGCGCAGCGTCCGCCATACCTCGCGCATGCCGGCCAGGCCGCGCCGCTTGTCGAAGACCACGAACTCCACCCCGGGCAGGTCGCCGACCAGGGTGTGTTCGAGCTTGCCGACGACCCAGCTCAGCCGTGTCTGCGGCCAGGCCTCCTGGAGCGTGTGCACCAGCGGCACGACATGGGTGACATCGCCGATCGCCGAGGTGCGGAGCAGACACAAGGCGGCCGGCGCGAGGCTAGAATCGGCGGACATGGCAACGCGGGTCGTCGAGCGGAAGACACATGGCCGGCATGATGCAGGAAACCCGCCGCGCCGGCACGGATGGCGCGCTGCTGTGCATCGCCGATGTGCCGGTGCCGATCGACGAGCGCTGGTTCGATGCGGATGCCTGGCGCGCACGCGGCGCGCTGCATGAGGAAATCGGCGGTCGCGGCCGCATCGCGATGCTCGACACGCCACTCGGCCCTTGCGTATGGCGCCATTATCGGCGCGGCGGGCGCATCGCCGTGCTGCTCGGCGACCGGTATCTGTGGACCGGTGAGGCGCGCACGCGCAGTTTCGCTGAGTTCAGGCTGCTGCTTGCGCTCGCCCGACGCGACTTGCCGGCACCGCGGCCGGTGGCGGCACGCTACCGGCGCGTGGGCGCCTGCTTCTACGACGCCGACCTCATCACCCGCCGCATCGAGAATGCCCGCACGCTGGCCGAGTGTCTTGCCGCCGGCGCCTTCGATACCGAGCTGGCCCGCGCGGTGGGGGCGCTCGTCGCCCGTTTCCATCGCGCCGGCGTCGAGCATGCCGACCTCAATGCCCACAACGTGCTGGTGACGCCCGGGCAGCTTTACCTCATCGATTTCGACCGCGGCCGCCTGCGCAAGCCCGCGCGGCGCTGGCGGATGGCCAACCTGCGCCGCCTGCACCGGTCGCTGCGCAAACTCGGGGCCGGCGCGGACGATCCTGACCGCTTCGAGCGCACGCTCTGGACGGTGCTGCTCGAGGCCTATGCGAGGACTTTCGCCGGATGAGGCTCGACCTGCATTTTCTGGGCGCGGGTGCGGCGCATGCCGCCGCGCTCGGCTCCGCCTCTGCGGTGATCGAGCGCGACGGCGCGCCGTGGCTGCTGATCGATTGCGGCCCGGATACGCCGGATCGTTATCTCGATGCCTACGGCGAGCCGCCGGCGGCGCTCTATCTCACCCATGTTCATCTCGACCACGTGGGCGGCATGGAACGGCTTTTCGGCCGGCTGTGGTTCGACCCTGCCTGGCGCGGCCGCACCCGCGTGTTCGTGCATGCCGCACTGGTGCCGTGGTTGCAGGGGCGGATCGCCGATTATCCCGGCGTGCTCGCCGAGGGCGGAGTGAATTTCTGGGAGGCGTTCCGCCTGCTGCCCTGCTCGCGCGGTTTCTGGCTGGACGGCGCCTGGTTCGACGTCTTTGCCACCCGGCATCATCGGCCGGGTACGTCGTTCGGTCTCGCCCTGCGCGGCAGTTTCGTCTTCACCGGTGACACCCGGCCGATTCCCGAGGTATTGGCCGAGCAGGCGGCGCATGGCGAGCTGGTGGCCCACGACTGCGCCCTGCATGGCAACCCTTCGCACAGCGGGATCGAGGACATCGAGCGCGAGTACGACCCCGAGCTGCGCGCGCGGCTCGTGCTTTACCACTACGGCAGCGCTGCCGAAGGCGCAGTGCTGGCCGCGCGCGGCTACCGTGTCGCCCGGCCGGGCCAGCGGCTGGCCCTGCCCATGCCCTGGCCGCTACGCGCGGACGCCGGCTGAGCCTTCAGGGCAGCGGTTCGACCCCGCGCCGCGGCTCGTGCACGCGCAGGGTGCACAGGCCGGCGAGCAGCAGGCTGACGCCGCCCAGCACCAGCGCCCAGATCGCCTGATCGTGGAAATAGCGGCGCAGCAGGAGGCCAAGCACGCTGGCGGCGATGAGCTGCGGGATCACGATGAAGAAATTGAAGATGCCCATGTACACGCCCATCTTCTCCGGCGGCAGGAAGTCCGACAGCAGGGCATAGGGCAGCGAGACGATCGAGGCCCAGGCAAAGCCCACGCCCAGCATGGAGAGCAGCAGCCAGTGCGGGTCGCGGATCAGCAGGAACGAAAGCAGGCCGGCCCCGCCCAGCCACAGGTTGACGAGGTGGCTCCGTCGCAGACCCCAGCGGCGCACCATCCACGGGATGACGATGGCAGCCAGCGCGGCGAACCCGCTGTAGGCGGCGAACAGTATGCCCACCCAGTTGGCGCCTTCGTTGTAGCGGGCCGAATGGATGTCCGTGGTGCCGTAGTGGACGGCGGTGACCGCGGCGGTGGTGTAGATCCACATCGCGAACAGCGCGAACCAGGTGAAGAGTTGTACCCAGGCCAGGCGCCGCATGGCCTCCGGCATGGCATAGAGATCGGCCAGCACTTCGGCCAGCGGGCCGCGCCGGCGGGTGCGGCTCAGCCATACGAAGGCCAGGCCGAATACGATCAGGCCGCCGGCCAGGAGATAGAGATCGTGTTCCAGCGCGTAGCGTTGGATCAGCGCGATCACCGCCGCGCCGGCCGCGAGCATCAGCACGCCCGGGCGCCAAGCCCGGGCGGCGTCGGCCGCCGGCGCAGGCTCCGCCTCGCCGTCGTCGAAGGCGGCGAGCATCACCGGCGGATACTCGCGGCTGCGGAACACCGTCCAAGCCACCGCGCCGAACAGCACTGCGCCGCCGATGTAGAAGGCTCCCTTCACCGTGTCCGGCAGGGTGCCGGCCGAGGCCGTGTTGGCCACGCCCAGCCGGGTCAGCAGCCAGGGCATCGCCGAGGCGACGACCGCGCCGATGCCGATGAAGAAACTCTGCATGGTGTAGCCGAGCGGCCGCTGCCGTTCCGGCAACTGATCGCCGACGAAGGCACGGAAAGGCTCCATCGCCACGTTGAAGGAGGCGTCCATGACCCACAGCAGGCCGGCGGCGAGCCACAGCGAGGACACGTTGGGCATGGCCAGCAGCGCGAGCGAGGCCAGCACGGCGCCGGCGAGGAAGTAGGGACGGCGCCGGCCCAGCCGGGTCCAGGTGCGGTCGGAGCAATAGCCGATGATCGGCTGCACGATCAGCCCGCTCGCGGGTGCGGCGATCCACAGCCCGGGTATCGAGGACACGTCCGCGCCCAGGGTCTGGAAGATGCGGCTGACGTTGGCGTTCTGCAGCGCGAAACCGAACTGGATGCCGAGAAAGCCGAAGCACATGTTCCAGATCTGCCAGAAGGAGAGTTCCGGCTTGGGCAGCGGCCGGTTCATGGCGTGTCCTTGGCCAGCGGGGCGAGGACGAGCGCGTGGATCTGCGCCTCATTGAGCGGCCCGGTCGCGCCGCCGGCCTCGGCGGTGTAATGCACGGCGCGGGCGAGATAGCTCATGTTGAAGCCGTCCTCCAGCGTGAAACGGCAGCCCGCGCCGGCGCGCGCCGTGAACGTGCCGAAGGTCGAGCGCTGCGCGCCGACGCTGTGCGGCATCACCAGCGGCACGCGTTGCGAGGCGGCGCCCTCGCATGCGATCACCAGCATCTTCACCGCGGCGGTGATGCCGGTGTTGATCGGGCCGTGCGGATTGGTGTAGTCGAGCGCCACGCGGAAAGGGCCGTCCGTCGGCGCCGTCCATGCGCGGGGCGGACCGCCCTCGAGGCGCGTGATCGGTCCGACGCAGGTGTCGGGGCTGTGCAGGGACTCGATGCCGTTCGCGTCGACCCGGGTGGCGCTCAGACACAGCAGACCGGCTTGCCCGGGGATGGACGCCTGGCCGTCCAGACGGCCATGCGGTCGGCCGTCGACGTACAGCAGTGCGGCACCGCCCTCCACGCGCACGCGCCAGCCGTCGCCATCGGCCTCGGCGGCGGGTGCGGGCGGCGCCTCGGGCGCGTAGAGCGGCGCATCGAGCCGTAGCGGCGTGTCGCGCACATGCACGGCCTTCAGCGTCACCGTGACGAGCCTGCCCTGCGTGTCGATGTGGTCGGTCACCAGCAGGTTGCCGTCGATGGCCGCGGGCCGTTGCAGCACGATGCGCCGGTCGGGCAGGTCGAGCGCGATGGCGCGGCCCTTGCCGAACAGTGCCGGCACCAGCGCGGCCGGCAGCTTCGGCTCGATGCGATCCTCGCCGGTGAGGCCGAACACGCCTTCGAGCACCGCCTCGAGCGCGGCCGCCACCGACCAGAGCTGGCGCGGCGAATTGACCACCGGGCCGCTCAGTGTGCCTTCGTCCACGTGCACGGCCTGGGTTTGGAGCTCGTAGTTCTCCATGTTCGAGCCGGCCAGCGCGGCGCCGCGCAGGATCGAGACGAGCTCGTGCGCGATGCGCGCGGGATCGTCCGTGGCGCGCGCGGCGCGCAGCGCGTAGGCGCTGACGAACGGCCAGATCGCGCGGTTGTGGTAGACCGGCTGGTCGCGTCGCTCGGGCCAGATCACCGGACTGCCGGCGGGCCAGGTCGGGTAGTGCGCCAGCGCCTCTCGCGCACGCTCGCCCGTGGCCACGCCGCTGCTCACGGCGAGCGCGGTGCCGAGCAGGTCGTAGGTGTCGTACGGCGTGCCGTCGCCGCCGATGTAGCTCATGTACAGCCCGCGATCCTCGCGCCAGAAATGCCGGTTGATGGCGGCCTTGAGCGCATCGGCTTGCGCGCGATAGTCCGTGGCGACCTGGGCATCGCCATGCGCTTGCGCCTGCGTGGCGGCCAGTTCGAGCGCCTGGTAATGCAGCACGTTGGTCGAGAGCGCGAAGGACTGGCCGATGAAGGCCACGTCGTTCTGCGTCCACGCGGGATAGGTCTGCTCGCGCCAGTCCAGGAATGAGGTCTCGCCGCGATACAGGCCGAACGCGGCGTCGTAGGCGTAGGCGCGTTCCTGCGCCAGCGTGTCGCGCAGCGCGCGCCGGGCATCGGCGGCGAAGCCGGGATCGTCGAGCAGGTGACGCGCGGCCAGGAACCACACCACGCGGTCGGTGCTGATCGGCCAGCTGCCGCCCGAGCCGGTGTCCTGCATCACGTACAGCCCCGGCGTGCCCGCGCGTGCCTCGGAGAGCTTGAAGCGCAGGCTGTCGCGCGCACGCTGCGCATCGAAACGCCACAGGCCGAGGTCGATCGCGTAGGACACGTCGCGCGTCCACACGTAGGGCCACTTCACGCCGGTGACATAGCAGCGGCACGGCATCGGCGCGCCATGATCGTAGGCCGGGTCACGGATGGCATCCACGCTGTCCTCGGCCAGTTCCTGCTGCGCCATCGCGAACAGACCGTCGACCAGCGGACTGGCGGTCTGGCTGCGCAGCGGCGCGGCGGGAATGCGGCGCGTGCCGAACGGGCCGTCGAGCACGTAGCCGCCGTCGGCTGCGGACGTCATGTGCGCCTGCTGACCCCGCCATTCGAGCTTCGCGCCGTCGAAGCCGGCGGCCGGCGCCACCGCCAGGCCCGCGGCGAGCAAGACGCTCAGCATGACCGAATCCAGCAGCAAGTGTGCAAAGGTCGATGGTTCATCATGGATGCACCGTAAAGTTCCTTTTTTTGTTTTATGGCATGCCGTCGATCGGGACGGTAGCGGCGGTGCAACAGCGGTCGTTGCCTCACGGCGTCAGCAGCAGTCGATGCGCATCGCCGGCCGGCAGGCGGATCCAGGTGACCTCGCCGAAGCGGTCGCGGCCGCTGGCCCAGCCGGCCTCCGCCGCTTTCTGCAGGGTGTCGGGATCGTCGTAGCGCTTCAGCCCGGCGGCGTCCGCGACCTGCACAGCGGCGATGCCGTGCACTCTCAGCAGGTAGGTCTTCAGCGCCGGCCGGTAAGCGCCTTGGGTGGCGGCGAGATCGACATGCGCGCCGTCGTCGTCGCGCCGCACGGTGAAGGTCTGGCGAAAATCCTCGCCGCGTTCGTAGGCATAGGTGCTGCCGTCATCGTCGTAGTAGGTGAAGCGGCTTTCGCGTGCGGCGGGGAAGATCTCCACGGTGAGCTCGCTCAGCGGATGCTGGCCGACGTAATCCTCCGGCGCCTGCATCGGGATGATCGCGCCTTCGCGCACATACAGCGGGATGTCGCTCCAGCCCTCCGCATCGGCGTGATGGACGATGCGCCGGCCGCCTTCGAGACGTTCGCCGGTGAACCAGTCGAGCCAGTCGCCGGCGGGCAGGTAGATCGCCTTCTCGCGCTGGCCCTGCTCGACCACCGGCGAGACCAGCAGCCAGTCGCCGAACAGCCAGGCCTCGACGTCGTTGCGCAGGTTGGCATCGTCCGGCCAGTCGAAAAAGAGCGGCCGTACCAAGCCGACGCCGCCGGTGCGGCGCGCGTATTCGTAGCTGTAGATGTAGGGCACCAGCGATTGGCGCAGACGAATCGCCGCGCTCGCGGCCTTTTCCGCCACCGGTCCGTACACCCACGGCTGGCGTTTCTGGCCGAGCACGCCGTGCACGCGGAAGATCGGCGTGAACGCGCCGAACTGAACCCAGCGCGCGTAGTTCTCCGGCGTCGGCGTGCCGTCCTTGAAGCCGCCGCCATCCATGCCCCACTGCATGGCGCCGACGTCGATCGCGCTCAGCATGCGCGCGCGCTGACCAGCCATGCTGGCAAAGCCGGTGGGAATGTCGCCCGACCACAGCCCGTAGGCATAACGCTGCGCGCCGAGATAGAAATTGCGGTTGATCGACCACACGCGCAGCGGCGAATGCGCGCGCTGGCCTTCGTACATCGCCCGCTGCATGTTGGTGAACTGGGTGTTGCTGCCGATGTCGTCGGCCTCGTCGTTCCACCAGCCGACGATGCCGGTGTCGAAGCTGTGCTTGAGGTGATCGTTGAAGAACCACGCACGCACTTCGGGTTTGTCGAAGTCGAGCTCGCGCACCGGTTTCTTCGAGAAATAATCCGGTGCCTCTTGGCTTGCCGCGGCCCAGAAGCCATGCGCGGTGGCATAGCGGCCCTCGACGGTATCGACGTGGATGCGCGGCTTCATGATGCCGGTCAGATGCACGCCGTGCGGATCGAGCATGGCCTTCAGCTTGCCGCTCGGACCATCGGGAAACTTGTTCTCGTTCCAGCGGAACTCGCCCCAGTCCTCGCCCCAGGCCTTCCAGTCGAAGTCGAGGGTGAAGTTGTCGAGCGGAATGTGCCGGCTGCGATAGCCCTCGACGATGGCGAGCAGCTCCTTTTCGTCGATGCCCCACTGGCTGTTGGTGAACCCCATCGCCCATTTCGGAAACAGTGGCGTGCGGCCGCTGAGCTGCGCGATGCCGGCGAAGATAGCCGCCGGACGACCGACGATGAGATAGGCATCGCGTGCGTGCGTGTTCTTGAGCGCGATGCGATCGCCGTCCAGGCGCACGTCCGCGCCCAGCGCATCGAGCAGCACGCCGTAGCCGGCGGTGCTCCACACCAGCGGCGCGCCGGCGTTGCCCTGCTGACCGGCTTCGGCGCGCAGCTGGCCCTGGCGCAGCAATCCCGCGGAGACATCGGTCTGGAAGGCGTCGTAGCCGCCGACCCCGTAGAGCGGCTGGCCGGCGCCGTGACGCACGGAAAGCTCGCCATGCGCGAGCGCGGCCGGATCGTCGACGCGCAACAGCGTGCGGCCATCGGCGCCGGATATCGCGAGCGCGTGCGACTTGTCCTCCCATTGCACGCGCAGCGTCGCCGTGGACAGCGCGTTGCCCGACGCATCGCGACGGACATCCGCCGGTGCCTTCGGCTGCCATGCCGGGTCGATCAGCAGCGTCGGCGCTGCCGCTTGGCCCTGTGTGCGATAGCTCAAATGCACGATGTTCGGCGCGATCAGTTCCACATGCAGAGTGTCGCCGCGCAGCGGCACCTCCAGGGTGGCGCGTGCCGCATCCGCCGGCGTATCGGCGATGAGCACGGCGGGCGCGAGCGCAAGGCCGAGCGCGAGCAGGCATTCGAGCAGCGGACGTCGGAACATGGGCGGTCTCCTGGACGGGCGCCATCGCATCGGGCGCGCTGTCGGCGATGGTAGTCAGCCATCGGTCTCCGCCGGCGCGTCTGCATACGTATTCATCGGACCGAATGCCGCCTTTGCATTGCTGCATCGCGGCGATTCCGCGCCGATTGCGTGCGTCGCACGGTCGTGCCGACAATCGCCGCTTCGAGTAGGGGGCGCCATGGGAACCAGCGAGACTTTCCTGATCGCGATGACGATCATCTTCGGGCTGCCGTATCTCATCTGGCGGCTCGGGCGCACCGACTATGTCGCGCCGCTGGTGGTGGTGCAGATCCTCACCGGCATCGTGCTCGGGCCCGGCGTGCTCGGCGCGGCCTTCCCGCGTTACTACGCCACCGTGTTCAACCCGGCGGTGATCCAGACCCTCAACGGTGTGGCGTGGTGGGCGGTAATGCTGTTCGTGTGCATCGCCGGACTCGAACTGGACCTCAAGCAGAGCTGGCGCCATCGGCGCGAGACCGTGCTCACCGCCGCCTGCGCGCTGGGCTTTCCGCTGCTGCTCGGTGCGCTCGCCGCGCTCGGCCTGCTCGCCAGCGGCGCCGGCTGGCTGGGCACGGCGGGACGCGGCTGGCAGTTCGTGCTCGGCGTCGGCATGGCCTGCGCGGTGACCGCCCTGCCGATCCTGATGCTGCTGATGGAGAAGCTCGGCATCCTGCGGGCACCGCTGGGTCAGCGCGTGCTGCGCTACGCGAGCCTGGACGATCTGGCCATCTGGGCGGTGCTGGCGCTGATCCTGCTCGACTGGGCGCGGGTCGGCCGGCAATTGGCCTTCATCGCCGGTTTCATCGTGCTGGCCTGGCCGTTCCGCGCGCTGATGCGACGGCTGCGCGAGTCCGACCGCTGGTACGTGCTGCCGATCTGGCTGGCCGCGTGCGGCTTCACCGCCGATTACGCCGGCCTGCACTTCATGGTCGGCGCGTTCCTCGCTGGCGCGGTGCTCGATCGTGACTGGTTCGATCTGGCCAGGCTGGATCTGCTGCGCCACCACGTGCTGCTGGTGCTGATGCCGGTGTTCTTCCTTTCCACGGGCTTGCGCACCAGCTGGGCGGTGGGCGGCTGGGCGGTGTTCATCGCCGCGGCATGGCTGCTTGCCGCCGCGGTGATCGGCAAGCTCGCCGGCGTGGCGCTGGCCGGGCGCGTGCTCGGCTGGCGGCGCGGGGAGGCGTGGACGATCGGCTGGCTGCTGCAGACCAAGGCGCTGATCATGATCATCTTCACCAACATCCTGCTCGACCGCGGCGTGATCAGCGCGGCGGCGTTCACCGCGTTGCTGCTGATGGCCGTGGCCAGCACCATGCTCACCGTACCGATGGTGCGGCCGCGACTGGCGGCGGGGCAGGTCGCAGCGCCGTGAAACGCCGTGCATCGCCCGTCAAGAGCGCCATGCTAGGCTTGGCATTTGGACATCCAAACGGCTCGACATGTTCGTATCCACCAAACTGCCCAAGGTCGGCACCACCGTCTTCAGCGTGATGAGCCGGTTGGCGCAGGAGCACCGGGCGCTCAATCTCGGCCAGGGGTTCCCCGACTTCGATCCTCCCGAACCGCTGCGCGAGGCGGTGAGCCGGGCAATGGCCGCAGGCTGCAACCAGTACGCACCGGGCATCGGCCTCGCGCCCCTGCGCGAGGAAATCGCCCGCAAGACCGCACGTCTCTACGGCCGGACACCCGACCCCGAGCGCGAGATCACGGTGACGTCCGGCGCCACCGAGGCGCTGTTTTGCGCCATCGCCGCGCTGGTGCGCGCCGGCGACGAGGTGATCGTGTTCGATCCGGCCTACGACAGCTATGAGCCGGCGATCGAACTGGCCGGTGCGCAGGCCGTGCACCTGCCGCTCGACCCTCCCGCTTTCGGCGTCGACTGGACGCGCGTGCGGGCGGCGATCACTCCACGCACGCGAATGATCATTACCAACAGTCCGCACAATCCATCCGGTGCGGTGTGGTCGGCGGCTGACCTGGAGGCATTGGCCGAAACGGTACGCGATACCGACATCGTGGTGCTTGCCGACGAGGTCTACGAGCACATCGTTTATGACGGCGCGCTGCATCAGAGCGTGCTGCGCCATCCGGAGCTGGCCGCGCGCAGCATCGTCATCTCCAGTTTCGGCAAGACCTACCACTGCACGGGCTGGAAGGTCGGCTATGCGGTGGCGCCGGCGGCGTTGTCGGCGGAATTCCGCAAAGTTCACCAGTATGTGACCTTCTGCACCTTCCATCCCGCCCAGGCGGCGTTCGCCGAGTTCCTGGCCGCCGCGCCCGAGCACTATCTCGGGCTGCCGGCCTTCTACCAGGCCCGGCGTGACCGCTTCCGCGCGCTGCTCGCCCCTTCGCGTTTCAAGCTGCTGCCGGTGGCCGGCGGCTATTTCCAGCTCGTCGATTACGCCGCGATCCGCGACGTGGACGACGTCGCCTTCTGTGAATGGCTGGTGCGTGAAGCCGGCGTGGCGGCGATTCCGCTGACGCCGTTCTACGCACAGGCGCCGGGGACGCGCCTGATCCGGCTGTGCTTTGCCAAGAGCGATGCCACCCTGGAGGCCGCCGCCGAGCGGCTGCGCCGTCTATGAGCCTGCAACCGCTACGTGTCTCGCTGGTCCAGGGTGCCACCCGCTGGCACGACGCCCCGGCCAACCGCGACTACTACGGCGCGCTGGTGCGCAGCTGTGCCGGCAGCGATCTCATCGTGCTGCCGGAGACTTTCCTCTCCGGCTTCAGCAACGACGTCGGCGCCAGCGCCGAGACGATGGACGGCGAGGGCGTGGCCTGGCTCAAGGCGCTGGCCGAGGAAATGGACGCGGTGCTGTGCGGCAGCCTGGCCATACGCGGCGAGGACGGCCGCGTCTACAACCGCCTGCTGTGGATGCGCCCGGACGGCAGCTTCGCCACGTACGACAAGCGACATCTGTTCCGCATGGCCGGCGAGCACACCCGCTACGGCAGCGGGCGCGAGCGCCTCATCGTCGAGCTCGACGGCTGGCGCGTGTTGCCGCAGGTCTGCTACGACCTGCGTTTCCCGGTCTGGTTGCGCAATCGCCGCATGGAAGGCGCGCCGGGCGGCATGGATTACGATCTTTCCGTGTTCGTCGCCAACTGGCCGGCGCCGCGGCGCGAGCCCTGGCGCGTGCTGCTGCGCGCGCGGGCGATCGAGAACTTGAGCTACGTGGTCGGCGTCAACCGCGTCGGCGTGGATGGCAATGGGCTGGCCTATGCCGGCGACAGCGCGGCGATCGATCCGCAGGGCCAGATGATGATCGCATTCGGCGCGCAGGAGCAGGTGGCCACGGTCACGCTCGATCCGGCCGCGCTGCTCGCCCACCGCGAACGTTTCCCGGCCTGGATGGACGCCGACGCCTTCACCCTGCAGTTGCCTTGAGACACGCCGCAGGGCACCGACGCCCCGCGCACCGTCCCAAGGTTTTCCCCGTATGATGCGCGGGCGCCGCGTGCAAGGCGGTTTTAAGTTTTCAGCCGCGCCGGCCGCCGCGCGGCCGTGAACCGCCACCGGGCGGACGCTTGCCCGGCGGTCGGTTGCCGGGCCGTGGCTGGCTTGGGCGATCGCCCTGCGGCCGATTGCCGCCGAAGGGGCGGGCGCCGCCGGGCCGCCGTGCACCAGCCGCGCCGCCGCCCTCGCGGCTGTCGCCGGCAAACCAGGTGCGCACGGAGGGCAACTCCTGGCCCGGCGCCACGCCACGCTTGTTCTTGCGCTGCTTGGGGCCGCGTTCGGGCCGGAGCACGTTGCCGTTGACCTCGCGTCCGGGCCGCGCCGGCTTGCCGCCGCGCCCGCGCGAGGGTTCCTCGTGGATGCGGTCGAAGGCGCGCAGTTCGCGTGCCTCGTCCTGGTAGGCGCCGCTCCAGGCGGTGCCGGCGCCGCGTTCCGGGCGGTATTCGACCACGCCGCGACTGGCGCGACGCTGGTGCAGCACCGGGCTCAAGGTCAGCACCGGCTGCGGCGCACCGAGGCCGGCGGCGGCGCGCAGCTCGCGGATGCTGTCCTCATCCAGCGGCTGGAAATCGCCACGGCGCAGGTTGCGCGGCAAGGTCACGTTGCCGTAGCGGATGCGCTTGAGCCGGCTGACCAGGAAGCCTTGCGAATCCCACAGCCGGCGCACCTCGCGGTTGCGGCCTTCGCGGATCACCACGCGGAACCAGCTGTGGCTGCCGCCGCGGCTGATCAGGGCGATGTCGTCGAAGCGCGCCAGGCCGTCCTCGAGCTCCACGCCGGTCTTGAGTTTTTCGATCACCTCGTCGGGCACCTCGCCATGCACGCGACACAGGTATTCGCGCTCCAGGCCGTTGCGCGGATGCATCAGCGCATTGGCGAGCTCGCCGTCGGTGGTGAGCAGCAGCAGGCCGGTGGTATTGATGTCGAGCCGGCCCACGCTGATCCAGCGCGCGCCCTTGATGCGCGGCAGCTGTTCGAACACGGTCGGGCGTCCTTCCGGATCGTCGCGGGTGGTGACCACGCCCTCGGGCTTGTGATAGGCGATCACCTCGGCCTCGTGGCGGGTGTCGGTGGCGACCACGAACGGCTTGCCGTCGAAGGTGACGCGATCACCGGCGCGCACGCTGGTGCCGATCTCCGCGACGGTGCCGTTGACCTGCACCTCGCCGGCCAGGATGCGCTGTTCGAGCATCCGGCGCGAGCCGAGCCCGGCATTGGCCATCACCTTGTGCAGGCGCTCTTCCAGCGCCGGTTCGCCTTCTGGGCGTGTACGTTTCAAAGACAGCACGGCTTTGTGCGGCGCAGTCATGCGCAATGCTCCTCTCAGGAATCTCGATGTGTGGCGGCGCCGTCGGCGCGCGCCGGGAAAGGTTCGGCCGGCAAGTCGGTCGCCGCCGCGGTCTCGCGCGGCGGGCCGTCGTCGCTTGCCGGCGGGCCGAGGCTGGCCGCGGCTTCGGCCAGGGTCAGCTGCGGGTCCTGCAGGTCGCGGATGGCCGACAGCGGCGGCAGTTCGTCCAGCGACTTCAAGTTGAAGTAATCGAGGAAGGCGCGGGTGGTGCCGTACAGCGCCGGCCGGCCGGGCACGTCGCGATGGCCGACCACGCGGATCCACTCGCGCTCTTCCAGTGTCTTGATGATGCTCGAGGACACCACCACGCCGCGGATCTGCTCGATCTCCGGCCGGGTGATCGGCTGGCGGTAGGCGATCAGCGCCAGGGTTTCGAGCAGGGCGCGCGAGTAGCGGGCCGGCTTTTCCGTCCACAGCCGGGCCACCCAGGGCTGAAACGTCGTCCGCACCTGATAGCGGAACCCGGAGGCGACTTCCTTGAGCTCGACGCCACGCCCGGCGCAATCGGCGGCCAGCGCCTCCAGCGCGCGGGCGACGTCCTCGCGGCTGACGCCTTCGTCCTCGCCGAACAACGCGCACAGCTGCACCAGGCTGAGCGGCTGCCCGGCGGCGAGCAGGGCGGCCTCGAGTATCGGTTTCAATGGCTCGATCGGCATGGGCCTTAGGATCGGTGTCGGCAAGCGCTAGGGGCCGGCCAGGGCGGCAGGCGAGCGGTCGTCGTCTGCTTCCGTCGTGGTGGCCTTGGCGCGTAGGTAGATCGGCGCCAGCGGCGCCTCCTGCACGATTTCGATCAGCATTTCCTTGGCAAGCTCCAGCAGGGCGAGGAAGGTCACCACCACGCCGAGCCGGCCTTCGCCGGGATCGAACAGCTGCTCGAAGCGTTCGAAACGGTGCGCGTCCAGTCTTTGCAGCAGCTCGCCCATGCGTTGACGCACACTGAGCGCCTCGCGGCGGATCGCGTGATGGCCGAACAGTTCGGCGCGGTGCAGCACGTCCTTGAGCGCGAGCAGGAGTTCCTTGAGTTCCAGCGGCGGCGGCAGGCGGATCACCTTGTGCTCGCCGGCATCGGCGCGCGCCGGCACGGTGTCGCGCTCCATGCGCGGCAGGGCGTCCAGATCCTCGGCGGCCTGCTTGAAGCGTTCGTATTCCTGCAGCCGACGCACCAGCTCGGCGCGCGGGTCCTCTTCCGCGCCTTCCTCGACGGGCGGGCGCGGCAGGAGCAGCCGCGACTTGATCTCGCCCAGGATCGCGGCCATCAGCAGGTACTCGGCGGCGAGCTCCAGGCGCATCACGTCGCGCATCATGTCGATGTAGGCCATGTACTGGCGGGTGATCTCGGCGATCGGGATGTCCAGGATGTCCAGGTTCTGTCGGCGGATCAGGTACAGCAGCAGGTCCAGCGGCCCCTCGAAGGCTTCCAGGATCACTTCCAGCGCATCCGGGGGGATGTACAGGTCCTGCGGCATCTTGAGCAGCGGTTCGCCGCGCACGATCGCCAGTGGCATTTCCTGCTGCTGGGGCGCCGCGAAAGGCTCCACGGGCGCGGGTACTGGCTCGGACGTCATCGATGCGTATTCTTGAGGGTGCATGGGCTGGACGCGCATGCAGCAAGGTTCTCGCGACACAGGGCGATCACCGGCGGCGCGTACGGACGCTGTGCTCGTTGCGCTCGCCATGCCGGACGTGCCCGGGCTCCCGTCGATCAGGGAGCCCGCGGATGCCTGTCACGTCCCGGAATGGCCGCCGGTGCGGTATCTCTTCAAGGCAAGGTCAGGCGGGAGATAGCGCTTGCAAGCGGACGCCCGTCGACATGCCTCGTCGCGTACGGACTGGTCGCCCGAGAGACTCAGGCGCGGATCGCCGCAACGTATGAAGCTCAAGGTTAGCGGCTGCCGCGCGGCAAGTCCAGCACGAAAAAATCGCCGTGGGCAAGGTCGGGCAAGGGTGCGTTGGCCGGTCAGTTTGTGTCTGTGCGCGTCAAGCGCCGACCGGAAATCGTCGGTGTCGATGCCGGGCATCCTTGCGGTTGCCGCCGCCGGCCCCGCGGCATGGTCGTTGCTAAAATCCCGGCGAGATCACACCGGCCCATGGACATGACGCGGGAGGCAGACATGCAGGATGAGGACAAGGGCAGGGGTGCCGGCGCCGGGCATCTGCGGCCGGCGCGGATGCGCATCGAGACGACCGTGCTGATGAGCCGCGGCGAACGCTCGCATCCCACCGAACTCGTCGACATCTCCGCCAGCGGCGCCTTGCTGCGCCGGCCGCCCGACTGGCAGGGACAGCCCGGTGAGACATGGGTGCTGGACCTCATCTTCGGGCGTGATCTGCACATCCATCTGGAGGCCGTGGTCGCCCGGCTCTCGCCGCATCACCTGGGCATGGCCTATTCGCACATCCCCGAGGACAAGCAGGTGCCGCTGTGGAACCTGCTCGGCGGCTATGCCGACATCCTCGAACCGTGGAGTGATTGAAGCCTCGTGCGGGCGCATTCGGGTGGCGCCGAGCGGCTTCATCGTCATCGCCGGATGCGCCGCGCGCGCAGGAAAACGCCTCAGCGTGGAGACTCATCACGCAACGCGCGGCGCAGGATCTTGCCGACGTTGCTCTTGGGCAGGGTGTCGCGAAACTCGATGTGTTTGGGGCGCTTGTAGCCGGTCAGGTTTTCGCGGCAAAACGCCTTGATGTCCTCGATGGTGAGTGCCGGGTCCTTGCGCACCACGAACAGCTTCACCGCCTCGCCGGAGTGCTCGTCCGGCACGCCCACGGCGGCCACCTCGGCAATGCCCGGGTGCTGCATCAGGACATCCTCGATCTCGTTCGGGTAGACGTTGAAGCCGGACACCAGGATCATGTCCTTCTTGCGGTCGACGATGTAGAAAAAGCCCTCCCGGTCCATCCGGGCGATGTCGCCGGTGTGCAGCCAGCCATCCGGTGTCAGCACCTTGGCGGTTTCGTCCGGGCGGTTCCAGTAGCCTTTCATGACCTGCGGGCCGCGGATCATCAGCTCGCCCACCGCCTCGGGCGGCAGCGGCTGGTTGTCCTCCGACCAGATCGCCGCTTCGGTCGATGGAATCGGCAGGCCGATCGAACCGTTGTAAGCCTTGAGGTCGAGCGGATTCATGCAGGCGGCGGGCGAGGTCTCGGTGAGGCCGTAGGCTTCGATCAGGGTGCAGCCGGTGACTTTCTTCCAGCGCTCGGCCACCGCCCGCTGGACCGCCATGCCGCCGCCCAGGCTCAGGCGCAGGTGGGAGAAATCGAGTTCGGCGAAACCCGGCGTATTCAACAAGGCGTTGAACAGCGTGTTGACGCCGGTGATGGCGGTGAACTTCGACGCGCGCAATTCCTTGACGAAGGCGGGCATGTCGCGCGGGTTGGTGATCAGCCAGCTCAAGCCGCCCAGGTGCATGAACACCAGCGCGTTCGCGGTCAGCGAAAAGATGTGATAGAGCGGCAGCGCGGTGATCACGGTTTCCCGGCCGGGCTTCAGGCTGACCCCGATCCAGGCGCCGGCCTGCAACACGTTGGCGACCATGTTGCGATGGGTGAGCATGGCCCCCTTGGCCACGCCGGTGGTGCCGCCGGTGTATTGCAGAAAGGCCAGGTCGTCCAGGGTCTGCGTCACCGCCGGCAGCGGATGCCGGACGCCACGCTCGAGCGCCGTCTTGAAGCGCACGGCTTTGGACAGGGCGTGCGCGGGCACCATCTTCTTGACATGGCGCAGCACGAAATTGACCAGCGGCCCCTTGGGAAAGCCGAGCAGATCGCCGATGCCGGTGATGACCACGTGCTCGACCGCCGTCTCGGCGATGACTTCCTGCAGGGTGAGCGCGAAATGGTCGAGGATGACGATCGCCTTGGCGCCGGAATCGACTAGCTGGTGCTTGAGCTCCCGGGGCGTATACAGCGGATTGGTGTTGACCACCACCAGGCCCGCGCGCAGGGCGCCGAACAGGGCGACCGGATATTGCAGGACGTTGGGCAGCATGATCGCAACCCGGTCGCCTTTGACCAGGCCGAGCTCGCCGCTCAGGTAGCCGGCGAAGGCGCGGCTCAGTGCGTCGATGTCGGCGTAGCTGAGGGTCTTGCCGAAATTATGGAAGGCCGGGTGTTCGCGATAGCGCGCAAAAGCCTCTTCCACGATCGCGGTGAGCGAGGCGTAGCGATTGACATCGATCTCGGCGGGGACGCCGGGAGGGTAATGGGCCAGCCACGGTCGCTCGTTGCTCATGGACTCGATCCTTAATCGAAAGGCTTGTGCCGGGCCGATTCAAACATGCGTTCGCATGCGCCTCAAGCTGCGTTGCGATGTCGCCTCGCCGAGCCGATCAAGGCCTGCGGCGCCTGCGGTCCAGCCGTTGCCAAAGCCGCACGCCGAGGTTGAAGGCGGTCCACGCCGCGCCGGCCGCCAGCGGCCAGGCCAGCACGGCGGGCCAGCGGGCACCGATCAGCGCGATGAGCAGCAGCACGCACATGGCGGCCAGCAGCGGCGCGGTTTCGGTGTCGCCGAGCTCGCGGTAGTCGGTCAGTGCGGCGCCGACGGTGTTGGCGATGCGCAGGGCACCGGCCGCAGCGCGGCTGGAGCTGCCTCCCGCGCCATGAGGCCGGTGGGGCCGTGCGTGACTGCTGCGCACGCGCTCGCCACGCAAGCGGCGTCGCGGCGCCAGGACGATCTCGGTGGCATGGGTCAGATCCTGTTCGTACTGCGCGGCCAATTGCGTGGCGAAACCGGCATCCTCGATGGCCACGTCGAGCTCGTGGTTGTTGAGCCAGCTGGCCACGTTGAGGTTGGATGAACCCACTCGCGCCCACAGGCCGTCGGCCACTGCGGTCTTGGCGTGCAGCATGGAGCCGTTCCATTCGAACACGCGCACGCCGGCCTTGAGCAGCGGCCGGTAGCCGGCGCGCGACAGCCCGGCGACCACCGGGATGTCGCTGCTGCCGGGCACCAGCAGGCGCACGTCCACACCGTCGCGCGCGGCGGCGGCAAGCGCCTGCACGTAAGGCGCCACGCCGACGAAATAGGCGTCGGTCAGCCATAGCGTCTTGCGCGCCATCGCCGCGATCAGCTGGTCCAGCCGGTACATGCCGGCCGTAGCCGGTTGCGTGGCGATCACGCGCAGGGCGACTTCGCCGGCGACGGCCGGCTCGCCCAGCGCAAAGTCGAGCGGCGGCCCCAGGCTCTGCCAGCTCTGCACGAAGGCCTGCTCCAGCTCCGCGACGGCCGGGCCGCGCAGGGCCACGCCGGTGTCCCGCCACGGTGGGATGCCTCGCCTGGGATCCCCCAGCCACTTGGCGCTGATGCACACGCCGGAAAGAAAGCCCTGCACGCCGTCGACGGTGAGCAGTTTGCGGTGGTCGCGGCTCAGCCAGCCGAACGGCTGGCCCAGGCGCGGCGGGTTGAACACGCGCACCTCGCCGCCGGCCTCGCGCAGCGCTTGCCAGAAGCCATGCCGTGTCTGGACGAGGCAACCCATCCAGTCATAGATCACCGCCACCCGCACGCCGGCGCGGGCACGTTCGGCCAGCGCGTCGCGGAAGGCGCGGCCGACCTCGTCGTCGCGGATGATGTAGTTCTCGAGCAGGATGTAACGCCCGGCGCCGCGGATCGCCCGCAGCCAGGCCTCGTAATGCGCCGGCGCGTCGATCAGCAGCTCGACCGCGTTGCCGGCGATCAGCGGCGCACCGGCCGCACGACTCAGCGCCTGCTCGGCGAGCAGGCGGCTGGCGGTCGATGCAAGCGGGGAGCGGATCGGCATCTGCCTCGGCCTCGGGAACAGGCGAACAATGCCGACGACATGGATGCCGCCGGCGGCTTTGCCAACCGGCGTGCGCCTGGAAACCTGGTGCCGGAAATAGGATTCGAACCTACGACCTACGCATTACGAATGCGCCGCTCTACCAGCTGAGCTATTCCGGCGGGTAAGTTTGAAAGTTTACGGTCCATCGAGAGCGGCCTGCAAGCTCCCGGCACAATGTGGGCAATTCCGGCAGCTCATCAGCACGCCGGTCGGCGAAAACCTGCCACTCATCCGGTGGAGCTTGGCCGGCTTCCGCCATGGGAGGTTAAGGTGGTCAGCACAGGGGAAACCATGACATGGGGCTTGAGTCCTTGCGAAGGCGCTGCACACGAGGCTGCATGAAGCTGCGGGCGGAATCCTCATGGCCCGTCGCGGGCTGCCAGGCCGGGGTGACCTTGATCGAACTGATGATCACCCTGGTGGTGGCCGTGGTGCTGTTGGCCATGGCAGTGCCCAGTTTTCGTTCGATCACCTTGTCGAGCCGGCTCAATACCGCCGCCAACGAAGTGGTCGCCGCCGTGAATGCCGGCCGGGTCGAGGCGATCAAGCGCAATGCCAGTGCTCAGCTATGCAGCAATGACGCGTCGACCAACGGCGGCGACACCCTGGGCACTGCCTGCGGCACGGAAACGGGGGCCGTCTATCTGCTGATCGCCGGCGCTGCCACCAAGGTCGGTACGGGCGTCGCCGGTTTGCAAGCGCCGATCAGGCTCAAAGGCAACCTCAAGGCCCTGCGTTTCGGCGGCGACGGACTGGCCGTCGCGATCGGTGACAGCAAGCCGTATGCGGGGCAGGTCGCTGACATTTGTACTGACGCGATCAGCACGAACAACCACCGCATCGTCAACATGACTGCCGGTTCGTCGCTGAGCGTCGTCACCTCATCCGGTGCATGCCCATGAAACAGCCGCCATTTTTTGAGAAACGCCAGAGGGGCGTCGGCCTGATCGAAGTGTTGGTGGCCGTTTTGGTGCTTTCCATCGGGTTTCTCGGCATGGGGGCCTTGCTGGCCAAGTCCCTTTCTACCAACAACAGCGCCATGGCGCGCAGCATGGCCACCATCGCCAGTTATTCCATCATGGATGCCATGCGTGCCGACTACGCCAGTGCCAGCGCTGGTCAGTACAACACCGCCCAGCCGATCAAGGCCACGGCCTGCCCGGATGCTTCCGGTTCGCTGGCCAACTACCAGCTCAACCAGTGGTGCCAGCAACTGGGCAACAACCTCGGCAAGGCCGACAGCACCACCGGCGCGATCGCCTGCACGGCCACCGGCAACAATGTGGATTGCACGGTCACCATCACCTTCGACGACAGCCGCGCCGGCACCGGCGGCAGCCATACACAGACCGTACTCACCCGGGGCATGCTGTGATGAGTATCCGCCATCCGGCATGTGTGCATGCGCCGCGCAGGGATGCCGCCCGGACGCGCTCGGCGCCGGCCGGCTTCACCCTGATCGAGCTGATGGTCGCGATGCTGCTCGGCCTCATCGTCATCGCCGGTGCCGCCAGCGTGTTCCTGGCCGGCCAGCAGACCTACCGCACCAATCAGGCACTGGTCGACGTGCAGGAGAACGCGCGCGTCGCCTTCGAGATGATGGCACGCGACATTCGCACCGCCGGCATGACCGGCTGCGACAACAGCGGCCGCGTCGTCAACGTGCTCAAGAACGGGCCCTTCAACGGTGGCACCGACTGGTGGGCGGACTGGAACAATGCCCTCGTCGGCTTCACCAGCAGCCAGCCCGACCCATCCGTCACCGTCGGCACCGGCGCCGCGCAGAAAGTTACCGGCACCGTATCGCTCATGCTGATCGGCGCGCAGAACGGTGGCGTCAGCGTCAAGACCAGTACGCCCGGTGCGTTCACCTTCAACGAGGCGAGTCCTGGCTTCCAGGCGGGCGACATCATCGTCGTCTGCGATACCGATCACGCGGCCCTGGTGCAGATCAGCAGCGTCTCCGCTGGGACATACAGCTACGGCACCAGCGGCACGCCGGGCAATTGCACGCAGGACTTGCACTATCCCACCTCGTGCAGCGGCAGCGGCAGCTACAACTTCCACGTCAACGGCATGGCATCGAAGCTTTCCGCCGCCGACTGGTACGTGGGCAACAATGCCGATGGCGGCAAGTCGCTGTACCGCCGGGTCGTGGAAACCGGCAGTACCGGCGTGGCCGCTCCCGTTGCCGAGGAAATGGTGCGCGGCGTGACCGGGCTCGCGCTGGCCTTTCACCAGGTCGGCAATGCGAACTTCGTGGCCGCCGATGCCGTGACCAACTGGGCCAGTGTCGATGCGGTGCAGGCCACGTTGACGCTGCAAAGCAGCGACCAGCGCGCCGGCACCGATGCCAAGCCGATCACACGGACCCTCACTTCCGTCACCACCGTGCGCAACCGGGTGAACTGACATGCACACACGCGCATCGAACACCATCACCATCCATCGCCGCGCAAGTTCGCCGGCGTCGCGTCGCCAGCGCGGCGTGGCGCTGGTCGTGGCGCTGGTGCTGCTGGTCGTCATCACCCTGGTCGGGCTGGCGGCCATTCGCGGCACGCTCTTGCAGAACAAGATGGCCGCCAACCTCTACGACCGCCAAGTCGCCTTTCAGGCCGCCGAGGCGGGCATGCGCGCGGCGATGGCCAAGCTCGCCAGCGATCAAACCATCGCGCGCGAATGCGACCAGGCCAGCGGTGGAGGGCTTTGCTACGCCAATCCCTTCAATGATCCGAATCTGCCCGCCGGCAAGATTATCAATGTAACCACCGGTAACGACCCCACCCAGTTTGATGCGGGAGCACTTGCGGCTGGGCAACCACAATACGTCGTCGAGCATCTAGGTACCGGTGTTGGCTCTGGCGGGCAACAACAAAATGCAACATGCAATAGTTATGGCGCGCCGTGCGTGCCACAGCAGAACGGTAGCAAGTATTACCGCATCACCGTGCGCAGCGCGCCGCCAGATGAAATCGGCAATCGCTCGGTCGTCTTCTTGCAGACTATGGTCAAGTTAGGTTCGTGATGTCTACAACTGCAGCGTATCGACATTCGGAGCACATTGTCATGCATTTGCATCGATTAATGCGCAGGGCCGTGTCCGTCCTCGGGCGACTGCTGGGCAGCAGTCTGCTGGTATTGATGCTGGGTTTTTTCATCGCGCCGTTGGCGCAGGCGACGGAAGTCACTATAGATCCGTCACCGCTGATTGTTCAGATCACGTTACCGCCCAACATGATGCTCATGCTGGATGATTCGGGCTCCATGAATTACGATTTCATGCCGGATTGGGGTTATCTAGCCGATCAAAGCGCTAACGGAGCTAGGAATTCCAACGTCAATGGAATTTATTACAACCCAACCATCCTTTATACCCTGCCTGTGCATGCGAATGGTACGCCGTATCCCAATTCTCCGGGATTGACGTCGGCATACAAGGACGCTTATCTGGACACGACGCATAGTCAGAATATAACCACTTATTATGACAGTGCCGATGGTAGTCACACGTTGTATTATTACACGAATCTACCGGTCAGCAAGACCGATCTTGGTCCGCCGATCGTTCGCTGTGCGACGAATTATCATGAAAATCCAGCCGATCCGACACAATGCATCCGTGATCCCGTGGCGCCTACGGATACTTGGAAATGTAACTCGGGCGATTATGGTCCCGTAAGTTCCATGTGCAGACATCGGGTATGGGTCGAGGGCACTCCCGTTGACACCTGGTATGCGGCCAATCATGTAGGAATGACGTGTCCAGGCGGAACCACGCTCCAGGCGGATGGTCTTTGCCATTATCCGGTGGCTGCGAAAAGTTTGGGTTGCGCGTCGGGAAGTCTTTACCTGGGTGTCTGTGTCAACTGGACCTATAAATCATATTTTACCTATGTAACTGGACCCATCGGAGGTTACCAGGTGCATTATGTTGCTTCGGGCACCCAATGCAATTTGTTGTTCAATGCCGCGGATCAGGCAAATTGTGTAAACGAGAATGATATTTCAGGCGTCGCTGCTCCTGTCGGGGTGAAGGCGGGACAAAATATCGCCAACTGGTATTCCTATTATCGAACTCGGTTACTGATGGCTAAGACCGGTTTATTGAGAACCTTCGCGGGGCTTGATAGTAAGTTCCGTGTCGGGTTCGGATCCATCAATGGTCAAAACAACAGTAACCTGCCCACATTGAATGCAACCTTTGGCGCAACCAATGTGAAAGTCGCCGAGGTTCAGCCACTTGGCGATGGCTCTTCAGGTACGCAGAAAGCAAGTTTCTGGAATTGGGTAACCAGTATTGCGGCCAATGGTGAAACGCCGTTGCGCAATGCGTTGGATGCGGTAGGTCAATACTATAAAACAGATCAGCCGTGGACCACGATGTCATCCGACCCCAATTATGCCGAGAATGAGCACAAGGAACTAGCATGTCGGCAGTCCTATACCATTCTGACTACGGACGGGTTCTGGAACGATGATACTGCACCTTCGGGCATCGGCGACCAGGACGGCACGGTCGGATCGGCCATATCCAACCCGAATGGTAATAGCTACACTTATACGCCCGCACTGCCTTACACCGATTTAAATTTGACGCCGTATCTGCAAACTGTCAATTCATCATGTGATTCGGGTTATACCCGAACACTTGTTGGCAGCACGTATATATGCAAGAAAGGTACAAATCCAACCCAAACGCCTTTTTGCTCAGCGGGCTGGACGTTGACTACCAATCAGGGGTTCTGCACGCAGACTGTGACGCCTGTCGGAAACTCCGATACCTTGGCCGACGTAGCCATGAAATACTGGAAGGCTGATCTGCGTCCGAGCACGGCAAATGTAGTTCCCACCAATACGGATGACCCTGCCTTCTGGCAGCACATGGTGACATTCACGATGGGCATGGGGTTTCCTCCTGTGGGTATCACACCGAGCACGGCCACCGTAGATCAAATTTTTTCCTGGTCCAACGGGGGATCTCCCATAACAAACTTCAGTTGGCCAACGCCTGCATCTAACAGTAAATACAATATTGCCGACCTTGCTCATGCTGCGGTCAATGGTCATGGTGGTTTTTATTCGGCAACCGATCCGGAAAGTTTTGTGGCTGGACTCACCTCGGCCTTGCGCCGCGCTTCTTCGCGTGTAGGCACCGGTGCCAGCTTGGCGGCGAATTCCACTCAGACACAGACTGGTACAGTAGCGTATCAGGCTTATTACTACACCATTAAATGGACGGGTGATCTTAAAGCCTTCAATATAAACTCTGGGGTTATCGGATCGACACCCATATGGACAGCATCTACCGGAATGCCGACTGCAGGCAGCAGGCATATATGGAGTTACAACGGAACTGATTATATGGAATTCAAAGTTTCGGCTGACGGAAGTCTGCCGGCACTTGCCAGTGATCAATTGAATGCACTTGGCGGATCGGCGAGCGCTCAAGCGGATATGATTAATTATTTGCGCGGCGATAGCTCCAAAGATATGGCTCATGGTGGAAGTTTCCGGACTCGCGAGGTGTCACTGGGTGATATCGTCGATTCGCAACCTATCTATGTCGCTGCGCCGGGGTTGGACCTTTTCGGCATGCAAACCTTCACAGGCACGGCCAGCTATGGCACCTTCGCCGTCGATCAAGCCTCCCGATCACCTTCGGTATACGTAGCTGCCAACGATGGATTTCTACATGCCTTCGACGCTGGTAGTGGCTTGGAAACTTATGCCTATTTACCTGGGGCGGTGATTACCAGTGGACTCAAGGATCTGGCCAATCCGGCTTACGGGGATACGGTATCACACGAGTATTTCAACGACGGCGAACTAACGGTGGCCGATGCCTATTTCGGTAGCGCCTGGCACACCGTGCTGGTCGGTAGCACTGGCAAGGGTACGGCCAAATCGGTCTACGCGCTCGACGTCACTGATCCGACCAATATCCAGTTCCTGTGGGAACGTTCGGCTGGCGACGGCAAGACCAATAGCAACTACATTGGCCAGATGACCGGCAAGCCGGTGATCGCGCAGACCGCCGATGGCGTCTGGTCGGTATTGATGGGCAATGGCTACAACAGCGCTGCCGGCAAGGCCGCGCTGCTGCAATTCGGGCTTTCCGACGGCACGCTCGACGTGCAC
Source organism: Aerosticca soli (assembly GCF_003967035.1). GTDB lineage: Bacteria > Pseudomonadota > Gammaproteobacteria > Xanthomonadales > Rhodanobacteraceae > Aerosticca > Aerosticca soli. Next base: position 1,901,847 of record NZ_AP018560.1, on the reverse strand, counting down.
CAAACCACCGACACGACCGGATTGGCGGCGCCGGCGGTGTGGATTGGCACGCTGGCCAACGGCATCAGCACGGTGGCTTATGCGGGCGATGCGGATGGCAACGTGTGGTCGTTCACGCTCAACACCGGCAGCACCACGGCCACCGCCACGCCCAGCAGCAGCGGCGTCAAGCTGTTCACGGCTACGGACAGTAGCAACAACGCGCAGCCGATTACCGCCGGCATGAGCATAGGCAAGGATCCACAGAGCGGGAATGTCTGGATCTTTTTTGGCACGGGTAAATATCTTTCCCGTGACGATTTGGCGGACATGAGTACACAGACCTGGTACGGCTTGATCGTTTCCTCGACCGACAGCACCAATCACCCAGCGGTAGACGGCACCACGCACAAGGACCGCAGCGCGTTGGCACAACGCTCGATCACCAGCGAAACGGCGGGTGACGCCAACACGCTGCCGGGCCGCACGGTCACCACCCTGACCGATGCTTCTAATATCACTGGCAAGGCCGGCTGGTACATCGATTTGCTGTCGCCGACCGGGGTGGATGGCGCAGCCGTGCAGCAAGGCGAGCGCATAGTGACGCCGAACGTGCTGAACGGATTGTTGATTGGTACCACGCGCATCCCGAAGGCCGCCGATGCGTGCAACCCCTCCGGCAAGGGTTGGATCATGGCTATTGATCCTTTCACGGGAACCAATCCTTCGGCAGTATTCTTCGACCTCAACGGTAGCGGTAATGTGGATACAGGCGACCTGATTAATGACAAACCTGCGGCAGGTATCGGTTTTGCATCGCTACCCAATAATCCGATCTTCGTTGGTAGCCATATGCTGGTCAGCTTCGACAATGGCACCAATACCAGCGTAAATACTTTTTCACCGCCGACCGTCAGTGCGTTGCAGCGTGTATCGTGGCGTGAATTGATCAGCCCGTAGGAGCCCCGATGAGCCAAGGCCTTCCACATGCAGACACCGCGACGGATGCCGGCCGTCGCGACGCCGCGCGGACACCTGCCCGTGCGCGCGGATTCACCTTGGTGGAATTGATGATCGTGGTAGCGATCATCGCGATCCTTGCCGCGATCGCCCTGCCTTCCTACATGCGCCACGTGGTCAAGACCAAGCGCGTGGCGGCCGAAGGCTGCCTGTCGGAATATGCCAATTTCATGGAGCGCTACTACACCACCAACCTGCGCTACAGCAAGGACACCAGCGAAAACGCGATCACGCTGCCCACCCTCGATTGCGCGGCCAACGGCCAAACCGGCGCGGACTACAGCTACGCCTTCGCCGCCGGCCAGCCCACCGACACCACCTATACGATCCAGGCGACCGCGCGCGCCGGCAGCGCACAGGCATCGCGCGATGCGGCGTGCACGCCGCTCGGCATCGACCAGACCGGCGCCCGCACGCCTGCCGGTTGCTGGTGAAGTGCTTGGGTTAGCCCAGGCACGGGGCGCAAAAAAGGACGCCACCCTTTCGAGATGGCGTCCGTTTTTTTAAACATGGTGGGCGGTACAAGGATCGAACTTGTGACACCTGCCGTGTGAAGGCAGTGCTCTACCGCTGAGCTAACCGCCCGCTCAGGAGCCGGCAACTATAAGCACCTCTCCGGATCGGGTCAAGCGCCGTTGCTATACTCGTCGGCCCGCCGGCCGCCGCCTGTGTTCAAGCCATGATCGATGCCTCAAGTCTCGTGCCCGTGACCATCACGCCCTGGAAACTCGTCGGCTACGTCGGCACTTTCCTGTTCACGGCGCGCTGGTTCGTGCAGTTCTACGCGACCAAGAAGTTGAAGCGCGTGGTGATGCCGATGTCGTTCTGGTACCTGTCGATCATCGGCAGCGTGCTGACTCTGGCGTATTTCATCTGGGGCAAGAACGATTCGGTGGGCATCATCCAGAACGCCTTCCCGATGTTCGTGTCGCTCTACAACGTCATGGTGCATCTGCGCCATGGACGCATGGTGGCGCCGGCGCAGGAGCGCTGAGCATCGCTCATTCCGGGTCGTAGTCCAGCCACGGCGCCAGCCAGCGCTCGGCTTCGGCGCGGCTCCAGCCCTTGCGGCGCGCGTAGTCCTCGACCTGGTCGCGGCCGAGCCGGCCGACCACGAAATACTGGCTGTCCGGATGGGCGATATACCAGCCGCAGACGGCCGCGGCCGGGTGCATGGCCATGCCCTCGGTAAGGCTGATGCCGGTGCGGGCGGTGACGTCGAGCAGACGGAACAGCGTGGCCTTTTCGGTGTGGTCGGGGCAGGCCGGATAACCCGGCGCGGGGCGGATGCCGCGGTAGCGCTCGGCGATCAGCGCCTCGTTGTCGAGCGTCTCGTCGGGAGCGTAACCCCAGAACTCGCGACGCACGCGCGCATGCAGGCGTTCGGCGAAGGCTTCGGCCAGACGATCGGCCAGCGCCTTGAGGAGGATGGCCGAATAATCGTCGTGCGCGGCCTCGAAGTGGGCGACGTGGGCGTCGAGCCCGATGCCCGCGGTCACCGCGAAGGCGCCGATCCAGTCGCGCTTGCCGCTTTCCTTGGGCGCGATGAAATCCGCCAGACACAGGTTGGGCCGTTCGGGCGGCTTGTCGGCCTGCTGACGCAGGTGATGCAGCACGATTTTTTCCTCTCGGCCCGCAAGGGATGGCGTCGGGAGCGGCCGCGCGACCGCGGATGAGGCAGGGCGGGCCGCCGCGCCGGCTCCGTCGTGGCGATGAGGATGGCCATCGTCGGCATCGGCGCAAGGGGCGAGGAATTCGATGTCGTCGCCCACGCTCGCGGCGGGCCAGAAGCCGATCACGCCGCGCGCGGTGAGCCATTTTTCCTCGATGATGCGATCGAGCATCTGCTGTGCGTCGTCGAACAGCTCGCTCGCCTGGGCGCCGACCACGGCGTCGTCGAGGATGGCCGGATACCGGCCGGCCAGTTCCCAGGCCTGGAAGAACGGCGTCCAGTCGATGTAGGCGCGCAGTTCGGCAAGGTCGTAGTCGTCGAACACGGTGATGCCGGGTCGGCGCGGTTCGGGCGGATCGTAGGTGGACCAGTCGCCGCGGAAGCGCCGCTCGCGTGCCTTGGCCAGAGGCACCAGCGGCTTGCCGGCGTCGCGCTGGCGATGGCGTTCGCGGATGGCGGCATAGTCGGCGCGCAGCGCGGCGACGAAGGGCTCGCGCAGCTCGGCGCTGACCAGCGATTGCGCCACGCCGACCGCACGCGAGGCGTCCTTCACCCACACCGTGGGCGCCGCGTAGTGCGGCGCGATCTTGAGCGCGGTGTGCGTACGCGACGTGGTGGCGCCGCCGATCAGGAGCGGCAGGGCGAGCCCGCGTCGCTGCATCTCCCGCGCGACGTGACTCATTTCCTCCAGCGACGGCGTGATCAGGCCGGAAAGCCCGACGAGGTCGGCGCCTGCGGTGATGGCGGCGTCCAGGATGTTCTGTGTCGGCACCATCACGCCGAGGTCGATCACCTCGAAGTTGTTGCAGCGGAGTACTACGCCGACGATGTTCTTGCCGATGTCGTGCACGTCGCCCTTGACCGTGGCCATGACGATGGTGCCGTTGTTGCGGCCGGTGTCGCCGGTGCGCGCCTTTTCCGCCTCGATGTAGGGCAGCAGGTGGGCCACCGCCTTTTTCATCACCCGGGCGGACTTGACCACCTGCGGCAGAAACATCTTGCCGGCGCCGAACAGGTCGCCGACCGTGTTCATGCCGGCCATCAGCGGCCCCTCGATCACGTCCAGCGGACGGGCGGCGAGCTGGCGCGCGGCCTCGGTGTCCTCTTCCACGTATTGGTCGATGCCGTGGACCAGGGCGTGGGCGAGGCGCTCGTGCACGGGAAGCTTGCGCCAGGAGGAGGTTTCCGCCGGCGCAGAATCGCCCTTCCGGCGCCGGTAGCGGTCGGCGATGGCGAGCAGGCGTTCGGTGGCGTCGGCGCGGCGGTTGAGCACCACGTCCTCGACGCGTTCGCGCAGCTCCGGGTCGAGATCGTCGTAGATCGCCAGTGCGCCGGCGTTGACGATGCCCATGTCCATGCCGGCGGCGATGGCGTGGTAGAGGAATACCGAGTGGATCGCCTCGCGCACGGTGTCGTTGCCGCGAAAGGCGAAAGAGACGTTGGACACGCCGCCGGAGACGTGGCTCCAGGGAAACCGGCGTTTCAGCTCGCGGGTGGCCTCGATGAAATCCACCGCGTAGTTGTCGTGCTCGGGGATGCCGGTGCCGATGGCGAAGATGTTGGGATCGAAAATGATGTCTTCGGGCGGAAAGTCGAGCCGTTCCGTCAGCAGTTCGTAAGCGCGCGTGCAGATCGCCACCTTGCGCGCGCAGGTGTCGGCCTGGCCCTGTTCGTCGAAGGCCATCACCACCGCCGCGGCGCCGTATTCGAGGATCTTGCGTGCCTGCTCGAGAAAGACGGCCTCGCCCTCCTTGAGCGAGATCGAGTTGACGATGCCCTTGCCCTGCAGGCAGCGCAGACCGGCCTCGAGCACGCTCCAGCGGGACGAATCCACCATCACCGGCACGCGGGCGATGTCCGGCTCGGCGGCGATCAGGTTGAGGAAGCGCGTCATCGCCGCCTCGGCGTCGATCAGACCGTCGTCCATGTTGACGTCGAGGATCTGCGCGCCGTTTTCCACCTGCTGGCGCGCGACTTCCACCGCCTCCTCGTAGCGGTTTTCCTTGATCAGCTTGCGGAACTGCGCCGAGCCGGTGACGTTGGTGCGCTCGCCGATGTTGACGAAGTTGAGCGCCGGCGTGATGACCAGCGGCTCCAGGCCGGAAAGCCGCGTGTAGCGCGGTGCGCTCATCGGCGGTTCCGCTTCGCGGGCGAAGGGGCGGGCCGCGCGCAGCTGCCGGGCGTCATGCCGCCGCCTCCTGCGCTTGCGGCAGTGCGCGAGGCGGCACCCCCGCCACCGCCTCGGCGATGGCGGCGATGTGCGCGGGCGTGGTGCCGCAGCAGCCGCCGACCAGGTTGAGCAGGCCTTCGCGGGCGAACTCGCCGATGATCGCGGCCATCTGTGCCGGCGTTTCGTCGTAGCCGCCGAAGGCATTGGGCAGCCCGGCGTTGGGGTGGGTGCTGACACGGCACTCGGCGATCGCCGCCAGCGTTTCCAAGTGCGGGCGCAAGTCGGCGGCGCCGAGCGCGCAGTTGAATCCCACCGACAGCGGCCTGGCGTGACGCACGGCGTAATAGAACGCCTCGGCGGTCTGCCCGGACAGGGTGCGGCCGGAACGGTCGGTGATGGTGCCGGAGATCATCACCGGCAGGCGGGCGCCGCGCGCGCGGAAATCCTCGGCCAGGGCGAACAGCGCGGCCTTGGCGTTCAGCGTGTCGAAAATGGTCTCGACCATGATGAGCTCGGCGCCACCCTCGATCAGCCCGCGCAGGGCCTCGGCATAGTTGAGCCGCAGCTCTTCGAAGGTGACGTTGCGGTAGCCGGGATCGTTGACGTCCGGCGACAGCGAGGCGGTGCGGCTGGTCGGGCCGAGCACGCCGACGACGAACCGCGGCTTGTCCGGCGTACGCGCCTCGGCGGCCGCACAGGCCTCGCGGGCGATGCGGGCGCCGGCGAGATTGAGCTCGTAGGCCAGCTCTTCCAGGTGATAGTCGGCCTGGCTGAGCCGGGTGGCGTTGAAGGTATTGGTCTCGACGAGGTCGGCGCCGGCAGCGAGATAGGCGGCATGGATGTCGCGCACCAGCTCGGGCCGGGTCAGATTGAGCAGATCGTTGTCGCCCTTGAGCTCGCAGCCTGGGTGTCCGGTATGTTCGGCGGCGAAGCGCTGGCCGCGGAAATCCGCTTCCTGCAGGTGGTGGGCTTGCAGCATCGTGCCCATCGCGCCGTCCAAGACCAGGATGCGCGTGCACAGGGCCTCCTCGAGGCGCCGCACGCGGTCGGGATACAGCCAGGGCAGGGCGGTCATGGGTGCTTTCTCACGGTCGATGGGCGAGCAGGCTGTTCACTTCAAAATGCGGTACCTTGCGCTCGCGGCTCAGTCGGCGACAACTGCTCACCTGCAGGCCGGCCGCCGTGGCCAGGCCCTCCAGTTCGCGCACGCTGAAGCCCAGGTTGCGATGATCGAACGGCTCGACCACGGCGCGATGGTCGTGCCGGCCCAGGGTTACGGCGAGCAGGCGGCCGCCCGGCCGCAGCCAGCGCGCAGCCTCGGCCACCGCCTGCGCGGGACGCTCGGCATAGGTCAGCGCGTGCAGCATCAGCACCAGATCGAAACGCCGTTCGCCGAGTTCGAGCGCGTGCATGTCGCCCTGGCGGACTTCGACGTTGGCGAATGCCTGCAGGCGACGGCTGGCCGCCTCCACCACGCGCGGGCTGGAATCCACGCAGACGATCGAACGCGCATGCGGAGCCAGCAGCTCGGCGGTGATGCCGTCGCCCGAGGCAATGTCGAGCACGTCGCCGGTTTCCAGGAGCTGCAGCAGCGCGCGGGCCAGGGTTTCCCAGGTGCGCCCCGGGGAATAATGCCGCTCCATGTCGCCGGCCACGGTGTCGGCCCAGCCTTCGGCGCGAGCGCGCTGGGCGAGCACGCCGGGCAGGCGTTCGGCATCCTCGCGCAGCAGCGCGTCGTCGACACAGCCGCGCAGCGAGCGCAGCAGCGTCTGCGTCGAGCCGTCCGCCTCGTGGTTGGCGCGGTAATAAGCGGACACGCCGGCGCGGCGGTCGCGCACCAGACCGGCTTCCTTGAGCTTGGCCAGATGCGTGGACACGCGCGGCTGCGCCAGTTGCAGCACCGCCGCCAGTTCGGCGACGGTGAGCTCTTCGCCCTCGAGCAGGGCGAGCAGGCGCACCCGGGTGGGGTCGGCGAGCAGGCGCAGCAGGTTGGAGGCGGCGGAAAGATCCACCTATGTATCCATTTATCGCGATTGAAAGATGACAAGGCTACGGGCGCGGGCCGACCGGCGTCAAGCCAAGCCGACGACCGGACCGCCGTATGCTGCAGTTGCACCAGGAGCGCCCGCCGCGGCGGGCTAGAATGCGCGGCCCTTTGCGTTGCGGAGCCGCCCGATGGATTTTCGTTTCACCGATGACCAGCTGGCCATCCAGGCCGTGGCCCGCGATTTCGCCCGCAGGCGCATCGCGCCGATCGCCGCCGAGCTCGATGCCAAGGGCGAGTTCCCGCTGGAAACCATGCGCGAGATGGGCCAGCTCGGCCTGATGGGCATCGAGGTGCCACACGAATATGGCGGCGCCGGCATGGACCCGGTCGCCTACGTGCTGGCGATGATCGAGATCGCCGCCGCGGACGCCGCGCACGCCACCGTGATGAGCGTGAACAATTCGCTGTTCTGCAACGGCATCCTCAAGCACGGCACGGAGGCACAGAAGCAGCAGTACGTGCGTGCGATCGCGCAGGGCGAGGCGATCGGCGCCTATGCGCTGACCGAGCCGCAGTCCGGCTCGGATGCCTCCAACATGCATACCCGTGCCACCCGCAATGCCGATGGCGACTGGGTGATCAACGGCAAGAAAAGCTGGATCACTTCCGGCTCCGTGGCGCGCTACATCGTGTTGTTCGCGATCACCACGCCGGGCATCGGCGCCAAGGGCGTGTCGGCCTTCATCATCGACACGCAGCGGCCGGGCTTCCACGCCGGCAAGGTCGAACCCAAGCTCGGCATCCGCGCTTCCGCCACCTGCGAGATCGAGCTGCACGACTATGTCTGCCCGAAGGAAGACCTGCTCGGCCCGGAGGGCAAGGGCTTTTCCATCGCCATGGGCGTGCTCGACGCCGGCCGCATCGGCATCGCCTCGCAGGCGGTGGGCATCGCCCGCGCCGCCTACGAGGCCTCGCTGCAATGGGCGCGCGCCCGCAAGGCGTTCGGCCAGCCGATCGGCAGCTTCCAGCTCATCCAGGGCAAGATCGCCGACATGAAGTGCCGGCTCGACGCGGCGCTGCTGCTCACCCTGCGTGCGGCCTGGGCCAAGGCCGAGGCGGAGCTGGGCGGCGGGCGCTTCGGTACCGAGGCGTCGGTGGCCAAGCTCACCGCCTCCGAAGCGGCGATGTGGATCACCCACCAGGCGGTGCAGATCCACGGCGGCATGGGCTACTCGAAGGAGCTGCCGCTGGAGCGCTATTTCCGCGACGCCAAGATCACCGAGATCTACGAAGGCACCAGCGAGATCCAACGCATCGTCATCGCCCGCAACGAGACTGGGTTGCGCTGAGAAGTTCGCGTCGTGGCGGTGATGGACATCGCCCGGCGCGGGCTGCCTGCACGGCCCAAGCGTTACCCCAAGAAAAAAGCCGGCTCGCTTGGGCCGGCTTTTTCCGAGGCAGGGCGCGCGCGTTTTCAGCCCAGCGCGCGGATCCTGGCGGTGAGGCGGCTCTTGTGCCGGGCGGCCTTGTTCTTGTGGATGAGGCCGCGGGCGGCGTAGCGATCCATCACCGGCTGGGCGGCGGCGAAAGCTTCCGTGGCGGCAGCCTTGTCTTTGGCCTCGATGGCCTTGACGACCTTCTTGATCGCGGTGCGCACCATGGAGCGGGCGCTGACGTTGCGCAGGCGGCGCTGCTCGGACTGGCGCGCGCGCTTCTTCGCGGACTTGATGTTGGCCAAGGCGGAAACTCCAAAAAAGAAAATGACTGGCTGGAAAAAGGCCGCCAATTATGCGAGGGCCAGAACGTGGCGTCAATGCCGGCGCCCGGGGAGCTGCCGCGATGCGGCGCGGCCTGTCAGACTAGCGCGTTTCGAGCGCCATCGGCGGGCCCTTCCCGGACATGAAGACTCCGAGCCTGTTTCGCGGGCTGCTTTCCTTCAGCAGCATGACCATGATCTCGCGCGTGCTCGGTCTGGTGCGCGACATCTCGATCAACACGGCTTTCGGCGCCAATGCGGCGACCGACGCCTTCTGGGTGGCTTTTCGCATTCCCAATTTCATGCGCCGGCTGTTCGCCGAGGGCTCGTTCTCCACGGCCTTCGTGCCGGTGTTCACCGAGGTCAAGGCGCAAGGCGACCCCGCGCGGCTGAAGGAGCTCCTGTCCCGCGTGGCTGGCACCCTCGGTGGCGTGCTGCTGGTGGTGACCGCGCTCGGCATGATCTTCGCGCCGCAGGTGGCCTCGCTGTTCGCGCAGGGCGCCGCCGGTTCGCCGGAGAAGCTCGCGCTGACCACGCGCCTGCTCAGGCTCACCTTTCCCTTCCTGCTGTTCGTGTCGCTGACCGCGCTGGCCGGTGGCGTGCTCAACAGTTTCCATCGCTTCGCGCTGCCGGCGATCACGCCGGTGATCCTCAACCTGTGCATGATCGCCGGCGCGCTGTGGCTGTCGCGCCGGTTCGATCCGCCGATCCTGGCGATGGGCTGGGCGGTGCTCGCCGCCGGCGTGCTGCAGCTGTTGTTCCAGCTGCCGGCATTGCACGGGCTCGATCTGCTGACCTGGCCGCGCTGGGGGTGGCGGCATCCGGACGTGCGCCGGATCCTGCGGCTGATGGTGCCGACGCTGTTCGGCTCGTCGATCGCGCAGATCAATCTGCTGCTCGATACGGTGATCGCCGCCTATCTCATCACCGGCGCGCAGAGCTGGCTGTCGCAGGCCGACCGCTTCCTGGAGCTGCCGCTCGGCGTATTCGGCGTGGCGCTCGGCACCGTGATCCTGCCTTCGCTGTCGCGCCATCACGTGGCCACCGATCATGAGGGCTTTTCCAGGGCGCTGGACTGGGGGCTGCGCACCGCGCTGCTGATCGCGGTGCCGGCGATGTTCGGCCTGTTGCTGCTGGCCGAGCCGATGGTGGCCACGCTGTTCCAGCATGGTCGGTTTACGGCGTTCGACACCCGCATGGCGACGCTGTCGATCAGCGCCCTCAGCTTCGGTCTGCCGGCCTTCGCGCTGGTCAAGGTCTTGCTGCCGGCGTTCTACGCGCGGCAGGACACGCGCACGCCGGTGCACGCCGGCGTGGCCGCGCTGGTCGCCAACATGGCGCTCAATTTCCTCTTTCTGGCCGCACTGTTTGCCTGGTGGGCAACCCCTGCCCAGCATCGGCTGCCGTGGCTGCAGGCGGTCGCGGCGGTGCCCGGCCTGCACATGGCGCTCGGTCTGGCCAGCGCCAGTGCGAGCTATCTCAACCTCTGGCTGCTCTGGCGGGGTCTCAAGCAGGCGGGCGTCTATCGGCGCGAGCCCGGCTGGGCGCGCCACCTGCTGCGCGTGGCGCTGGCTTGTCTGGCGATGAGTGGCGTGCTCCTGGCCGGTCGCTGGTGGTGGCCGGACTGGACGGCCATTCCCACCGCCTGGCGTGTCGTCCGCCTGGCCGTGCTGGTCGGCGGCGGTGCCGCGACGTATGCGCTGGCGCTGTTCGCTGGCGGCTTCAAACTACGCGAACTGCGCGGTGCCTGACTATACTCGGCGGATGATGAGACTCTCCCGGGACCTTGCCGGGCCTGGCCTGGCACCCGGCGGCAGCATCGTGGCGATCGGCGCTTTCGACGGCCTGCACCGTGGCCATCGGATGCTGCTGGCGCAGGTGTGCGAGCGCGCGCAGGCGACCGGCTGCCTGCCGGCGGTGGTGAGTTTCGAGCCGTTGCCGCGTGCCTTTTTTTCGCCCGCGCCGCTGCCGCGGCTTTCCGGCGTGCGCGACAAGCTGGAAGGTCTGGCCGCCGCCGGCATCGCGCACACGTTGCTGCTGCGCTTCAACGCCCGCTTGAGCGCGATGTCCGCCGAGGATTTCGTGCAGCAGGTATTGGTGCACCGGCTCGCCGCGCGCGAGGTGTGGGTGGGCGGGGATTTCCGTTTCGGCCATGCCCGCCGCGGCGACGTGGCCATGCTCGAGCGGCTGGGCGCGCAATGGGGTTTTGCCACCCGGGTGATGCCGCCGGTCACCATGAACGGCGCGCGCATCTCGGCCAGCCGCATCCGTGCCCTGCTCGCCGCCGGGGAATGCTCGGGTGCCGCCGAATTGCTCGGCCACCCGTTCGTGATCACCGGCCGGGTCGGCCACGGCAACCGGCTGGGTCGGGCGCTCGGGTTTCCCACCGCCAACATCGCGCTGGGCCGGCGGGTGAGTCCGGTACAGGGCATCTTTGCCGTGCGCGTGGGTCTTGGCCAGAGCCCTTGCAGCTGGCCGGCCGTGGCGAGCCTGGGCGTGCGTCCGACGGTGAACCAGGTCGCGCGGCCGCTGCTCGAAGTGCATCTGTTCGATTTCGACGGCGACCTGTACGGTCAGCGCATGGCGGTGGAATTCGTCGCCAAGCTGCGCGACGAGCAGCGCTTCGACGACCTGGAGTCGCTCAAGGCGCAAATGGACGTCGACGCGCGCCGTGCCCGCGAGATCCTGGGGATGAATCCGCGTCTGGCCGAGGCCTGAGCCTTTTGCCCCGAGCGTTTCGTTTTTCAAAGCCTTTTATCGCCCTTTCAAGCCTCGAGCCATGAGCCAGGATTACAAGTACACCATCAACCTGCCGCAGACCGACTTTCCGATGCGCGGCGATCTGCCCAGGCGCGAGCCGGCCTGGCTTGCCGAATGGGAACGCATGGATCTTTATGCGCGCATCCAGGAAAAGACCGCCGGCCGGCCCCTGTTCGTGCTGCACGACGGCCCGCCCTACGCCAATGGCACGATCCACCTGGGCCATGCGATCAACAAGATCCTCAAGGACGTCATCGTCAAATCCAAGCTGCTGGCGGGCTTCCATGCGCCCTACGTGCCGGGCTGGGATTGCCATGGCATGCCGATCGAGATCCAGATCGAGAAGCAATACGGCAAGGGCCTGCCCGCCGCCGAGGTGCAGGCGAGGGCGCGCGCCTACGCGACCGAGCAGATCGCCAAGCAGAAGGCCGATTTCAAGCGGCTGGGAGTGCTCGGTGACTGGGAAAACCCCTACCTCACCATGGCGCCCGGCAACGAGGCCGGGGAGATCCGCGCCCTGGCCGCGATCATGCGCAAGGGTTACGTCTATCGCGGCCTGAAGCCGGTCAACTGGTGCTTCGACTGCGGTTCGGCGCTGGCCGAGGCCGAGGTGGAATACGAGGACAAGACCGACATCGCCATCGACGTGGCCTTCGCCTTCGACGATCCTGCCGCCGTGGCCCGGGCCTTCGGGCTTGCCGGGTTGCCGTCGGCGCGCGGCGCGATCGTGATCTGGACCACCACGCCGTGGACGATCCCGGCCAACCAGGCGCTCAATGCGCACCCGGATCATGACTACGCCCTGGTGGAAACCCCGCACGGCCTGCTGATCCTGGCCGCGGCCCGGGTCGAGCCGTGCCTTGCCCGCTACGGACTCACCGGTCACGTGCTCGCCACCGCGCCCGGCCGGGCGCTGGCCGAACTGCGCTTTCGCCATCCGCTTTACGAGGTCGATCCCGGCTACGCGCGCACCGCGCCGGTCTATCTGGCCGACTACGTGACCCTGGACACCGGCACCGGCATCGTGCATTCGGCGCCGGCCTATGGCGTGGAGGACTTCCTCTCCTGCAAGGCCCACGGCATGGCCGATGCCGACATCCTGAACCCGGTGATGGGCAATGGCGTGTATGCCTCCTGGCTGCCGCTGTTCGGCGGGATGTTCCTGTGGAAGGCCAACCCGCTGATCGCCGACGCGCTCGAACGCGCAGGCGCACTGCTGCATCGCGAGGCCTACACCCACAGCTACATGCATTGCTGGCGGCACAAGACGCCGATCATCTACCGCGCCACGTCGCAATGGTTCGCCGGCATGGACATCGCGCCCCGCGACGGCGGCAAGACCCTGCGCCAGACCGCGCTGGAAGGCGTCGAGGCGACGGAGTTCTTCCCCGCCTGGGGCAAGCAGCGCCTGCAGGGCATGATCGCCGAACGGCCGGACTGGACGCTCTCGCGCCAGCGCCAGTGGGGCGTGCCGATGGCGTTTTTCGTGCACAAGGAAACCGGCGAGCTGCATCCGCGCACGGACGAACTTCTGGAGGCGGTCGCCCAACGGGTGGAGCGGGGCGGCATCGAGGCCTGGCAGAGCCTGGATCCGCGCGAGCTCCTGGGCGAGGAGGCCGAGCATTACGAGAAGAACCGCGACACCCTGGACGTGTGGTTCGATTCGGGCACCACCCACTGGCACGTGCTGCGCGGCTCGCATGCCCACGTGTTGCGCTTTCCGGCCGACCTGTACCTGGAAGGCTCGGACCAGCACCGCGGCTGGTTCCATTCCTCGCTGCTCACCGCCTCGATGCTGGATGGCCGGCCGCCTTACCGGCAGCTGCTCACCCATGGGTTCACCGTGGATGCGCAGGGCCGCAAGATGTCCAAGTCGCTCGGCAACGGCATCGAGCCGCAGGACATCATGGACCGCCTGGGCGCGGACATCCTGCGCCTGTGGGTGGCCTCCACCGATTACCGCAACGAGATGTCGCTGTCGGAGGAAATCCTCAAGCGCGTCAGCGACAGCTACCGGCGCATCCGCAACACCGCCCGCTTTTTGCTCGGCAATCTCGACGGCTTCGATCCGGCCACGCATCTCGTCGCGGTCGGCGATGGCCTCGCCCTCGACCGCTGGGCCGTGCAGCAGGCCTTCGACGTGCAGCAGGCGGTGACCGCCGCCTACGAGCGCTACGACTTTCCGGAAGTCATCGCGCGGGTGCAGAACTTCTGCACCAACGACATGGGTGCGCTGTATCTGGACATCACCAAGGACCGGCTCTACACCATGCCGACCGACAGCCACGGCCGGCGCAGCGCGCAGAGCGCGATGTACCGCATCGCCGAGGCGCTGGTGCGCTGGTTGGCGCCGGTGCTCGCCTTCACCGCCGAGGAAATCTGGCGGCACCTGCCCGGCACGCGCGGGGCGAGCGTGCTGTTCGAGACCTGGTACGAAGGCCTCGCCGCCACCGAGGGCACGCCCGAGCGGCGACGCTGGTGGGCCGATCTGCTGGCCATCCGCGAGGCGGCCACGCGGGCGCTGGAGCCGCTGCGCAAGGCCGAGCGGATCGGCGCCGCGCTCGATGCGGAACTCAGCGTGCATGCCGATCCGGCCACGCTGGCCCGGCTGGCGCCGGCGGCGGCGGAGCTGCGCTTTTTCTTCATCACCTCCGAGGTGCATCTGCAGCCGCTCGCCGCGCCGCCCACCGACGCCGTCCGCGCGGAACTGGGCGAGGGCGAAGTCTGGGTCGCGGCCGCGCCGAGCACGGCGGCCAAGTGCGTGCGTTGCTGGCACCACCGTCCGGACGTGGGCAGCGACCCGCGCCATCCGCAGCTGTGCAGCCGCTGTGTCGGCAATGTCGAAGGTCCGGGCGAAACCCGGCACTGGTTCTAAAACGCATGCGGATGCCGTCCAACGCCTTGCCCTGGCTGGCGCTCTCCGCGCTGGTGGTGGCGCTCGACCAGGGCAGCAAGCACTGGGCGCTCACCGCCCTGCAGCCGCTCGGCACCACGCGGCCGGTGATTCCCGGCCTGCTCGACTGGACGCTCGCCTTCAATACCGGCGCGGCGTTCAGTTTTCTTGCCGCGGGTTCCGGCTGGCAGCGCTGGTTCTTCATCGCCCTGGCGCTGGCGATCGGCGTGGCGCTCGTCCTCTGGCTCGTGCGCACGCCGCGCCGCGACTGGCGCACCGCGCTGCCGCTCGCACTCATCATCGGCGGCGCGGTCGGCAACCTGATCGACCGCTGGCGGCTGGGCCAGGTCACCGATTTCATCCACGTGCACTACCGCCAGTGGAGCTATCCGGTCTTCAACCTGGCCGATTGCGCGATCACCGTGGGCGCGGTGGCGCTGTTCGTGTTCGGCTGGCGCGGCGGGCGCACGCACAAGGGCGTGCGATAATTGCGTCATGGACATCCTGCTTGCCAATCCGCGCGGCTTCTGCGCCGGCGTGGATCGCGCCATCGCCATCGTCGAGCGCGCGCTGGAAGCCTTCGGCGCGCCGATCTACGTGCGCCACGAGGTCGTGCACAACCGTCACGTGGTCGATCGCCTGCGCGCTGCCGGGGCGGTCTTCGTCGAGGATCTGGCCGAGGTGCCCGATGGCGCCACGCTGATCTTCAGCGCCCACGGCGTGCCGCAGGCGGTGCGCGAGGAGGCGGCGCGGCGCGGGCTCAAGGTGTTCGACGCCACCTGTCCGCTGGTGACCAAGGTGCACATGGAGGTGGCGCGGCTCGGTCGGCTCGGCCGCAGCGTGGTGCTGATCGGTCATGCCGGCCACCCGGAAGTGGAAGGCACCATGGGCCAGTGGGACGCGCGCCATGCGGGCGAGATCCTGCTGGTCGAGTCGGTCGAGGACGTCGCCCGCCTCGTGGTGCGCGATCCCGAGCGGCTCTCCTACGTGACCCAGACCACGCTGTCGGTGGACGATACCCGCGCCATCATCGCGGCGCTGCGTGCGCGTTTCCCGGCCATCGAGGGGCCGCGCAAGGACGACATCTGCTACGCCACGCAGAACCGCCAGGACGCCGTGCGCAGGCTGGCCGCGCAGACCGAGCTGGTGCTGGTGGTGGGTTCGGTGAACAGCTCCAACTCCAATCGCCTGCGCGAACTGGCCGAGAAGGAAGGCGTGCGCGCCCATCTCATCGACGGCGCGGAAGACATCGAGCGCGGCTGGCTCGAGGGCGTCTCGCGGATCGGCCTGACCGCCGGCGCCTCGGCGCCGGAGAAACTGGTGCGCGAGGTGATCGCCAGGCTCGCGTCGTGGGGCGCGACCGGCGTGCGCGAGCTCGATGGCGAGCCGGAGACGATCACCTTCGCGCTGCCCAAGGTCCTGCGTGGCGGCGAGACCGCACGCACCTGATGGGCCTGGCAGGCGCTTTGCCGCCGGTCAGTCCTCGACTTCGTGGCAGCGGCGCTCGGTGGTGTAGGTGGCGTTTGCGTCCTGATGCGATTTCTGCACCTTGTTGCCGACCACGCCACCGGCCACCGCACCGCCGACGGTGGCCAGGGTCTTGCCGGTGCCGCCGCCGATCTGGTGGCCGACCAGGCCGCCCGCCGCCGCGCCGATCGCGGTGCCGGCGATACGGTTCTTGTCGCCCGAATCGGTGTGTTTGACCTGCACGTCCTCGCAGACGACGCGCTTTTGCTGGGCCTGCGCCGCCTGCGGCAGCCCGTTCAGGGCACCGAGCGCCAGCAGCAGGGCGATGGAGCTACGCTTGTTCATGGATTGACCCTCGCCATGGATGGATTTGCTGAAAAACTTATCGACCCTGCCGTGACCGTCCGGTCAAGGATGCAAACATTCGGGCCGCCGGCGCGGTTCCGTCTCAAGGTTTGGAGAAAGCCATGACCCTCGTCCTCGACAACGCCGATCCGGCCGAGATCGCCCGCTTCGGCGAACTGGCCGCCCGCTGGTGGGACCCGGACGGCGAATCGCGCCCGCTGCACGATCTCAACCCGGTGCGTTTCGATTACATCGCCGCACACGTGGATCTGCGCGGCGCGCGGGTGGCCGACGTCGGCTGCGGCGGCGGGCTCTTGAGCGAGGCGCTGGCCCGCGCCGGCGCCGAGGTGGTCGGCATCGATCGTGGCGAGCGGGTGATCGAGGTCGCGCGACTGCATCTGCACGAGTCCGGGCTCAAGGTCGATTACCGCGTGCAATCCTCCAGCGAGCTCGCGCGCGCCGAGCCGGCCGGTTTCGACGCGGTGTGCTGCATGGAACTCGTCGAACACGTGCCCGACCCGGCCGCGCTGGTGGCCGATCTGGCCGCTCTGCTGCGGCCCGGCGGCTGGCTCTTCATGTCCACCCTGAACCGCACGCCGCTTGCTTTCGGCGCGGCGATCCTCGGCGCCGAATATGTGCTCAAGCTGCTGCCGCGCGGCACCCACCATTACGCCAGGTTCTTGAAGCCCTCGGAGCTGGCCAGGCTGCTGCGCCGGTACGGGCTCGAACTGCAGGATCTCTCCGGTCTTGCCTACAACCCGCTCACCCGCAAGGCCGCGTTGAGCCGCAACCCGGCGA